>DATLAR010000197.1:0-3181 GCA_035527355.1 Planctomycetota bacterium
CGCCCCACGCGCACCGGTAGTATTCGGCCATCCATTTCGTCAGCAGCATCAGTTGCGGCGTCACCAGCGGCTCGTCGTCCAGCACCCCGAAGATGTCCTTCACCTCCGACACCTGCGGCTTCTCGGGCAGCTCGGTGCAGAAGCCTTCGAGGCGCTGCTTGCCGAATGGCACGTCCAGCCGCTTGCCTATTGCCACGCCGCTCTGCCACTCCGACGGCACGCGGTAGTCGAAGACCCTGCGCACCGGCCGGTTCACCGCCACGCGGGCGTAGCGGGGCAAGCGCGGTTGGGAAGCTGCGGCTGCGGATTTATCGGTCATTGGCGGTTGTATTCTTTTCTTTTCATGCAAAATGATTTTGGGCAAAATGATAAGAGAAGAATCATGCAGAATGATCTGGGGCAGAATTATAGGAGAAGAGTGCAGGAGCATTTCTTCAAATCATTCTGCCCAAAATCATTCTGCGCTCCTTTTCCTTACTCTTTCCGCAGCACCACCAACCGGTGCGTGTTCGTGCCCTTCTTGTTGTTGTCCACCTTGAAGCAATTTGCAAGCTTGGTGAAATTCTGCTCGTGGATCATCACCAGCTCCACGGCAAGCTTCGAGCCTGCGCCGTGCAGGTCTTCAACGATCTGCACGATCACCTCGTCGAGGTGCACCATTTCCTTCTTGTGCTCCACCTCGCCAACCTCGATGACGGCCACGCCGCCCGGCCGCAGCACGCGGCCCATCTCGGCGATGGCGGGCGAGATGAACTCGATCCAGCGCTTCAGGCTGCTCGTCTGAACCACCGCCTCGCGAAGCGGCTCCTCCGGGATGCCGAGGAACCAGAGCTCCATCCAGTTGTCCAGCATGTAGTCGGCCTTGTTGAGGAACGGCGGCGAGGTGACGATGAGGTCGGCGCAGGCATCGGGAAAGCTGAGGGCGCGTGCATCGCATACATGAAAACGGTTATGCTCGGCGGCCGAGCGGATCGCCGCAACGTCGGCGTCCCGCAGCGATAATTGGGCCTTGCGAAGGATTCGCTGCTTGATCGGGCGGTAGTCGGGCGTTTGCCCGCGCCGCTCGTTGATCTTGCGTTGGTTTTCCGGCGGCACCGAAATTTGCGGAAACGAATAGACGCTTAAGAAGCCAGTGGAATGGCCGTGCAGCCGCGACAGGCTCACCAGCTCGATGAATCGGTCGGCGTCGGTGCGGTGGGTTCGCAGCCAGCGCTTCAGCCCCGCGATTTCGCGAAAAGTTTGCGGATGGTAGAACATCGCGAATGCTTCTTCGCCCTCAACGGGGGTGTCGGGATCGAGAGGGATGGCATCGAGTGCGTGCTTCAGCTCCGCGGGCGTCACTGGTCTCGTTTTCGGATACGATATCCGCTCGGACATCGGGTTCACATCGCCGCCGAACGCGATCCGGCCCATCAGGTTTGCCTGCAACGCGGTGGTGCCGCGGCCGTTGAACGGATCGAGCACCACCTGCCCCGGCTTCGAATAGCGCGAGATGAAAAACTCCGGCAGCTCCGGTTTGAACGACGCCCGATAGCTCACGATGTAATGCAGCGAGTGCATCTGCCGCTGTTGCTCGGTCCAAAACTCGCCGGTGGTTCTCTTGTAAGAGCCGCTTGCCGTGCGCACCGTCTCTTCACCGAAAATCCTGGGTACGCCCGCTTCCGGCGCCTGCATGTCGAACAGCAGCGGGAGTTCTTTCTTCATCATGTTGTCTTTGCGGCGGTTGCTGCCGCATCCGGGTAACATTGTTGACTGGGGCTATTCTACAAGCGTGCGGCTGAAACTTCAGGCGCGGCTGCAGGCGACGCTTCCGCGGCTCGAAGAACAGCCGCGATAATTCCGGCGGTTTGCCGGCAACGCCCGCCCGGCGAATCAGCTTGCCCTGTTACACCATATTGTATATAATCTGCCGCAAAAGGCAATGTCTTCGGCGCAGCAGTTCTGCAGGAGATTCAGCATGGCGCTTGGCGCGTGGCTCGCTTCATCATTCGTCCGGCATTTTCCTCTCTCGCCCGCGTGCAGGCCGCGGCCGCTGGCGATTGATGCCGCCCTGAACGAGCAGTTCAGCTTTCAGGCTTGCGTGCGGCTTGACGCCGAAGACCGCCGGCGCGTGCGCGTGGAGGCCGCCGGCCCGGCCGGCTGGCTGGTGCGCGTCCGCCGCGTTGGCTACGTGCCCGTGCTTCACCATAATCCGCCGGTTGAACCCGACCCCGCCGACGTGGACGGCTTGGGGCGGATTCCCGGATTCGTGCCCGATCCGCTGTTTGACGACGACTCGCTGCTGCTGCCGCCCGGCGAGACGCACGCGTTTTGGATAACCGTGCGCCCTGGCCCAGCCGCCACGCCCGGCATGCACACCATCCGCGTAACGATCATCCCCGAGCGCGGCAAGCCGATCGCCGCCACCGCACGCGTCCGCCTGCACGATGTCGTCCTCGGCGAGCGCAAGGGGCTCGCCGTCACCCACTGGTTCTACGTGGATTCGCTGATCGACTGGTACAAGACGGAGATGTTCGACGAGCGGTTCTGGCAGATACTGCCGGCATACGTGCGCAACGTCGTCGAGCACGGGCAGGACACGCTCTATGTGCCGGTATTCACTCCGCCGCTGGACGGCGTGAAACGCCCCTGCCAGCTCCTGCGTGTGCGTGTTGAGGGAGGCGTCGCCCGCCGCTCGACGGCTTACACCTTCGATTGGTCCGACGTGAGGCGTTACATCGGCATCGCGAAGAAGTGCGGCGTCGCGCGTTTCGAGTGGAGCCATCCGTTCACGCAGTGGGGCGCACAGCACGCCATTCGCATCTACGAGGGCCAGGGCTGCGACGAGAAACTGCTGTGGCCGCACGACACCGCCGCCACGTCCCACACCTATCGCGAATTCCTCTCGCAATACCTGCCGCAACTCCGGCGGTTCCTCGCCGACGAGAAAATCCTCGGCCGCTCGATGTTCCACGTGTCGGACGAGCCCCACGGTGCCGAACACCTTCAGAATTACGCGGCCGCGCGGGCGCTGCTTCGCGAGCTCGCCCCGTGGATGCAGACGATGGACGCCCTCTCGCAGATCGAATTCGGCCGGCAGCACATCACCGATCTGCCCATCCCAACGATCTCCACCGCGCTCGATTTTGTAAACGAAGGCATCACCTGCGGCTGTTACTACTGCTGCGGACCGCGCGGCAGA
>DATLAR010000198.1:0-7123 GCA_035527355.1 Planctomycetota bacterium
GTTCGGCCGGCGGTCGGGGTAATAATAGTCCTCGCGGTAGAGCAAGGCCACCACGTCGGCATCCTGCTCGATTGATCCGGACTCGCGCAGGTCCGACATCCTCGGCTGGTGGCCTTCGCGCGCCTCGGTGGCGCGGCTGAGCTGGGAGAGCGCGATTACCGGCACGTTCAATTCCCTCGCGATTGTCTTCAGCCCTCTGGATATCTCGGTGATCTCTTGTTGGCGATTCTCGCGAAACGCGTCGCTGCCTTCCATCAGTTGAATGTAGTCGATGAAAACGATCTGAATATCGTGGCGCGCCTTCAGACGGCGGCACTTGGCCCGAAGCTCCATGATCGACAGCCCCGGCGTATCGTCGATGAAAAACGTGGACTGCTGGATGTGCCCGGCGGCCTGCGTGAGCTTGCCCATTTCGGCGTCGGTAACAAAGCCTCGGCGCACGCGGTGGCTTTCCACGCGGGCGCGGGCGCACAGCATGTTCAGCACGATCTGCTCCTTCGCCATTTCCATGCTGAATATGACACCCGGCTTGTTGAGGTCCATGCACACGTGCTGGGCGATGTTGAGGGCGAGGGTGGTTTTGCCCATGCTGGGCCGCGCGGCCAGGATGGTCAGCTCGGAGGGATGCAGCCCGCCGATCAGCTCGTCCAGATCGCTGAAGCCCGTGGGCAGGCCGGTGAGGATGCCGGTTTGCAGCTCGTCTATGATCCGAAAGGCGTCGTTCAGCACCTGCGAGATCGGTGCCGCATCGCGCGAGAGGCGATCCTGGCTTATGGCAAACAGGCGCTGTTCGGCGTGCTCGACCAGCGCGCGCACTTCCTTGGTGGGCTGGTGGGCTTCCTTCACAATTTCGTTGCAGGCGCTGATGAGCTGGCGGGCTATGGCCTTGTCGCGTATCATCTGCGCGTAATAGGCGGCGTTTGCGGCCGACGGCACCGATTCCATCATGGAGCTGAGCTTTTCGAGCAGGCTCGCGGGGTCGCCCAGGTTCTCTTTTCGCAGCTCTTCCTGAAGCGTGAGGAGATCGACGGGGCGGTGGCTGTCGTAGAGGCTTAGGACCGCCTGGAATATGATCTGGTTTTCGGGCGAGTAAAAGTGATCCTTGGTCAGGATCTGGATGATATCGCCGGCAAGTTCGGGCTGCTGCAGCAGCGAACCGATGAGCGCGCTTTCTGCCTTGGTGTTTTGCGGCGGCAACCGTTCGAGCAGAGAATCATCGTTCATTGTGCTGGCTCAAATGATCGAAACAAAGCCCACACAAAGCGCAAGCTCCGTATGGGCTCTGTTGAAGAGACTACTGTGCCACCACCCAAACTCTGGTCACCGCCTTGGCGTCCGGAGTGATCCTTACGGTCACGGTAAAGACGCCCAGTTCCTTGATTGGAGCGTCCATCTGGATCATCTTGGGTTCGATGGGCATTCCATCGGCGCGAAATGCCGCGGCTATCTGCTCGGGGCCGATGGAGCCGAATAGATGCCCTTCGGGGCTGGCCGGCGCAGAAACGGTGCAGGAAATCGACTGCACCTTCTTTGCGGTTTCCAGCAGCTCCTGCACCTTGGCTTCCTGGCGGCGTTCCTCGGCGTGCCGCTGCACTTCGAGTGTCTTCTTGTTTTCAGCGGTGGCCTTTGTGGCTATACCGCGCGGGATCAGGAAATTTCGGGCGTAGCCGTCGGAGACGTTCACAACGTCGCCGCGATTGCCCAGTTTCTCCACATCTTGACGCAGCAACAATTCCATCCGAATTCTCCAGGTTCAAATCGATAGGAGCACGGCCGGGCGTGGCTCCTGGTGTCGTTATTCACCAACGTATGAAAGCAAGGCGAGGAAGCGTGCACGCTTGATGGCTTCCTTTGCCTGCCGCTGATGGCGGGCGCAGTTGCCCGAGCGCTTCCTGGAAAAGAGCTTGCCCTGGCTGGTCGACAGCTTCTGCAGGTCGCCAACGTCCTTGTAATCGATCTTGTGCTCGCCCGTTCTGCAGAATCGGCAGCGGCTTTTCTCTTGCCGGGTAAATCGTTTCTTTTGCGTGTAAATGTTCATTCTCCGGAAAAATCAGTTTTTTAGAAAGGTATTTCGTCGCCACCAAATGAATCGGCCGGCGGATCGCTGTGCGAGCCGGACTGGCCCGGTGCCTGCTGCCCGCCGGCAGGTGCCTGCTGCCCACCGCCCTGCGCCGGCTGCGCCTGCCGCGGCGGCCTGCTCTGCCCCTGGTCGCTGCCGCCGCCTTCGCGGCGCTGCCCGAGGAACTGCACGGCTTCGGCAACTACCACGTGCTTGGTTCGCTTTTGCCCGTCTTGGCCTTGCCAGGTTTGCATCTGCAGGCGGCCCTCGATCAGGATCTGGTCGCCCTTCTTCTTGTACTCGGCTATCACTTCACCCGTGCGGCCCCACGCGCTCACGTCGATGAAACACACATCTTCCTTGTTCTCGCCGTCCTGCGATTTCCATTGGCGGTTTACTGCAACACCAAAGTCGCACACGGCCGTGCCGCTGGGCGTATAGCGCATCTGCGGATCGCGCGTGAGGTTGCCCACGAGGATAACCTTGTTGAAGTTTGCCATAAAGCCCGCCTTTCTGCCGGCACGGTTCTCAAAACCTGCACGGCCCATTCACCGGCTGCACCGGCGTTCCTGGAAGCCCAGACTACGTTTCCTCCTCGCCCTCGCCGGGTTTGGCCGGTTCTTCTTCGACCACGCCCTCACCGCCGCCGGGCACCTCCGCGGGTGCTCCCGGTTTCTCGGCGGGCGCGGGCGCTTCCGAAGGCTCGGCCGGCCGCTGGGCCATAGACCTCTCGGCTTCCTTCTCCGGGCCCATCGTGGTGCCGTCCTCGTCTACAATGATCATGTCGCGCAGCACAATGTCCGCTGCCAGCCGCACCTGCCGCTCAATTGCAGCAATGGCCTCGGTAGGGGCGTTGAAATGAATCAATGCGTAAACGCCGCGGTGATGGCGGCGGATCGGATAAGCGAGTTTTCGTTCTTCCCACTTGCGAGAGTCTACTATCTCGGCGCCTCTCTGGCGCAGTATCTCGTGCACCTTTTCAACGGTGCCGTTGTAGTCTTCCGCACAGCGGGCGTCGTCGAGAATAAACATTCCCTCGTACAGTCTCAAATTGGTTATCTCCTGCAAAAACGTTGGCGGCCGTCGTGGCCGGGTTCAAACCTGATACCGTTTGTATATGGATCGTGCCGGCGGTCCCGGTGGCTTCTGGAAGCCGCCAGTCACGGTAATTGTTGAAAAGCTCCTGCTAAAGCGGCAAAGACCCAATGCCTAAGCCGGCGTGTCGCCGTCCGGCTGGTCCGTGGCGGCCTTGCGGTTATACTCGTTCATGCACTCCGCGATGCCGCGCTTCACCCACAGGATGGCTGCATCGGCGGCCTCGGCAAATGCCACTTCGAGCAGCGCGTTCTCCTCGCCCGGCGGCCTCGATAGCACGTAATCGGCGCCTTCCACGTGCGGCGGCGGGCTGCCGATGCCGATCCGCAGCCTCGGAAAATCGGTGGCGCCCAGGTGGTCTATCACCGACTGCAAGCCGTTGTGCCCGCCGCTGCGGCCTGAGGCGCGGACCCTGATTGCGGCGACCGGCAGATTCAGGTCGTCGCACACCAGCAACACGTCCTGCACCGGGCAATCGTACCAATCGACTGCGCGGCGCACCGCCATGCCGGAGAGGTTCATATACGTGAGCGGCCGCATCAGGATCACCTTCTCGCCGCCGATCATCGCTTCCTGGAAGATCGACTCAAACCGCTCGCGGCCTGCCGATGCGCTCAGCTTCTGCGCCAGATTTTCAATGACCCTGTAGCCGGCATTATGCCGCGTACCGGCGTACTGCCGGCCTGGGTTGCCGATGCCGACTATGATCTTCATCTAGCACGGAATGGCGAGGAGGATTACTCCTCCTCTTCCTCTTTCTTCTTCTCGCCGATCACTTCGGGCTCGGAAACGACCTCGGCACCCAGCACCTCGGTCGGAGCCGCCTTGGCCACGTGCACTGCCGCGATGATCGCTTCGGGGTCCTCGAGCACCTTCACACCCTCGGGCGCCACGATGTCGCGCGCGTGGATGAACTGGTTGATGTCGAGGTTGTCGACGTTCACGCGGATGCTCTCGGGAATAGCCATCGGCAGGCATTCCACTTCCATCTCGGTGATGTGGTATTCAACCACGCCGCCGTGCGCGAGCCCTACGGGCGTGCCGTGGAAATCGATTGCCACGTTCACCTTCACCTTCTCGTCGAGCGCCACGCGGGCAAAATCCACGTGCATCAGGCCGTCGCCAAGGTAGTTGTGCTGGACGTCTTTGATCAGGGCACGCTCGCTCTTGCCGTCGAAATTCAGCGACACGAGCTGCACGCCGTGCGAGAGCAGCTTTGAAATCTCATCGAGCCGCACGCTCAGGTGCACGTTGTCCTGGTGATGCCCGTATAGCTCCGCGGGCACCAGGCCTTTCAGCCTCAGACGCCTGGCTACCTGCGAGCCTTTCTCCGGCCGAATTCCCGCATCAATCGTTGGAATAGTAGTTGTTTCCGCCATTTTTCCACTCCGAATCCGCTCACAGGTTGAACAGTGAGCTCACTGATTCATTCGTATGTATTCTGCGTATTGCTTCCGCCAGCATAGGCGCGATAGACACCACTTTGATTGCGGCCGGCACATTTTCCGGCAGCGGAATGCTGTCGGTAACCGTTATCTCGGTAAGGCTCGACCTGCACAGTTTGTTGCACGCCTCCCCGCAGAGCACGGGATGCGTGGCCGCCACGTAAACATCCTTGGCGCCGTTTTCCTTCAGCACGTTGCACGCCTCGCACAGCGACGTGCCGGTGGAGATCATGTCTTCCACCATCAGCACGTTGCGGTTCTTCACGTCGCCCATTATGTAGCCCATAGCCACCGAATCGGGCGAGATGCGGCGCTTGTCTACCACCGCGAGGCCGGCCGACAACGCCTTGGCATAGGCGCGGGCCATCTTTATGCTGCCCACGTCGGGCGCCACCACCGTGAGATCGGAGATGGCCTTCGTTCTATAGTAGCGCAGCATCACCGGCGCAGCATACAGGTGATCCACGGGTATGTCGAAAAACCCCTGTATCTGCGCGGCGTGCAGGTCTACTGCAAGCACGCGGTCGGCGCCTGACGTAGTAATCAGGTTTGCCACCAGCTTGGCCGTGATCGGCACCCGCCCCTCGTCTTTGCGGTCTTTCCGGGCATAGCCGAAATACGGAATCACCGCCGTTATCCGCATCGCTGATGCACGCCGCATTGCGTCGGTCATTATCAGCAGATCCAGCAGATTGGTATTCACCGGCGGGCAGGTGGGCTGCACCAGGAAAATATCCCGGCCGCGCACGTCCTCGTCGAGCCTCACGTTCGTTTCGCCATCGGGAAAACTGCCGATGGTAACGTTTCCAAGAGGAATCCCGAGGCACTTGCAGATGTCTTCCGCAAGCTTTCGATTGGCACGCCCTGAAAAGATTTTCATCTCTGGGTTATCCTTGCAAAGAACCCTGTGAAGCTGTTTGGCGCGGGCTCTGGCCGCCTGTGGCCATCGTGCTTCCAAACTGGCTACCCGGCCAGGATTCGAACCTGGAAAAGCAGAACCAAAATCTGCTGTGTTACCGTTACACCACCGGGTAAATCGGGCTTGGGCGGGCGCAGGCCCGGTTTTCGCAGCTCGAAATCGAGCCGGCAAAAATCAATTCGAGGGCTAGTCCTCGAGCACCGCGCCCGTCTCGCCGGAGGTTACAAGTCTTGCGTATCGGGCGAGGTAGCCGCTGGTCACTCTCGGCCGCGGCGCCTGCCAGCTCTTGCGGCGCTTCGCCAGCACCTCGTCGCTCAGTTTCACGTTCACCCGCCGGGCCGGAATATCTATCTCGATCTCGTCGCCGTCTTGCACCAGGGCGATTGCGCCGCCCGATGCCGCCTCAGGCGATACGTGGCCCAGGCTCAGGCCGCGCGTGCCGCCCGAAAAGCGGCCGTCGGTGAGCAGCGCCACCTTGCCCTCGAGGCCCAGCCCCGAGATCGCCGCCGTAGGCGAGAGCATCTCGCGCATGCCCGGGCCCCCCTTGGGGCCTTCATAACGGATAACTACCGCCATGCCCGGCTTGATCTCGCCGCTCATTATCGCTTTCATCCCAAGCTCTTCGCTGTCAAAAACCAGCGCCTTGCCGGTGAACGTCTTCGCCTCGTCGCCCACCGCCGTCTGCTTCACCACGCAGCCGCCCGGAGCGATATTGCCGTATAGAACAGCGATGCCGCCTTCCTTGCTGTAGGCGCGGTCGAGGCTGCGGATCACGTTGTCGTCGTTGATCTCCGCGGCGTCCGCAATCTCGTGGATTGTCGGCCCGCTCACGGTCGGATTGTCCTTCAGCAGGGACCTGAGCGACTTCAGCACGCCCGGAATGCCGCCCGCGTACTCGAGGTCTTCCATGAAGTGCTCGCCGCCCGGGCGCAGCTTGGTGATATTGGGCGTTTTCCTGCTGATCGAGTCAAAAAGTTTCAGGTCTACCCGCACGCCCGCCTCCTTGGCGATGGCAGGCACATGCAAACAGGTATTCGTCGAGCCGCCCAAGGCCATGTCCACTATGATCGCGTTTTCAAACGCGGCCTTCGTCATGATCTTCCGCGGCGTGATATTTTTCTCCACCAACTCCACCGCCTTCACACCGCTGAGGTAGGCCAGGCGGTTCTTGAACGAGGAGAACGCAAGCGACGTGCCGCAGCCTGTCAGCGACATTCCCATCGTTTCCGTGATGCAGCTCATCGTGTTTGCCGTGTAGAGCCCCTGGCAAGAGCCGGCCGACGGGCAAGCTTCCATCTCGATGCAAGCCATCTCGCGGTCGTCGATCTTGCCGGCCCGCCTGCGTCCCACGGCCTCGAAGGTGTCGCGAACCAGATCGAGCTTGCGCATTTTATAGCGGCCGGAAATGCTGGGCCCGCCGGTGACAACGATGCAGGGGATATCCAGCCGAGCCGCCGCCATCAGCATGCCGGGCGTGATTTTATCGCAGTTTGTGAGCAGCACCAATCCATCGAGGCAATGAGCATTGGTGGTAGCCTCGATAATATCGGCAATAAGCTCGCGCGAGGGAAGCGAATACCGCATCCCGGCGTGGCCCATTGCAAT
>DATLAR010000199.1:0-3253 GCA_035527355.1 Planctomycetota bacterium
TCCTTGCAAGAAAGAGGGAATGAAGAATAAAGAGAAGAAAGAACAAGGAACAGAGAACAAGGAACAAGGAATGAGAACCTCTTGCTCCTCACCACTGTTGCCCGCCGCCCGCCATTACGGAACGAAACTTCGCGCCAACTCTACTGCGTACTTGTAGTTTTCGAACGACACGGTCTGCGGCACGCTGTGGTCGGAATGGAAGATCATTCCGCCGCCTTTCGCCGCCGCGAAAAGCTTGCTGAGCACTTCTTGCTCGACGTCGGCCTTCGTGCCGCTGAGCTTGCGAACGTCGATGTTGCCGTCCCACACGATCTGCTTGCCGTAGATTTTCGTCAACTCGCGGACGTCCTGCCCGCATTTGGCTTCCAGCGGATTGAGCGACGCGAACCCGGCCGCGATGATGTCGGGGATGAGGGCGAGAATCCGCCCGCACGAGTGCAGCATCACGGGCTTGCCGACCGAGCGGAAGTAGTCGCACATCCGCTTGTGCTGCGGCCACAGCAACTCCTTGTAGATTCGCGGGCTGAACAGGGTGGAGTTGCGGTAGCCCATGTCGCCGCAGAAGAAGGCGCCATCGAAGTCCACGCCGTTCGCCAGCAGCCAGTCGGCCCCGGCGATGACGAGGTCAGTGTAGGTCTTGAAGACGTCGGCGATGAGGTCGGGATCGTCCATCATCAGCTCGAAGATGCGGACCTGCCCGAAGACGGGCCAGGCGCACTCGTAGGCTTCGACGCCGGTGAAGATGGTGAACAGGCCGCGGTCGTGGAGCTTCCTGTTGTTCTCCGCGATGTCGGCCGGCAGGCGCTCGCGGTTGAACGCGAGCCGGCCCTTGTGCGCGAACCAGTCGTCGCGGGTCTTGATCGTCCAGTCCATCCAGTGCGGGGTGTGGCCGCTCTCGCCTTTCACGCGCTTGGCGGTCACGCCGTTGGCATCCTTGCTGATGATGAACTCGTCGGTCTCCGAGATTTTCTCCTCGGCAAGCTGCAGCGACGTATTGTACCAGCAGATGCCGCGGAGGTCGTATTCAAAGAAATCGGCGGGATCGACGTCGGCCGGCAGGTGGCCTTCCTTGCGCCATTTGTCAACCGTCTCGCTCCACAGGCCTTCGTGGACGGCCAGACGATCGGGCTTTTCCTTGGCGAGTGTGGCGGCGACGCGTTCGCGTGAATTCATGGTGTTCCTTTCTGTGATGTGGACGGCCGCCCGCGAGGGTGCAGCATCTGCGTTACCCGCACGCGCCGTCCGACCAGCATGTATGATATCGTGATACAGCCGAAACGTCAAGCTCAAATTCCGCCGTACCGGATGGCAGGAGTGCAGTGATGCAAGAGGCTTGCAGGGGCAAGCAGGAACTACTGACGAACACACGAAAACCGGGGCAACTAGGCAACTAGAAAACCGGAGAAAACCTGATTCCCCGGTTTTCCCAGGCTCGCCCGCGCCCGGCCTTGTCGCTATCCCAGCACGTGCTCCAAGCCCGGGAAGACTACGTCTCCATCCTCCCACTCGAAGATCAGCACCGAAATGCCCAAGCGCTTCAGAGCCTGCCGCGTCGCCCTGTTCGGCAGACCAGGCACGACGAAGATACGCCGGGGGGCTGGGGCCTGGACGGCACCGTGCAGCATCAACTGACCGACGCCCTGGTACACGCTTGTCGACGAAAGATCTGTCTTGACCTCAAACAGGTGCGTCACGTCATCGCCAGCCAAGATGTACAGGTCGCGTCGGTCATTGACCGAATTGTGCCCAGCCTCCGTGAGCGCCTCATGCAGCCGGTTGACGACTACGCCGTGGTCGCACCAGGCTTCAATCTCGCTGGGAGGTGTATAGCCACGGCGCGGACCCTCAAACTCCGGCATGAAGATGCGGCGAAGCCGCTCCCGGTGCACGACGGTCCTCCCGCTGGTCGCGTCAGCCTTGAATTTTGCCACTTCGCGAACGAACAGGGCGATGTCGGCCGGAAGATGATCACTGTCGACGGGGCCGACAACGATGACGCGGGACTCCCGACGATCGGGCCACCGGACGGTCTGCACTAGATCGATGTCGTAAGATTCCGATTCCCAGAATGCCTGCTTGCCGATCCCTGGCCGACCGCCGCCAACGTTGCCTAAATGCGCGAGGTACACGCAACCGTTGTCGTCCCGGACGAACACGCCGCCGATGCTCCTGTTCACGCCCTCGTAAGGCGTGTTTGTTTCCACGGTGATCGAGAGCATGTTCTGGTTTTCAGGATCGTCTGTCCCGTAACAGCACCAATTTTTGGTCTTGGCATGCTTCGGGTCAAAAAGCCACCAGAAGCCGTGACCGCTGTGCCAATAGACGGTGTGCTCGACACAGCCGCTGTGGTAGCCGATCTTGCGGTCAAACGCTTGGGTGCCCGACTTCAGGCGCTCCGTCATATCACGGAAGGCCGTCTCTATCTCGCTTCGCTCGGTCAATGGTGTAAGGGTCATGAGTCATCCTCCTGGCGTCCGACCCGCAGCCGGCCGGTGAGGAATTCCCGCACCAGCCATCTAAGAGCATATGTGAGACTCCTCTGTTCGCACGCGCCGTCCGACCAGCATGTATGATATCGTGATACAGCCGAAACGTCAAGCTCAAATTCCACTTACAATTATTCATGAAGCTCCTGCGGACCGAGCGGCCGCGGCTGGTCGGCAACCTCGCGGACGGCCGCACTGATTTCGCTTCTATTAACCATTGACCTCTTCCAGCCGTTACTATAGAATGTGAATCCAGGCACACTGCACGAGGAGAACCCGATGATCGACGGCGTGAAGACGAAGAAGCTGAGAGTGATCCCGGACGAGCGCGGCAGGCTGATGGAAATCCTGCGGTGCGACGACGACCTGTTCGTGAAATTCGGCCAGATTTACGTCACCTCGGCCTACCCCGGCGTGGTGAAGGGCTGGCATTACCACAAGAAGCAGTACGACAACTTCGTGGTCATCCTTGGAATGATGAAGATCGTGTTGTATGACGACCGGGAAGGCTCGCCGACCAGGGGTGAGGTGAACGAGTTTTTCATCGGTACGCACAACACGGAACTCCTCCAGATTCCGCCGAAAGTGATCCACGGCTTCAAGTGCATCAGCGACACGGAAGCGATCGTGCTGAATTGTCCGTCGGAGCCGTACAACCCTGCCGAGCCCGACGAGTTCCGCATCCCGGCTCACAGCCCGCAGGTCCCGTACGATTGGGTCAGAAAGGACTATTGATGAAAGGCGTCATTCTCGCGGGCGGGCTGGGC
>DATLAR010000200.1:0-3233 GCA_035527355.1 Planctomycetota bacterium
CTAGCAGCCTCTTTGGCCGATGAAGCAGCTTATTGCTCTATCGTCGAGGCCCTTGCAAGCATCAAGGATCCCCGTGCTGTTGGACCAATATTGGAGAGCCTCAAGACACAGAGAGAACCGACTCGCGTGGCTGCTGCTATCTCTGCACTGGGGGAGCTTAAGAGCAATGAGGCTCTGTCCTACCTGTTAGGCTCCCTGAATGACGCGGAGTCCGAAGTCCGACTACGAGCAGTTGAGGCTATCGGACAGATCAGGAATCCAGCCGCGATACCTGCCCTGATATCGGCTTTGGAAGATGGCAACGCCGGTATCATAAATGCTGCCCGCAAGTCCTTGGGGGAAATAACCGGCAGAGACTTTGGTGACGACCCGGCGATGTGGATGAAGTGGTGGAATCAGAATAAGCAAATCTCTGACCGCTGAATGGCGTGTAAGAACAATGCACTGTGGAGCCCAGCCATAGGGGCGATCCAGCTCAGGCATGTGACGAATGGCATGAGCTTACAGTAAACCTTTTGGGCGTGGCGCTTTTTGAACACTACGTAACGTATTGTTCACCAATGACTTACGGCGGAATATGGTAGATTCTGCGGTCACCTTTTGTTCATATATTGGGGAAGCGTAACGAGTGTTTCTCACTGCTCCACACAAGAGGCCCATTTTCATCCTCTGTGGGTGAGCCTGAGGTTCATGTTGGACTTTGTTAGAACTTTGTTAGGACTTCAGGCCACCAGCTGATCCGTTATCCAGATGAGGCGGAAGAGGTCGGGATTGCGCCGGATGCAGCCGAGCGCCTGGTGGTCGTTGAGGGCGCGATGTAGCGCGAGGGCATCGCCTAACGTCATGCGGCGCTTGCAGTTGGTCAGCTTGAAGACCGCCAGTCGCAAGCCCTGCAGATACGTGTGGGCAGGCAAGGCTAGGTGCCACGTGTGCTCGATTGCCTTGAGGCTTCGCACCTGGTACTGGTCGAAGTGCAGAGAGTCCTTCATCTCTTCGAAAACGTCATCGATCCTCCACCGGCGGGTATAGCGGCGGATGATCTCCTCGGGCGGCACGCTGAGGCGGTTGGTCAGAAAGACGTGCACGCCGGCCTCATCGCGCTTGTCCACGATCCTACCGCCACGATGCAGCGCACCTTGCCCTTGATAAACTTCAGCCGCGTATCGAACGAGGCTATCCGGAACGACCGTTGCTTGCCATCGTGGTTGAGCAGCGCTACCGTCCTGTCAAACTTGTGGGACGGGATGAGCGTCACGAGGTCATCTGTGCGCATCCATTTGCCACGATAGCTGACCATGTGGTTTCCTTTGGCCTCAGTGATCCAGGTCAGGTTCTTCCGGTGAAGGAATTGGAGCAAACCTTTGCCGAGATATTAACACTACAACGCTAGAATGTTCTCAAGTTTTGCACGACTATTGGCGATAAAGTACCCAAGCGGGCTCACGGATCCACACAAGTCCCTTGGAGAACGACACATGGACGTGCGAGACTTGAAGCATCTTCGAAAAGAGCTGGACGAGTACATGCTCCGTTACGCCGACTGTATCAAGACGGCCCCATCGCGCTGGCACATGCGCACCTACGTCAACGGCCAGATCGGCAAACTGGAACGCAAGAGCATAGAGCCAATCGCCCTGGACGCGGGCGTGCCCGTGCGAACGCTCCAGGAATTCATCGACCTGCATTGCTGGAAGGAAGATGCCGTGGGCAATCGCGTTCAGCACCTGGTGCGAGACCGCCACGGCGACGAGAGCGCGATCGCGCCAATCGATGAAACAAGCTTTCACAAGCAGGGCAAAAAGACCGTCGGCGTGAAGCGGCAGTACTGCGGTGCGACCGGCAAGATCGACAACTGCGTCGTCAGCGTGCACCTGGGCTACGTGACGGGCAATTTCCACACGTTGATCGGCACCGACCTGTATCTGCCGGAGGAATGGCTGGCCGACGAGGATCGACGCCGCGAAGCCGGCATCCCCGACACGGTGCGGTTCCGAACCAAGCCGCAGATCGCCGTCGACCTTATCCGCGGCGCCCTCGGCAACGGCATGCGCTTCAAATACGTGCCGGCCGACGAGGAATATGGCCGCTCGGGCCAGTTCCGCCGCGACGTGGCAGAGATGGGGTTGATCTACGTGGTGGAAGTCCCGACCTCGATGCGAGGATGGCTGCGATGCCCGCCACTGATGAAGCAGCGCGTCAGGACCGTTCTCGCACCCGGAGCACCCGCGTCCCGGTCCGTTGAGGAGATCGGGAAGGGCAAGGGCCGACCCGAGCAGGCCTTTCACGTCAAGGATACCGGCAAAGGCGCGGTGGTCTGGCGGGCGAAGGCTATGCGGTTCTTCCCCTGGGAAGACGAGTTCCCCGGCGAGGAATGCTGGCTGATCATCGCCCGCAACCCGCTGGACGACGAGATGAAATACTTCCTCTCCAACGCCCCGAAGGACGCGCCCATCGAGACCCTGCTGCACGTCGCGTTCAGCCGGCCGGCGATCGAGCGGCTGTTCGAGGAGAGCAAAGGCGAGGTCGGCATGGACCATTTCGAGGTGAGGAAACATATCGCCGTGAAGCGGCATCTGATCCTCAGCATGGTCAGCATGCTCTTCCTCGCCGAGCAGACGCAACGCCTTCGGAAAAAAAAATCCGGACTGGACGATCTGCCAGGTCCGCCAAGCCGTCGAAGAGCAACTGGACCCCCGCATCACCAAAGGCGAGCAAACTCGCCGGCTTGAAGAGGTGCTCCATATAATCCTGTACCGGCAGCGGCACAACAAGCTCGCGGCAGCCAGCCACTGCAAGCGCCGGCTTCGAGAACTGAAACGGCTCCGGATCAGGCTGTCAAGCTTGCGCAAGTGCTTTAAACCTTTTGTAGCGTTGTAGTGTTATGAACCGTCCGTCATCCCCGCGGACGCGTCTCCACCCGCCAATGGCCACTTCGGAAAAGGAGGTCCATCATGAACCGGAATGCAATGTTCTGCGTAGCCGCAGCGTTCGCCGGCCTGCTCTCCTTCCTGTGGATGCCGCGAACGGCGCAGGCCGCGGAGGTCGCGATCGCCGGCGACGCCGACGGCGACTGCCGCGTGGACGCTCTCGATCTCATCCACATCCGTAATCGCCTTATGCAGGATCCATCCTCCGGCGACCACCGCACGGCGGACGTGAATGGCGACGGGAAGATCAACGTGCTCGACCTCATCTACGCGCGCAACCGGCTGAGCACGGCCTGCTCGCAGTTC
>DATLAR010000201.1:0-7032 GCA_035527355.1 Planctomycetota bacterium
CGACACGACCGTGAACGACATCAGCACGAGCGTGGCGGCGGTGAGACCGCTGCGGATCGGCCGCTTGCGCAGGTTGCTCAGCCCCAGCATGAACGCCGCTCGCAGCGTGCTGAGCCTGTTGATGTCGATCGTTCGCGCCTCCTCGTGCTGCCGCATCCTGCGCAACTGCTCGGCCACCTTGCCGCCCAGCAGGCAGATAACCAGCAGCGAGAGCGCCAGCGTAACGAATGCCAGCAGCACCATCACCGGCGATGCCGCGAGTTTGAACGCCGGATGCGTGTATCGCAGCACCAGGAACACCGCAACGAACACGCCCGCCGTGCCGAAGATGCGATGCACGATTTTCGGAAAGCCAAACAGCAGCCGCTCGGCGAAAAACGAAAACGGCAGCAGGAGGAACAGGTAGAATATCACGCCCTTGATTGCGTCGTCGGCGGCCGAGCGCACCAGCGGATAAGCTCGCGATTCGTACGCCCAAGCCTCCATCGCGGCTGCAATGGCGGTGGAATAGTCGCGGCGGTCCAGCGCCTCTTCGGCCGCCTTCTTCCACGTCGCAGCCTCATCGTGCAGTTGCTCCAGAAGCTCGTTGCGGATGCCGCGCGAGCTGAGGCTGCGGATGCGTATCTCGTCAAGCCGCCACATGTCGCGTGCCACCAGCCAGGGCGTCAGCGGCAGGCGCGCGTCGGAGGCCGGCGCGAAGCCGTCGCCGCTCGCCGATTCCATGAGCCTCAGCGCTTCGGCGTCCAGCCCCTCCACCGCCGGCATGTTCAGCAGCGCGAGCCGCAGGCCCATCATTCCCGCCGACATCGTCACCTTGAATCTCTTTCCCGGCTCCACGTAAACCACCGCGCACGACTCGCCGAACGTCTCGGTCTCGTGCCCGCCGGCCGGCTGTGTCGGCAGGTTGTAACCAAACTGCAGCGGCGGGCTGTCTTCGTCCGCGCCCAAGACGTCCAGCCGCCTCAGCAGCGACATGTAGCGATGGTCCAGCAGCCCGAAGAGCGCCATCGGCTGGCATCGGAACATGACCAGCGTGCCCTCCTTGTGCCGGCGGTCGAGGATGATCGCGTTCGGAAAACGCTCCACACCCGACACGCCGCGGTCGAGCGCGTGCGTGATCTCGCCGGTCTGCGAATCGAGCCTGTACGCCTCAAACGGCCTGGGCGGCTGGGTAAAGACCGCATGCCACACGGTGGGGAAAACGGCTGAACCGTGCTCGCCGGCTATGGCGATGTTGTCTTCGCGCACGCCGCACGCGTATGGTTTGATGTTGATGTACCACGCGCCGCGCACCTGGTCGGTCGCGCGTTCGACGATGATTGCGTGCTCGACGGGATGATCGGGCACGATGGCCCCGCCGCGTGGCACGGTCATCGCGCGCAACGTGGCGGTGCCGCTGTGGTCGTGCAAATCCGACTCGCCCGCAAGCGGCGCCGGGTCGTCCAGCAGTATCTTGAGCATCGGCGCCATCAGCTTCATCTGTGAGGCGAGGTTGGCGCTGTTCACTGCCGAGCGAACGTCGCCGGGCGTGCCTACGTATCGCCGCGAATCCATCAGCGTGCAAAACGTGGCGCCCGTCCAGTTGCTTCCGTAGCACGCTTCGGCGTCGAATTTCATCATCGCGATCAAGGCGGACCGCGCCGAGATGTAGCCGATGCTCTTGAAGCCGCTGACAAAAGGCGGCAGCGCGGATTCCTGCCGGCCCTGCACAATGCCGCGCAAGCCCTCTGCGAAAACTGCCAGCCGCTCGGCCAGCGGTTGCACCGGCCCACGGCCCTCGTACGGCGGCGCCGCGGGATTGCCCCGCTCGAATATGCCAAACGAGCACGTGCCGCTGGAGAGGTCCAGCCCCAAAAACAGCTTCGCGTTCAGCTTGCTGATCGACGCCAGGAAATCTCGCTCGCCCTGCAGACGCTCGACCTCAGCCGATGTATCTGCCAGCCGCCGTTCCACGCGCTTCCGAAGGCGATCCATCACCAGCGATGTCTCGTGCCGGAATTTCGTAACGAACGATTCGAGGTTCGATTCCCAGCACATCCGCTGCAGCAGCAGCCGCCTCGCGCGCGGCATTCCGGCGGCGTCCGATTCGCGAGCCCCCTCGTATGACTCGTCGAGCACCGCCTTCACCGACATCTGGATATCGCGCACAAGCTGCTTGCGAAGCTCGCCGGCTATTCCCTTCCACGCGGGCGATGGAGCGTCGTCCGCTTCGATCATTTCGCGTTCCAGCCGGCACAGCGGCAGCTTCGCCCGCATCGCTGCGAGCCGATTGTCGTACTCTTCCAGCCGATTGGCAAAGCCGATGCCGTTATCCTGGAAGCTCGTGCGCAGGCCGAATATCTCGAGGAAGCGGGCAAATCCCTGCCCTTGGAAATGCGCGCCGTTGGCCACGAAAATCACCGTGCGCCGCGGCCGCGCCGCCGCCAGCGTATCGGCCGCCTGCAGCAGGCCCGCGATGCCGCATGCGGCCTCGCCGCCCTCGGCGAGATCGGGCACCTCGGAGATTGAATCGAAATACGATGAAAGCACCAGAGCCTCGCGGCTCACGGCAGGATCGCTGCCCGGCAGCACGCCGCAGATCGTGGCCGCCTGGGCGTTTTCGAAATCGACCCTCGAAAGAATCCGCACGCGCGCCGAGCCGCCGGCCGCAAGCGACCTCAGCCGCCGCGCGGCGGCGTCGTGCACGAAAAACCGGGGCACGTTCACGGGGGTCGTCAGCGATTTCTGCTCGGCCTGCTCGCGCGTCAGCTTTTCGGAGCCGCAGAAGATGACCGCGGCCCCGCCAAGAAGCGGCACGTTCAGCCAACGCCGGTCGCAATCGGCATCCAGCAGCACGATCGCCGATTCGACTGGCTGCCCGTTGAAGCTCCGCAGGTCTCCGCTGCCTGCGTCGATCAGCGGGCCGCTCAGGCCCCCCGGCGGCACCGTGCACGTTCGCACGAGGTTCGGCCAGAACGGATATATCTCCAATTCCTCCGAAACCGCTCCGCCGTTGAGCACCTCGAGCCGCGCGTGCCGCGTGGCCGGCACGGCCACCGGAAACCGCAGCACGGTCACGTCTTGCAGGCCCGCATTCTCAAACCGTTTTCGGATGTATTCGGCGGCACGCTCGTAGCCGGGCGAACCGATCATGCGGGAGCTGGTGCCGCAAAGCGCCGCGAGGTCGGCGTCGATGCCCGCCTCGGTTATGCTCTCGGCGATCTGCCGGCAGGCGGCCTCGCTATCGCCGCTCAGCTCGAGCTGCGGGCGGAACGGCGGCACGTATTGCCTGCCCACGAGCGCAAGAAACGCCGCGAGCAGCGCGGCCGCTGCAATCCCCGCGAGCGCATTCCGGGCCAGCCGGAGGCGTGGCTGGCGGGCAGTATTCGTGATGCCGTCAAACTCGCCTTTCATCATCACCCTCCGTATCCGGCCTGGCCCTGCGTGAGCAGGCCCAGCGTGGCCACGATAGCCCAGAAGGCCCGCATCGCGAGGTCGCCGAAGATCAGCGCGATGAACGCGGGATAGACTTTTTCATACACGCGCAGGCCGCCCCACTTCAGCACCAGCCACTTGATCGCCAGGGCTATCAGCACCGCCGACCAGTAGTCGGACGCGCGGCTCACCGACAGGAAAAACCCGGCGGGATGCAGCGGCCAGCTCATGAACGTATACCGCAAGAACGTCAGGAGCGCGCTCACCGCCGCGCCGAAGCCGATGGCGCCCAGCTTCAAGTAATCTGTCTTCACCGGCGTCTGCATATCGTACACGAGCTGCGAATGCGCGAACCCGCCCGCAAACGCCGGATAGCTGGTCATGTTGACCATACCATGGCGGTAGGTGATCGTGAGCATCGTGTAGGCGCCGATCACAAACGCCGCCGCGAATGCGATCAGCAGAGCCTTAGTCATCGCCTTGCGGCTCAGCCCCACGCTGTCGCACATCCTGAAACTCTCCATCTGCACGCCCATCAGCACCATCATCACGCCAGGGCACATCAGGTAGAAATGGTTGAACACCCCCAGCGACGACGCCGCAAAGACCGTGGTGCCGCCGAGCAGGAAGAAGATGCTGTCGGTGAACGGCTGCTTGCCGAGGCCGCCCTCCGCCCGCACCTTCGCAATGCAGATGCCCAGGCACACATACATGCCAAATACGCCCGCCGCCATCAGCGGATGCATGCCGGCCAGCCAAAGGATGATCGTGAAAGCCAGGGACGATACCACCAGCCCTGCGAGAGCGCCGCGGGCGGACATCGCCTCGCCGGCGTCGGATGGCCGGCCCGGCCGCAGCACGCCCGCGATCCTGCCGGCCAGGTGCCGACGCGCCATCCACAGCGCGATGAAAGCAAACGCGACCGCCGCGCCGATGCCCTGCTCCTCGAAGAACGGAAACGTGCCCGTGCTCCACCACTGCGAATTTCCCTTGAAGCCCGAAAGCCCCAGCAGCTCGGCCCAGAGCAGTTGCAGCCGCGTGAGCCCGTAGAAAAACAGAAAGCTGAAACCAACCTCGAACGTGATGAGGCACGCCAGGCCGATCTCCAGCGGGCTGAACGAGAAGGTGCAATCGGCGGTTATCGCCGACCACGGTTTCTCGGTGATCACCTCGCTCAGCCGCAGGGCGGTGCGGATTTCGGGCACCGCCTGGTAGTAGTGGTGCAGGCCGTTTACGCCGTGGATCAGCACCGGCACGGCGAGGCCGATCCAGAAGGCCCGGCCCGCGAAGTATTTCCTCCACCATGGCACGCCCGCGTCGCTGTCGCTGTTCAGCATCGCCAGCGGCATCACCGTCTGCGGAAACGGCAGCCGCTCGGCCTCCACCCACTGCTTGCGCAGAAGCGCCGAAATGCAGAGCATCGCCGCAAACAGCGAGCCAAGCAGCGGCAGCCACGCCAGCAGCATAGGCCGCCACCAATGCTCCCACGGCACTCCGCCCTTCAGCCAATAGCCGATGTTTGCCAGGCCGCCCGGCGCGGCCACGCCCTCGGCCCCGCGCCAATAGCCCACCGCCGCGTCCTTGTCCGTGATCGCAAACCACGACGGCACACCCTCCAGCAGCTTGAGCTGCGCCGAGCTGTCGTTCACGTGGGCCGAGTATGACTGCCCGGTGAGCACCGGCAGCAGGAAGTGCATCACGCCCGATGCCATCACCGGCACTGCCACCAGCAGCATCGTGTAAACAACGAGCACCTCGCTGCGGTCCAGCACCGCCCATCGCCATTTGCTCACAAACCACCGCCCGAGCATCAGCGTGGCCATGAACGCCATGAACGCGCCCAGCGGAGGCGACCCGCCCGACACGCCCACGACCTTCGTGTAAAACTCGCCGTACTGCGTCCACACTGCGATCACCACCATCATCGCAATGGCCAGCAGCACCGATCTGAATGTCAGGCCCTTTTCAGGCTGCATGTGATCCACCGTTTCAGAAAGGAAGAGCCCTCACCGATTTGCCGATCAGCGTGATAGCGATACCCACCGTGCCCACAAGCCCCACGCCGCACAAGTATCCGGCAAACAGCACGGGGCTATACTGCTCCCATTTCTTGCGGCCGAACCGCCTCGAAAGCCAATACCGCCCCAGCATCGCGCCCACGATCTCGGGGAAGATGAAATGCGGAAGCTGGCCCATGCCGCGTATGAAGCCGTATACGAGCAGCACGGGCATGTTCAGCACGCTCAGCACCCCGTAAAACGCCAGCCCGAAGCCCAGCCCGCCTGCTATCACCGGCGGGTTGATCGCCTGCGCGAACAGCGGAGAGCCGCCGCTGGTCGACGTGATCCACATCAACTGGTTGAGCGCCGCCAGCCGCCAGAACTGCATTGCGAACGGATACGATTGCGACGGAATCGGCGCCATCCGCCATACGTACTGCCAAAAGATGAAGCTGCACACGATGCCGATCGGCAGCATCACCAGCTCGGCCTTGATGACCCCGCGGAAGCGCGTGCCGGTCAGCTCTATTTCGCGGAAGCTCTGCGCGTAGCCGCCGAAGTTGTCGGCCGGAATCGGCGCAAACCAGATGGCCGCGCCCTGCGCGCCGCTCAGGATGAATGCACCCTCGCGTGCGAACGGAATGCCGAAGAACTGACCCGTCATTCCGATCATCCGCGCGTTCACGTACGACACCATCGGCGCGTAAAGGAAGCCGTAGACCGCGAAGAAAGCCAGGCTGAAGCCGCTCACGAGATGCGAGCAGATCGCGAGGTAGGCGGTGGTGGAAACGAGATACAAAGCCACGGCCAGCCAGACGGGGATGTCGCCGCGCCTCCGCCTGAGCTCGGCCATGTCCCTCGAGCGGGAAAGCGACTGCAGGCGCGCCTCGCCGCGGTTCTTCAGCATCGCGCGAAACACCCCCACCAGCCCGATCACGGCCACGGCAAACGCCACGCCGATGCCCACGCTCAGCCAGAAATCGAGGCCGTTCTGGAATTGCGTGGTGATTGTGTCCATCCCCGGCCGCCACGAATGCAGCACGCCCGCGCGATACAGGATCGGATTGAGGATCAGCGTGGTGATCGCGGCGAGGAAACCTCCGACGATCACCCAAAAAGGCAGCACAAAGCCGACCATCACCGCGCCCAAGTCGCACGTGATGCCGGTGGGCGTGGCCGGCAGGATGCCTTCGGTGGAGCGCGTGAGGTCGATCCACGGGATCGGCAGCAGCGTGATGGGCTTTGCGAACATCGCGCCGGTGACGCTGGGGATGCCCACGTAAACGGCGCCGAACGCCAGGCCGATGGCCGCGCCGACGCTGAAGACGTTCCATCGCCACGAGCGGCCCTTCTCCTCGTCAGTTTCGGCCAGCGCCACCGAGCCCGCCGCCGCCACGGGCGCCATTGGAAACGGCAGTCGCTCTATGTCGCTCGTCACGCGGAACAGCAGATAGCCCATGCCGAACCAGCTCATCCGCGAAAGCACCTGGTGCACCACCAGCAGCAGGATGGGATAGAGCCAGTCGCGGTGGAGGAAGGTGCGCTTGGCCAGAGCGGCCGAGCCGGCGGGCGGCACGGCCCATCTTGGAATCTCCTGCGCCACGCCGAGGCTGGCGGC
>DATLAR010000202.1:0-19047 GCA_035527355.1 Planctomycetota bacterium
CTTTCGCTTACGCCGGGCTGAACGGCATTGCAGCGGGAGCGATAGTAGACCTCCGCCTCGATTCAACGGTTGTGGCCATCAGGAGAGGCGCCGCGGTTTCGGGTTTTCGCAGCGCACCCACATCGATCGACGCCGAGAACGGCGACGCCCGCCGGATCGCGCAGGTGCTCTCGGAGTCGATAAAGGAGCTCTCCGCCGAGCTGGGCCAGCCGGATCAGATCGTAATGACGGGTTCCGGCGCCGATATCCCGGTGCTGCAGGAGCAGTTGGCTTTCCACAGCGGCCTGCCAACCAGCCGCTGGACGGCCGCCACGCCGGGCAACGCACTGACGAGCAAGCCCGGGCAGCTCGGGCCGCAATTTGCCGGTGCCATCGGGGCGGCAATGCTCGAGCTCAGGCTCGCCGGCTCCACGCAGCTTGGCGTAGACGACCGCACGCCGGTGAGCGCCGCCATAAAGGCGAAGCTTTACCTCTTGCCGGTGATTGCGGCGGCGCTGGCCGCCCCGCTGATTGGCCTGCACTACATGCAGGCGAAAGCCGAGCTGAACCGGCTTGAGCAGAAGCGGCAGCAGTTGGATGGCGAGGTGAACGAGGTGAAACCGAAGGCTAACGAGCTGGCCCAGGCAGCGAAGCAGGTGGCTGCACTGCAGCAGAGCGCGGCGGCCTTGGCCGCCGAGGCCGAGTTTTACGAGCAGCTTGCAAAGCCGTCGCGTTTGCCGATCGTAGAGCTGCTTCAGACGCTCAGCCGCGTAACGCCCGACGAGGTGATCCTGGTGAAGATCGAGCAGTTGCCGCCGGATCGACATTCGGGCGACGTAGCGATGGCATCTGCCGCCGGACGCAAACAGCCGCCTTCGGTATTCGAGATCAGCGGAGTAGGCTGGGACGACAGCTCAATCTTCAGGCTTCTCAAGAACCTGCAGGACCCTCCGCACTGCACGATGCTGAAGTTTGATTTCAGGGAAGCCGATGGTGCAAGAGACGTGAAGCCTGATATTAAAGGCGACTTGGGCGCCCCCACATGGGAGTTTACCGCTTCGTTCGCAATAACTGTGGAATAGTAAGCGAATGGCAATCAAGAAACAGAGAAAACTTACAAAGCTGGAGCAAGCCGGGATCGCAGCGGTGATCATCATAGCCGGGGTATATCTTTACTCGGCCAAAGTGTACAACCCTATGATGGCGAAGCGCAAGATCATGCAGAACAAATGCAACAGCCTTGATGTCGAGCTGAGGAAACTGAAAGACAGCCCGCTGAACACCAAGGTGTTCGCATCTCTGAGGAAATGTCAGGAGGATCACCGGGACGCGAAGATACGCCTGGAGAAGGCGCGAGAGTGCATTGCGAAGCCGGAAGAGGTGCTGCCGCTTCGCGCCAAGGTGATGGAAACGGCCGGAGGATACAAGCTCAGGCGGCAGGAGGTGGGCGGGGCCGTCGACGGCAAGGCGGAAGCGGTGGCGGCACCCAAAGGGCAGTTTTCCATCGGGAACCGCTCGGCTCACAGGATTGTGCTGTCGGGCAGCTTTTCGAATGTCGTTGATTTTCTCGATTCGCTGGGCAAGATGGAAAAGCGGATATGGGTAGAGAACATTTCGATTTCGCTGCGCGATGAAGGCAGCGCTCTAACGGTATCGATGCTGCTGCGCATATAGGCAATACCGGCCTGCGGCGGCGTTCCGCGTGTTGGATCAATCAAGGAGGCAAACGATGAGCGATCAGGTGCAATCAGGCTTCGCCTGCAAGTTTTGGCGGATGCTGCGGCACGCCGCGGTGCCGGCGGCGGTCCTCGCTTGCGCGGTCGTGCTGTTTGGCCGGCTGGAAGTGCAGGCAGGCGAGAACCCCCGCAAGAAAGCGGCGGGCAAATCCGAAAAGGAACCGCTCAAACAGCCAAAGAATACCGGAACGGCCGAAGAGCCGCAGCCGGCGGCCGGCGAGCCGGAAGTGAAGAAGCCGGCTGCCACGGCTGCCACGGACATTGCACAGCCGGAAACGGCGGACGGCGACGGCGAGAAAAACGACGACGCCGAGGCCGAAGGCGCCGCCGTGATGCCGGACGCCGAAGATGACGAGATGCGCAACCCGTTCGAGGTGGGCAAGAAGCTGCTGCGCGATATCAAGGCAAGCCAGGTGGAGGCGAAGCCGCCCGTTGCAGCACCGAAGCCCGAACCGGAACTGCCTCAGATCAGGGTTACGGGCGTGATGATCGTGGGCGACAAGAGAATGGCGACCGTCGACGTTGAGCACGTGGGGGCCGTTACGCTGCTGAAAGGCGAGAACGTGATCTGGCGGCTCAAAAACAAGCAGCCGTTCAGGTTCACGGTTGTAGATATCGAAGAGCGGCAGCTTACCATTCTCACCGAAGACGGAACCGAAGTTCGTGCATTATTCAAGTGACCGGCTGTGGAGAACGAATCTGATGAAGACCTCTTTATGCATTCTGCTGTCGGTATTCCTGTTCGCCTCGGGTTGCGCCACGGTTCAGAAAGGAGAACAGGGCAAGGCGCCCACGGTGAAGAGCAACACGCCTGCCAACGCACCCGCCGCGGCGGACGCCGGCAAGGTTCTTGCGGCTGGCGGCCCTGATGTCAGGGTGAAGATCGGCGGCGATGCAGATGCAGGAGGAATTCAACCAGCCGATTTCACAAAAGCGCCCGCCGGTGCCAATCCACCCGCTGCCGCACCGGAGAGGCGGACGACCCTCGACGACCTGTTCGGCACGCAGCAGATTGCGGTGTTTGATTTCCGCGATACGACAATGGCCGACGTGCTGAAAGTATTCACCGCGCTCACCGGCCAAAACGTGGTGGCAAGCCAGACGCTGATGAACCAGAAGATCACGCTGTTTCTGAAAGACGTGACGCCCCGCGTGGCGCTGTCTACTATGTGCAAGCTCTACAATCTGTGGTTCACTGAAGACGAGAACGTAGTGCGCATCATCACGGCCGAAGAGTATGGCCGCGAGCTGGTGATCAGGCGCGACGAGAAGACGGTGGTGCTGAACCTCAAGTATGCATCGGTGCTTGGCGTGGCCGACACCATCGCGAAACTGATGGGCGACAGCGTGGTTTACGAGCAGCCGGAAGAGTTTGCCAGCTACGGGCACGTGGGCACCGAGCAAGGCCGCGCCGCCGGCAGCAGCCAGGGCCAGTTCAGCTCGTTCCGCTCGAGCACCAGCTACCGCGATTCCGGCTCTACGTCATCGAGGCGCTCCACGGCCGCCGGCTTCGAAAAGGACCTGACCTCCACGAAGATCGAGGCACTGGAAAGATCGGGCGTGCCGGGCGACGAAGGCGTGCCGCAGGCGGCCATAATGAAGGACGTGCGGCAGGAGCGGCCTATTGCTCACATCGCCGTGTTTCCGCGCAACAACGCCCTCGCGATGCGCTCTGTAGACAGCCAGCTACTGGACCAGATCGGCAAGCTCGTGCGCGAGCTGGATACCGTTACTACGCAGGTGCTGCTGGAGGTGAAGATACTGGAGATTGCAATCACCGACGGCTTCGGCTCGATGTTCGATCTCACACACCAGGAGGGCAACCCCAAGGGCCAGCCGAATGTCGACAAGCACAGCACGAGCATTGGCGGCTTCGCCAACCTCACCAGCCCCACTATGGCCTACACCTTCATCGATCAGCACGTGCGGGCGCGGCTGCAACTGGTTGAAGAACAGAACCGCGTAAAAGAAATCGCCACGCCTATCATCCTTTGCGCAAACAACGCTCCGGGCGTATTCTTCGTGGGCGAGGAGCGGCCCGTGACGGTGAACTGGGAATACGAGGTGCGCGATTTCGAGCAGAGCGGCTCGCGCGATACCACCAGGCCGGTGATGGTGATGCGCGACGTGGGCATGCGCGTGTCGGTATCGCCCAGCATCAACGACGATGGCACGGTAACTATGCGGCTGAACACGAACGTTTCCACCGTGAACCAGTCCGGGGCGTTTGTGGAGATCGTAGACCAGGCCAACAACGTGCGCAAGCTGAACATCGACACGGTAAACACCTCGAACGTGGACAGCATAATAATAGCGAGAGATTCACACACTCTGGCGCTGGGCGGGTTGATCCAGGAGCGCGATTCGCGCCTCGAGCGCCGCGTGCCGGTGCTCGCGAGCATTCCGATCCTGGGCATACTCTTCAAGCGCACCGAGCTTGTGAAGCAGAGAACCGAGATCGTGATTCTGATCACGCCACACATCATGATGTCGCCGAATGCCGGTGAAACCGTATCGGCGGAAGCTCTGGGAGCCCTTTCGGATCACCCGTTCATCAAGTACGGTCGGCCGCGGGTGGTGGAATATGACGACAAGGCCGACAAGCTTCGGCTGCTTACTCCACCGGCGAAGGCCGCGGGCGAATGATGGCAGCAGGCGGTTTCCCGGCCGGTTTTCGAGGAGCAATCAGCGTGGAAGCCAGACTGGAAAGAAGCATCTTTCGGATGCTGTCGAAAGGCGGGGCTTTCGCCGAATCCGATTACCCAGCCCTCACCGCGGCGGCGCGGCGTGCCCGGCGCACGCTGATGGAGCATCTGGTGGCCGAGGGAAGGGTGTCGGAAAAGGACATCTCGGTCTGCACGGCCGAGAGCTGCGGGCTGGAATTTGAGGAGATCGACCTCGATACGCTCACGCCCGAGCTAGCGCGCGAGGTGCCGCCTGCGTTGGCGGTGCGCAACCGCGTGATCCCGGTACGCGTGCAGGATGGCACGCTCTACGTGGCGGCGGCCGAGCCGCTGTCGCCGTCGGTGCTCGAAAACCTGCGCCGCGTGTCGTCGAAACGCGTTGTAGTTCACATAACGGCCGGCTCCACGATTTCGGAAGGCGTGCGCGTACTGTACGGCCATGCGGCGGCGGAAGGCCGCGACGCAACCGCGGCCGACGACGACACCGATGGCTCCTCGGCGGTGCAATTGCTGGCCGGCCTGCTTTCTGATGCAGCGGGGCAGCAGGCGTCGGACGTGCATGTCGAGCCGGAAGAGTCGCGGCTGCGGATCCGTTTCAGGGTGGACGGCCTGCTGCGGGAGCACGCTTCGCTGCCAAAGGCGGCGGCGGCATCGCTGGTTTCGCGCATCAAGGTGCTGGCCCGGCTGAATATCGCCGAGAAACGCTCGCCGCAGGACGGCAGTTTCTCGTTTGATTACAACGGCGAGACGATAGACCTGCGTGTTTCGACGCTGCCGTCCCTGCACGGCGAGAAAACGGTGGTGCGGCTGCTGGCGTCGAAGAGCCGCAAGATAACGCTTGAGAAGCTGGGCATGGAGCCCGACGCCCTCGAGACGTTTCGCAGGCTGATCACCAGGCCGCACGGGATCATCCTTATTACAGGGCCCACGGGCAGCGGCAAGTCTACCACGCTTTATGCGGCGCTGCAGATGGTGAAATCCCCCACCGTCAATATTACCACGGTGGAAGACCCCGTCGAATACCAGATCGAGGGGGTCACGCAGGTGCAGGTGGACAACGCCGAGAAGATCACGTTTGCGAAGGCGCTGCGTGCGCTGCTGCGGCAGGACCCCGACGTGATAATGGTGGGCGAGGTGCGCGACCGCGAGACGGCGGACATCGCGCTGCGTGCGGCGCTGACGGGGCACCTGGTGTTCTCCACGCTGCACACGAACGACGCGCCGGGCGCCCTCACGCGGCTGGTCGACATGGGCTGCGAGCCCTACCTCGTGAGCAGTTCGGTGTGCGCCGTAGTGGCACAGCGGCTGCTGCGGGTAAACTGCCCCGCGTGCAGCGAACCGTTTACGCCCACGCCCGACCTGGTGAAACGAACCGGCCTGGCCGACCCCGACAAGCCCCGCACGTGGTACCGGGGCCGCGGGTGCCCCAAGTGCCACCGCTCCGGCTACACGGGCCGCCTCGGCACGTTTGAGCTGCTGGAGATCGACGACGACATCCGCGGGAAGATCGTTACGCACGCGCCGGCCGATCATATCCGGAACCTGGCGATCGCCAAGGGCATGCGCACGCTTCGCGAAGACAGCTTCCTGAAGGTCGAGCGCGGGCAGACAACGCCCGAGGAACTGCTGCGAGTGACGACCGAAGACTGACCGGAGAACCTGGAGAAAAGCCTTTGCCCGTTTACGAGTATACATGGCTCAGGCCCGATGGGACCGAAGGCACCGACACGTTGGAGGCGCCGTCGTTAGACGCGGCCGGCTCAACCCTGCGCGCCCGGCACATCGTGATAACCGGCCTGCGCGAGCTCACGCAGGAGCCGAGCGATTCCGGCAAGCGATCGTTTGGCGGCGTGCGAACCAACGAGCTGGTGATGTTTTTCACACAGCTCTCGGCGCTGATCAAATCGGGCGTGACACTCGTTAGCGCGCTGAAGGTGCTCGAGGAGCAGACCACCCGCCGCACGCTGCGCGGAATCATCAGGTCGGTGCGAACGGACGTTGAGCACGGGTCGGGCTTCGCGGCCGCAATGCGGCGCCATCCCAAGGTTTTCCCCGTTGTAGTGGTTTCGATGATCGAGGCGGGCGAGGTGGGCAGCATACTCGATCTCGTGCTGGAGCGCGTTGCAGACAGCCTGGAAGCGCGGGCGACATTCCGCACGCAGATGGTCACGGCGCTGATCTACCCCTCGCTTGTGATCACCGTGGCGTTCGCCGCTGTTCTCATTCTTGTTTTTGTGGTGGTGCCCAAGCTCGAGCCGTTCATCCTGCGGCTGGGCGGGAAGCTCTCGTGGAACACGAAACTTCTGCTTTCGGGCAAGACGCTCCTTGCGGATAACGCCGCATACATCATTGGCGGGCTGCTGTGCCTTCCGGGGTCGTTCTATGCATTGTGCAAGACCGAGCGAGGCAGATACCGCATCGACAGAATGAAGCTGAAGCTGCCGATCGTGGGGCCGGCGTTCCTGTATTCGAACATCATCCAGTTCACGAGAAACCTGGCCTCGCTGCTGGAAAGCGGAGTGCCCCTTCCCACGGCGCTCAACACGGTGAGAGACACCCTCCACAACAGGGCATTTGTAGAGCTCGTAGACCGAATCCAGGACCGCATCGTACAGGGCGACAACATGTCGGCTCCGCTGGCCAATTCCGATATTGTGCCGCCGATGCTATCGAGCATGGTGGCCGTGGGCGAGGAGACGGGCGGCATGGACCGCAGCCTCGACATGGTGGCGGACATCTACGAGAAGCTTCTGCAGAAACGCATGCACAGGATGAATGTGCTGATCGAGCCGGTGCTTACCGTGATATTGTTCTTGATCGTCGGCTTCATCGGATGGAGCCTGCTGTCGGGCATCTGGTCGGTGTATACGATTATCTGATCCACGTTTACCGGCTGCAACAACCTCGAGGAGCAGTAACATCATGAAAGGACTGCTCGTTGTCTTTGAGAGATTGAGAAAGGAGGTGCATCGGGCAGAGCGCGTTGCGCGATTGGTGATAGGGGCTAGCGGGCGGCGAGCTTTGGGCGCGTTCGCAGTGGCGGCATCAAATCAGGCATGGTTCCGTTTGGGCATCGGTGCTAGCCGTGCCGGCGGAAATCCAAAAGGAGAAAAAGTCATGTTAACTGGTCGTTCACATCGTAAAGGTTTCACGCTTCTGGAGGTCATCCTGGTGCTGGTGATCATAGGCTTCTTTGCAGCAATGGTAGTGCCCAGGCTGGCAAGGGTATCCGACACCGCCGACACCACGATAAGCCGCCAAAACGAGCGGGACATCGTGAAGTTTACCCGTACGTGGCAGCAGCAACATAGCGGCCTTCCAAACATGCTCATCAACATGGTGAACGAGGTGGAAACCGGCTATGCGATTCCGGAAGTTGACAATATCGACCCCGATGACGGGATTGAGACTTTCACGCAAGACATCATCAAGCGGATGCGGCCGTATTTGCACACCCTCGATTCGGCCGAAAAAGATGAGTTGAAGAAGCTGGGAATCAAGTATGTGATGGCTCTCAACGACACCGAAGGCAGCCACACCACCACGTTCGCCGACACCGCCACCCCGATGCGGAAGGCTTCGATCGACGAGCCCAACCTCCAGGTGCTGATGGTCGGCGCGGGCCACAACGGCACCGCGTGGGTTCAGGGCATCACCGATGCATACGCTTCATACGACACGCAAACGGGCATCGCCGGCCTCAATGCCGGCGGCATCGCCACCAGCGGCGGCGACCACGGCAACCCAGGCTTCGCATACCGCATCCTGATGGGCATCGGCCCCGACTGTTCGCTGGTGAAGGATGGCGTGGTTTCCGACGCCGCCCTCAGCCCCGGCTCGCTCACCAAGGCAAACTTCAAGTACTACTGCCTCGTGCTGCCCAGGCTGAAAGCCACCGTCGATCGCCTCCAGGCCGCTCAACCCGGCAAGGTGAGCATCCGCGGCGACACCGGCGAGGAGAAGGATGTTCTTCTAAAGGTGCCTCAGGAATCGTGGGAATTTGAAGTGGTTGGGCCGGACGGCAAGGCATCGACCTCCAGCAAGAACGACTACTGGGACATTACGCTCGTTCAGTAATCGTCACAGATTTGCCCATTCAACACGGGCGAGGGCCTGCACCCTCGCCCGCGGCATTTCGCCGCAGAGGCCAAGGCTATGCATTGTTTTTGAGCGCGTAGTCGTAAACCTTCGCCGTGGCCTTCGCGAGGCGCGACCAGTTCGATTCCGCCAGAAGCTTTTTCCTGGCTTGTGTAAAGCCTGGATCGGCCGCCAGTTCCTTTGCCTTGACCACAGCCTGCGCAAGCTGATCGGGATCGTCGGGATCGGTGCAGATCACGCCGAGTTTTTGCGAGCACATCGACGGGAACGGGCCCATGTTCGAGCAGACAATCGGCAGGCCGAAGCCCAAGCCCAGCAGTGCCAGCCCCGACGTGGTACAGTTCCTGTAGGCGAGCATCAGCACGTCTGCTGCCGCAAAGAGCGGCGGCAGCTCGTATTCCGGAATATAGTAGGAAAGAATGCTGGCTGCGCCTGACTCTGCGGCGGCGGTCACGTCCATCTTTTCCGCGTGGCCCGGCCCCGCAAAAACTGCATGCGCCCCGTGCTTTGAAAAACTGCTGAGAGCTTTCGCCACGCGGTCGAAGCCCTTGTATTCGCGCGCCATGCCAAATTGCAGCGCAACGATGGTGTCGTCTTTCGGCAGGTTGAAATATTCCCGTGATTCAGCTCGATCCGGCATAGGCACCAGGGAGACCGCATAGACGCCGTGGGGCACAACGAACAGTCCCCTGCGCTTGCCGAACATCTTCACGTATTCCTTCCGGGCTTCGGTCGTATGCAGGATGAGTGCATCGGCCAGCAAGTGCATGCGCCGCCGCACCCATACGTCGATCGCCGGATGGATCATATCGTGCGGAAGGAGATTGTGAATGGTCCAAACAATCCTGCAGCCGGCCGCGCGCAGCCCCTTGACCGCCTGCACGAAAGCCCGGCTGCGCAGCCAGCTTCGCGAGCGTGATTTCTCGTTGTAAAACGGCTGCAGCCAGTGCAGGTGGATGATTTTCTGCTCGACCTTCTGCTTCCCCAGAAGGTATTTTCGAGGCGACAGGTGGCCTGCGGTTACATCGATGCCGTGTGCGGCAAGCCCGCCGGCGAGCAGCCGCTGGTAAGGGTTGTTGTCTTCCACCGGCGTGAAGAGCACCTTGAGCGCGGGCTTCCGCGCCCAAACGGCAACTGATGCACTGAGACCGGGCGGTGCCGGCCCGGAGGATTTCTGATCGCCTCTCATGAATGAAGATTCGGCGAGGATGGTGCCCGGTTGAGAGCCGGCGTTGGCTTTCCTGGCGGCTGATCAGTTGCGGAATACGGCAGGGGCCGCGGGCAAGGTTGGTCGGCATCGCCCAACTGCTACGCAGGCCCTGTGTGTGGCACAATCATCACAACTTGCCGCTAATTCTACACGCGCGGTCGTCGAATGCCAAGGAAAAACACCGAGAATAGCCATCAGCCGAATGCCAGCCAACGGGAGCGCAAGAGGCAGTTCCTTTGGCGCCGAAAGGAGCACCGGAATTGTTTAATTAAATTGACGGGGATGTCGCGTCATTCGAGATGTCGCGTCATCCGAGATGTCGCGTCATCCGAAAGCCAACGATGGCAAGGCTTGCGGGCGGCGGCTCGATGGGTGCTGCATCCGGCCGGACAGCGATGCCGGGCCGGACGCCAACGGGCGGCCGCAGGGAATCGCTCTTGGTCGGGCACCAATATCCGCGGGGGGGGGAATGGCTGCTGCAAAGGTGTCTTCAAGTCCTTCGTGCACGATTGTGAAGGCACTGCACGGGTTGGATTTTCCGGCCGCGAAGCAGGAGCTGACGCAATGTGCCGAGATGCAGGGGCTGATACCGGAGGTAATGGAGCTTCTGGAGCAAATCCCCGATCGCGAATACGTAAACCTGGCAGATGTGTTCAAGGCCATCGGCCAGGTGGAAGAATAGAGGCCTGCCTATCCCTGATTCCGCCGCTGTCGGGCCGAATTCAGCTCCGGCTCACGGCTTGATTTCCGGCCTTGTGCGAGGCCGCCTTTCCCCGCGTTTCCAACCGTGGTTTCACCAGAATTTACTTGAACTCTCGCGTTGAATGGCTTATAATGGAATTGTCCCGGATAACAGGCAAGGCCGGTGCGTTCGGATTTTGGCGGCCCCATGTTTTTTTTCGGGCTACGATTCCGGATACCCGTTTCGGGTATTTGTTTCCCATTAAGATGTATTGAGGGACTCCTATGGCCGAGGTGGTTCTTGAAGGTGTAACTAAGGTATATCCCGGTGATATAGCCGCCGTAAAGAACATCAGCCTTGAGATCAGGGATCAGGAGTTTATCGTGCTTGTCGGGCCGTCGGGCTGCGGCAAGTCTACGACTCTGCGGATGGTTGCGGGCTTGGAGGAAGTGACGGAAGGCACAATTCGCATCGGCGACACGGTGGTGAACGACATAGCCCCGCGCGATCGCGACATTGCGATGGTTTTCCAGAATTACGCGCTGTATCCGCACATGACGGTTTACAAGAATATGGCCTTCGGGCTGATGCTGCGAGGATACCCCAAGGCGGAAATCAACGAGCGCGTGACGGAAGCGGCGAAAATCCTCGGCATCGAGTCGCTGCTGGGCCGCAAGCCCAAGGCCCTATCGGGCGGGCAGCGGCAGCGGGTGGCGGTGGGCCGGGCAATAGTGCGAAAGCCCAAGGCTTTCCTGCTGGACGAGCCGCTGAGCAACCTCGATGCGAAGCTGAGAACCGAGATGCGCGCCGAGCTGCAAAAGCTTCACCATCGCCTCAAGACGACGATGATCTATGTTACGCACGATCAGATCGAGGCGATGACTCTGGGTGATCGCATCGTTGTGATGGCCGATGGCATCATTCAGCAGATCGATGCCCCCCTGAGCGTTTATCATTATCCGGCCAACAAGTTCGTTGGCGGGTTCATCGGCACTCCGCCGATGAATTTCATCGAAGGCAAGCTCGAACTGAAAGACAACAAGCTGTACTTCGTGGACGGGTCGGTGCAGGTGGTGCTGCCCGAGCGCTTGCAGCAGCCATTGCGCGGCCGCGCCAACGAGCATGTGTCGTTTGGCATACGTCCGGAGAGCATACAGGATTGCAGCGGGGGTGCAGGCGCCCGCAAGGACAGCACTTTCAGGGCGAAGGTTAACGTGGTTGAACCCCTGGGCGACGAGATGATTGTGTATATTTCGACGCCGACAACGGACATGATCTGCAAAGTGGATTCCCATCACCGCATCGAGGTTGGGCAGGAACTTGAATTTATGGTGGATCTGGACAGGATTCACATATTTGACTCGGCCAGCGGGAAGAATATCTCGCTGACCGAATCAGCCTGCTGACCGCGGAGCGCCGGCGCGTCGAGGGCCGGCCAAACGATTCCCGCGGTCTCGCCCAGCTTGAGAGGGGCATTTCAGAGTGGGAACCATTCCCACTTTTTTGTTTGCAGTTTTCAGCCGGGGAAGAAGGTTTGGAGGGCGGTTGCCGAGCTTTGGCCTGACGCAAAGGATGCTTCACGGCCAGGCGCCGAACAAGGCTAAGCGAGGGTTCCCATCGGGAGCTATTGGAGTTAAGTAATGAACGCTGAACTATTGAGACTGGTTGACAGCATCCATCGCGATAAGGACATCGACAAGGAGATCATATTCAAGGGCTTGGAAGACGCCCTGCTATCGGCCGCCCGGAAGCGGTTCGGCCAGCGTGATAGTATTATCGTGACCATCGACCGCGAGACGGGCGATATATTGGCGTTTGACGGCGACGAGCCGCTCGCACCCGTCGAATTTGGCCGCATTGCAGCCCAAACCGCCAAGCAGGTGATCATCCAGAAGGTGAAAGAAGCCGAGAGCGAGGTGATTTACCAGGAGTTTGAGGGCAAAGTTCACGATGTAATCAACGGCACCGTTCAGCGCACCGAAGGCTCAACTGTAATCGTCAATCTCGGCAAGGTGGAGGGCATACTGCCGAAACGCGAGCAGGTGAAGGAAGACACTTACCGGCCCGGCGAGCGGCTGAAATTCTTCGTGGTCGACGTTAAGCGCGAAGGCCAGAAAGTGAAAGTGCTGCTCTCTCGAACTCACCCTGACCTCGTCAAGAGGCTGTTCGAGATCGAAGTGCCGGAGGTATCGGACCGCATCATCGAGGTGAAGGGCCTGGCACGCGAGCCGGGCAGCCGCACCAAAATTGCAGTGTCATCCGCCGACACACGCGTTGACTGCGTGGGTGCATGCGTGGGCGTGCGCGGCAGCAGGATCAAGAACATCGTTGCCGAGCTAGGTGGCGAAAAGGTCGATATAGTTCCGTGGAACGACCAGCCCGAGATGTTCATCGCAAAGGCGCTCAGCCCGGCCGAGGTATTCAGCATCACGCTGAACTACGGCTTGAACCGAGCCAAAGTGGTTGTGCCCGACGACCAGCTCTCGCTGGCAATCGGCAAAAAGGGCCAAAACGTCCGCCTTGCCGCAAAGCTGACCCATTGGGACATTGACGTGATGACGAAAGAGGAATCGGACCGCCTGGCCGACGAGACACGCCGCATGCTCAGCCAGGTGCCGGGCATCTCGGAAGACACCGTGGGCAGGCTGGCACGCCTGGGCTATACCGTGGCCAACCTGGCATCGGCGCACGCGGAAGACCTGACCGGCCTGAAGGGCGTTACCGAAGAGGAAGCGGTGCTGATCGTAGACGCGATGCGGCGGCTCGTTTTCGAGGGCGGGCCGCTCCCGAAACCGCAGGAACAACCCGCCGAGACCGAGCAACAGCCACAGGCGGCTGAAACCGGCGAGCAAGAACCCGCCGCGGCTGAAGCCGGCGAGCAAGAAGCCGCCGCGCCCGAAGCCGGTGACGAAGAACCGGCCGCGGCTGAGACCAGTGAGGAAGAGGCCGCACAAGAAGGGACTGAACCAGAACAAGCCGCGGCGCAGGATGAGCCTGCAGAGGACACCGAAGAAGCGCCGGCGGAAAAAGAAGAATGACGGAATGCGAGTTTGCGGAATGAGGCATTGAGTTACGCTGGAGGTTTTGATTTCAGCGGCTCAAGAATGAAAGCTCTGTTTTGAAACTCGGCATGCCAGGGGTTACACCAAGCTCCGGAGGTTACATTTTGGGCGTCAGATTACATACGTTAGCAAAAGAACTGGGCACATCCAGCAAGGATCTCGTTGCCCGATGCCGCGACCGCGGCATCAAGGTGAAGAGCCATCTCAGCTCTGTGCCGGAGCCGATCGCAGAGGTTCTGCGAAAGGAGATGATCTGGCGCCGCGAGCGGGAGAAGGCCGAGCGTGAAGCCGCGGCTGCCAGAGCCGCTGCCGCCAAGGATGCTCCGCCCGCACCTCAAAGGCCGCCGCAGCAAGACAGGGGGCGGCCGCCGTACAGGGATCAGGGCCGGCCTCCATACAGGGAGCAGCCGCGCTATCCGCGTGGCAGCGAGCCCAAGCCGCCGGCTCGCGACGCCAGCCGGCCGCCGTCGAGGGACGGTGCGCGCCCGCCGCGACCTGATTTCCGCCCCACCGCGCCTCCCAAGGCCGTCGAGCCCAAGAGGGACGAGTTTGGCCGTGTTCGCAGAGTACCCGGCCAGAAAGACAAGCCCGCTGAAACCGCGGCCGTCTCGGAAGCCGCGAAAGACAAGCGCGTCAAGAGCAAAGGCCGCGAACACGAGAAAACGTGGGTGCGCGACACGCTTGTCGAGCCCGTCGAAGAACCTTGGCGTCCGCCAAAGAAGGACCAACGCGACGAGCACGCCGTCATCTTCAAACCAAGGAGACGCGGCCGAGACAGGCATGCCGCCGTGGCCGTCAGGCCCGAGCGGCCGAAGTCTGTCGAGATACAAGTGCCCATTTCCGTTCGTGATTTTTCCAGCGCAACCGGCATCAAGGCCGGCGAGATACTGCGCGCCCTGCTCCTGAAGGGCATGGCCGTTTCAATCAACGATCACCTCTCCGAAGAGCTGGTGGTGCAACTCGGCCAGTCGTTTTCGGTGGAGGTGGCCGTGAAGAAGCCGAAGACGCTCGAACAGCAGGCGCTGGAACACATCAAGGCGCCCGACCGCCCGGAGGACCTGGTGCCCCGCGCGCCGGTTGTAACGTTCCTAGGCCACGTCGATCACGGAAAGACATCGCTGCTGGACCGCATTCGCAGGACAAACGTGACGGCGCAGGAGTTCGGCGGCATCACGCAGCACATAGGCGCGTACACCGTGGAGCTTCAAGGCAAGCGCATCATTTTCCTCGATACTCCGGGCCACGAGGCATTCACCGCAATGCGCGCCCGCGGTGCAAACGTAACCGATGTGGTGGTGCTTGTTGTGGCCGCCGATGACGGCGTGATGCCCCAGACGGTGGAAGCCATAAACCACGCAAAGGCGGCAGGCGTGCCGATCGTGGTGGCACTCAACAAGATGGATAAGCCCGATGCAAACCCGTCGAGGGTGCGCCAGCAGCTTGTGGAGCATGACCTCACCCCGCACGACTGGGGCGGCAAGACCGAAGTGGTCGAGGTGTCGGCGCTTACCGGCAAGGGCATCGACGAGTTGCTGGAGCTGCTGCTGCTCGAGGCCGAGCTGCTGGAGTTGAAGGCAAACCCGGGCAAGCCCGCATTCGGCACCGTACTCGAGGCGCACCTGAGTGAAGGCAAGGGCGTGGTGGCCACGGCGCTGGTGCGCGAAGGCACACTGAAACGGGGCGACCACGTGATCTGCGGCAGCACCTTCGGAAAGGTTCGCGCGATCTACGACGACCAGGGCCGCGACATCGAGCAAGCCGGCCCCGCTACGCCGGTGGAGCTGTCGGGATTGGACACCGTGCCCGAGGCCGGCGATACGCTGCAAGCGGTAACCGACCTCCAGGAGGCTCGCGAGCTGGCGCAGGAGCGCCTGCACCGACGCCGCGAAGAGGCGATAGTGAGGCGCAAGCACGTGACGCTGGAAACGCTGTTCTCGCACCTGGCCGAGGCAAAGGTGAAAGAAGCCCGCGTGATCGTGAAGGCCGACGTGAAAGGCACCGTAGAGGTGATCCTCAAGGCGCTCAACGACCTCGCCACGAAGGAAGTGCGGGTAAATGCGCTGCACGCGGGCGTGGGTGCGGTAACGGAGTCCGACGTGCTCTTGGCTGATGCGTCCGACGCAGTGGTCATCGCATTCCAGGTCGTTCCCGAAGAGCGTGCCATCGCGCTCGCCGAGGAAAAGGGCGTGGAAATCCGGCGTTACCAGGTGATATACCAGGCTGTCGACGACATGAAAAAAGCTCTCGAAGGCCTGCTCGAGCCCGAAAAGAAGGAAGTGACCGTCGGCCATATGCGCGTTACCACGCTGTTCAAATCGTCCAAATACGGCACGATCCTGGGCGGAAAGGTAACCGACGGCCGGTTGAACCGCACCGACAACATACGTGTGATTCGCGACGGCCGCATCATTCACGACGGCAAGGTGATGTCGATGCGCCGCGAAAAGGAAGACGTGCGCGAAGTGCAGGCCGGCTACGAGTGCGGCGTGCGCCTCACGAATTTCGACGATGTGAAGGAAGACGACATCCTCGAAGCTTACAACATAGAGAAGATCGCAAGGAAGCTCTGATAGACCAGAATGAAGGCACCGGGGATTAAACCAGCGAGAGCGGTTCTTCCTGGTGCCTTTTTTTGCAGGCAGCAATATGATAACGGGAATGCTCGAAATCAGGCTGCTCATCCGCGAGGCGCAGAGCCTCAAGGATAAAAGGCGGGTGCTCAAGAGCCTGAAAGACCAGATCAAGAACAAGTTCAACGTGTCGATCGCGGAAGTGGACCTGCTCGACAGCCACCAGCATGCGGTGCTTGGCGTGGCGGCCGTGGGCAACGATCAGCAGTTCATCAACTCCGTCCTGTCCAAAATAATCAACCACATTTCGGCCAGCCACAAGGCCGAGTTGATCGACTACAGGATGGAGTTCTACTCCTGATGCTGGTTGCTGTTGCACGGGACGGAGGCGATGTACTTTCATCCTCTTCACGCTGTTTCTTGCTTGTTTGCCCATTCTGACATTGGTGGAGCCGAGAGACCAGGAGACATCACGTGGCCACTGTCAAACACGACCGAGTGCAGGAATTGATCAAGGAAGTTGCCAGCCATATAGTGCTGTATGAGCTGAAGGACCCGCGGCTGGGCTTCATCACCATCACGAAGGTAGACCTCTCGCCCGACCTGCGCTCGGCGAAGATCTTCTATTCGGTGCTGGGCACCGACACCGAAGCGAATCTCACCGCACACGCAATCCGGCACGCACGCGGTCATATCCAGCGCGAGATCGCCAAGCACATCCGGCTGCGCTTCGCGCCGGAGATATCATTTGTCGTCGACGACACGCCCAAGAAGAGCATCGAGCTTTCGAGGCTGATCGACGAGGCGATCGCCGAAGACGAAGAGCGCAAGAAGGCTCACGAAGGAGAGGCCAAGGAAGACGAGCCGCAGCAGGATTCGGAGGGTGCACAAGAGGATGACAAGTAGCTCATTGGACGCGGGGCCGCAGATCAAAGCTTTGGCTTTCGCCACCAAACGAGTGGAGGGCGAGAGCGCCGTGGTTGAGATTTCGGCCGATGTGGCGCAGCCCGCAGGATGTGCGCCGATGGCCGTGGAGTTCTCCCTTGCGGCCGCCGACAACACCTTCAAGGCGGTGGCCACCGTGGCCGACGGCGAGGCATCGGCCCACATGGAGATCGAGCGCGTGAGCCTATGGTGGCCGCGAGAGCTGGGAAGCCCCGAACTGCACCAGCTTGCCGCGCGGCTCTTCGCGGCCGGCAAGCTGCTAGGCGAGAGCCGGCAAACGGTCGGCATCCGCGCCATCGAAATCGTCCGCCCGCCAGACCCCGACGGCTTCCACGCCCCCATCATCAACATCAACGGCAGGGAGATGGCCTGCCGCTGGGCCGACTGGAATCCGCCGCTGGACACGATCGAGCACGCCACATTCGAGGAATATGCAGAGCGGATCGCTGCAATCGACGCCAACACGTTGCGTGTATCCGGCGGCGGGATATGCGAGAGCGATGCCTTCTATACCGCCTGCGATCGGATCGGAATGCTCGTGTGGCTCGATTTCGTGATCCGCGGCGTAACCGACGGCAGGACCATCGAGGAATGCCGCCGCAACGCCAGCCGAAGCCCCACCCTCCGCAATCATCCATGCATCGCCCTGGTATGGTGAGCCGCCGCTGTTGCACACCTGTGCCATCGTTTCGACAAAAAGGTTGAATTGGCCGGCAACGCCATTTATAATCTGAAGAGCGGCAGGAAAATCTCATTCTCAGGGTTCCCGCGATTATGCTCACGTTGCACGATACCACGGCGGCGGAATTTCGCGCGGCCGTCGAAGCAAGCCTTGGCCAGAAGGCGGCCCTTTGCTACCAGTGCGGCAAATGCACCGCCGGCTGCCCCATGGCATGGGACATGGACCTCTCGCCGAACCAGGTGGTGCACGCCGTGCAGCTCGGCATGCGCGAGAAAGCCCTGCGCTGCAAATCCATATGGGTGTGTGCGAGCTGCGAAACGTGCAGCACTCGCTGTCCGAAGGATTTCGACCTCGCCCGCACGATGGATGTGCTGCGCCAGATGTCTCTCGAAGCGAAAATGGCGTGCCCCGAAGCGCACGACATCATCGACTTCCACCGTTCTTTTCTAAACAGCATCAGACGCCACGGCCGCACGCACGAGCCGGAGTTTATTGCCGAATACAAGCTGCGCAGCCTGCATTTCTTTCAGGATGCGTGGAATGCGGTCTGGATGGCGCTCCGCGGCAAGATCAACCCGCTGCCCCGCTCGATCAGTGGCAAGGCCGCGATCAGGAGGATTTTCGACCGGTGCCGGGAGAGATGACCTTGCCAAACCAAACGCCGAGATCAACCTGCACGCTGGGCTACTATCCCGGTTGCGCGCTCCACGGCACATCGAAGGAATACGACATATCGGTTCGCGCGGTTGCGGCGGAGCTCGGCCAGGAGCTGCGCGAGATCGAGGATTGGAACTGCTGCGGCGCGTCGGCCGGGCATTCCACGAATCGGAAACTCGCGGCTTGTCTTTCGCTGCGCAACCTCGCCCTTGCCCGGCAGCAAAACCTGAAAACGGTGCTCACACCATGCCCGCTTTGCTCGAAGCAACTGCTATCGGCCGCGGCCGAAGTGGCCGCCAATCCGCAGGTGAGATCCGAGGCCGAGCAGACTATCGAGATGTCTTTCGGCGGCGGCGTGCGCGCAATCAACTACATTCAATATTGCACCGACTCGCTCGATGCCATCAGCAGCCGCATCGGCGAGGGGCTGCGCGGCCTGAAGGCAGCATGTTATTACGGATGCCTGCTCACGAGGCCGCCAAAGGTCGTGCAGTTTGACGACGCCGAGCATCCCACGTCGATGGAGAATGTGGTGCGAGCATTGAAAGGCGAGCCGGTGGAATTCTCCTGCAAGACCGATTGCTGCGGCGGCGGTTTCACCCAGAGCCATCCAGAGGCCGTGCTGCGGCTGAGCCGCAAGATACTGGAAAATGCAAAGGCCGCCGGCGCGGAGGTGATAGCCGTGGCCTGCCCGATGTGCCAGGTGAACCTGGACATGCGCCAGGCAGCCATCGAGAAGAGG
>DATLAR010000203.1:0-2668 GCA_035527355.1 Planctomycetota bacterium
GAGGTTCCGCTCTGGAACAGTTATATGAAAAGGGCGGGGCGATGTCAAGGGTACACGCCGAAAAAGTGGCAACTTGCCTGACATGTCATATTTTGCATGCCGGGCGGCTCGCGGTCCCGGCTATAGCACATCTTCTATTTCAGGTCTTCCTCCAGATCATCCAGAAAATCCTTCGTACCTTTGTCGACATCCGGCGTGCCCATCGGATCCAGCACATCGAGGCTCTTTGCGTCCTTGGCGTGAAATCGGATCATGCCCCACAGGTCCGGATGCAGCACCGCTTCCGATGGCGCATCGGCCACTATCGAGGTGGCCTTATTTGACCAGTACACCCTCCGCAGCACTTCGTTGCCGTCCTTGCCGCTGACCAATACGCCCCAGTCGAAACTCAGGCGCACGTTCGGCGTGATCTTCAGGCCCATAGTCTTCAGCGGAATCGCGGCCTCGAGCGTGAAGCTGTTGTCGTCGGTGCGGGCCGCGATTCTCACCTCTTCCGCCTTCGCCACGTGATCAAACGTTATGTGGACCACCGGCGACACGCAATGCCACTGCTTGTCTTCGGGCGTGCCCGGCACCACCGGCTTGTAGAGCACGGCGATGGGCTTGCCGTTCATCATTGTCATCAGCAGACGCAGGTCGCCATCGACCGCCCCCTTGCGAGCCGCGTCGGCTTGCGGATCGGTGCCCATCTGGATATCGACGGACGCGCCGGTTTTGAACAATCTGTCCCACTGCTGGCCCGAGTTCTTCAGCGGGCCCATATGTCGCGTGGAGAAGCAGACGTACAGGTATTTGTCGTCGTAGGTGATTCGGAAATCGGCGCTGTTGGAAGCCGCCATCGGGTCTTCCTCGTCCAGCGAGGCGCTCACCGATTCCCAGTCGTCGATGCCGCCGTCTATCCTGATGTCGGTCTTCCGCGGGAAACAATCGATCACGCGAGCGCGTGCATAGACCGCTTTCTGCTGCTGTTCGAGATCATACGCCGGTCTCGAGCTGCCGGTCCACATCAGGTTTTTCAGCCGCGTGGCGCCCTTCTCCCAGTGCAGCTCGAATTCGAGCGGCCCGTAGTAAAGCTTCGTCTTGTCGTACGGATCCAGCACACCTCCCCCGCCGTATTGCGTGGGCCCGAGGAATTCCTTCTTGAAGGTGCCGTCGGTTGACCACACGCTGACGCGCTTGGGCCAGTATGAATGGTCCACCACCCATAGCTGGTCGAGCTTGTCCACGTCGATTGCCGTCACATCCTGAAACCTGCGATATCAACGTCGGCCGACATTGCGGCGTTGCCCAGCCAGTTGGCGTCGGCGTCGATGGAGACGTAGACGTGGCCGTCTTTCGCGGCTATGCCCTTCATGCCGCGCTTGCGCGTGTTTGTGGGCTGCAGCCTGGCAACGTCTGCGATCGCGTGCGTTTCGACATCGATGCCCCAGAAGAGCTCGCTGGTCGGATCGATATTCCAACTGGACGCGGTGCCCCAGGCAGACGACGCCACGAACACCGTCTTGCCGTCGGTGGCCATCTGCTGCGGGCCGGTCCACGCGGCAAACGAATGATGCCCCCACAGCTTCACGCCGTCAAGATCGCACTCGATGGTCGACACGCCGCTTTCGGCGCACGGCGAGCCGAACCATACGCGATCGCCGGCCGTGCAGCACGCATCGGGCGGGCTGTGGTCGGCCATCCAGCCGCCCGGGCCGTTGTGGCCGTTCAGCCACGGCGAGTTTTCCGGTGCGTTGTCGATCACGTTCGGATATGGGGTCATCTCGTAACGAAGCTCGAGCGGCTGGTGCGTTATGCCCATCCATTTGTAGGTGCCCGGCTCGACGAATGAGCCGTCCTCCTTCTTCAGGTCCCAGTATTCGGCATTCTCGCCCTTCTCACGTTCCTCGAGCGCCATCACGTTTCGCACGCGCGTAGCATCGGGCGAATTCACGACCATCGTGAATTTGCCGTCGGCATCGAGCTTGTATGGAATGCGAAAAGGCGCACGCGTTGCCTCCGGCCGCCTGAACTTCGGCACCGGCGCGTCGCCCAGCTCCGTGAATACGTGGAATCCGTCGATGGTCGAAACCTGCGGTTCAGCCGTCTTGAGGATCAGCAGCTTGATGCCCCGCGTCTTCACGGGTTCCTTGAACGCCACCCACTGCACCATCGGGCGGCCCGGCTCCACCGCCCGCGCAAACCTCGAAAGCTTCTTCCATTCGCGGTCGGTTCCTACGGTCGGGTTCACGTTTGGCGGGCCAACGAACTGGTAGTAATCGCACGCGACGAAGTCATTGGCCAGCCACATGCCCGATATCTCGCGCTCTTCCCACCACGACAGCACGAACCACGAGGGATTGATGTCGCTGGTAGGCGGACGCAGCACTCTGCCAAGGTTATCCTTTCCGGTGTTGACCCAGCGGCCGGCGCCCCTGGTGATGTGCGATGCTGCGTAGGTGTGCGGCGGCGAGAGGCTCGAATACGCGGTATACTCCGATTCGGCATTGGCGAGCGCCAGCGGCGTGATATTGTGCAGGCGGCGTGCAAACAGCCGCAGCCCGCCGATCGCTGATCGCCCGTGCCAGCGCGAGTCGTTGATCCACAATGCTTGCGTTTTCGTGCCGGGCGGCAACGCAACCAGCCTTGCACCCGATTGGTTTGGCGGCACATCGGGCACTATCCACTG
>DATLAR010000204.1:0-4002 GCA_035527355.1 Planctomycetota bacterium
TTTCGCGCGCCAACTCGATCAGCGGCGCCCATGACGGATGGGAGTAGATATTGAACGGATCGCCGTTCAGCGGGTTCTGGTCGTGCCCGTTGATCTCGTAGAAGCAAACGGGCGGCCGGTCGACCGGCTGGCCGCGCAGCGTGGCCATGAGCCGTTCACGTCTGTTCATCGAGCGCCTTTCACTTCTCGGCGGCCTGCCTGGCGGCGTTTTCGGCGGGGACGTTTTCGCCCCAGATGCCGTTGAGCATCAGGTTTGCGATGCGCGGCTCGTTATCGGCAAGAGTCACCCAGACGATATGGTCGAACTTGCCCTGCGCGGGGCCGGAGAGGTCGCTGGCGCCGCCGGTAGTGGCGATGACAAAGTATTTGTTGCCGTTGCGCGTTTGCGCGCTGAACGTGTGCGTGTGGCCGGCAAAGACGGTATGCGGCCGCGTCTGAAGCAGCGCCTCCACCTGATTCCAGCCGCTCTCCTTATTGATGGTCCACAGCGGCTTGTGCATGAAAACGAACGTCCACCGCACGTTCTTGTTGGCATCGAGCGCCTTGGCCACGTAGTCGATCTGCTCCTTGCCGAGGTTCGTGTCGGGCGGGTCTTCGGTATTGAGGCAGAGGAAGAGCACGTTTTTGTAAACGAAATGATAGTAGGCGCGGCCGCGTCGCTGGCTGTAAGGCTCGATCATTTTGGGATTGGTGATATCGTGGTTGCCGACGACGCAGAAAAACGGCATTTCGAGCGGTTTGAGCACTGCGTCCAGCTCGTCGGCCTCGCGTTGCACCTTGGCGGGGTCTTCGGTGCCGCCGCTGATCAGATCGCCCACGCACATCACAAGCTCGGGCGGGAGAACGTTGAGCTTTTGCACGGCCTCGGCAAAGACGCCGGGCCGCTCGCCGCCTTGTTTGTCGGCGACGATCGCGAATCGAAGGTGATCGGGGCTATCGTTGACCGCGAGGCTTGTCCAGGGATTTGGTCCGTCGTGGCCCTGCGCGACGATGGCGGGGGCAAGGGCCGCAGACGTGCCGCCGGCGGAATTGACGGAAATCGTGCTCGAGCAACCGGCGAGCAGCAGGGCAAACGAAACGGACGCCGCAATCAGCAATGCCTTTTTCACCTGTACAGGCTCCTTGAAAGTCTTGATTCATGCGCCAACTGGTTCGGCTAATTTATAGCGGAACGCGTATGCAATGTCAAGGCTGAAGGAGCGCGTTTTTCCCCCTTGCTGAGGATTTTTTACACCGAATCCGCGTGGGTGCCGTTGACATGTGGGCCATATCTGATAGAATATGAGAAAAGCCGCCTTGTGCCGACAAGCCGCTGCCGCAGTTGATTTGCCGGGCGTACCTGTATTTGCAGTTCGCGCGCTACAAGGAATCACCAGATGGTATTCAGTTCGCACCTGTTCGTGTTTTATTTCTTGCCGCTGGCGCTGCTGGTTTACTACATGCTGCCGCGCCGGGGCAAGCACCTGGGCCTCACGATCCTCAGCTATGTTTTCTATGGCTGGGCGAATCCGATGTTTGTTTTTCTGATGCTGGGCTCGACGCTGATCGACTACATCGCGGGGCTGGCGCAGGCGTTCAACGGCTTCCGGGGCTGGCGCGGGCCGATCAAGCAACTCGAGGAGGGGGCGGGGCGGACAAGGACGCAGAAGCTTGCACTGGCCGCTTCCATCGTGTCCAATCTTTCGCTGCTCGGCTTCTTCAAATACTTCAACTTTTCCGTCGACAACTACAACTCGCTGATGGGGCTGGCGGGGCTGCAGCACTTGCAGCTCGAGCACGTGATGCGTATCACGCTGCCGCTGGGGATCAGCTTCTACACGTTCCAATCGATGAGCTACTCGATCGACGTGTATCGCGGGCAGGCAAAGCCGCTGAAGAATTTCATCGACTTCGCCTGCTACGTTTCAATGTTTCCACAGCTCGTGGCCGGGCCGATCATCCGGTTTTCGGAGGTGGCCGACCAACTGGAGCACCGCACGTGCACGATGGACAAGTTTGCCCGCGGCGTGGCGCTTTTTGCACTGGGAATGGCAAAGAAGATCATGCTGGCAAACGCCTGCGGCAAGATCGCAGACACCGCGTTCAACGCGGGCTCGGTGGGCGCGTTCGACGCGTGGTACGGCGCGGCGGCATATGCGTTCCAGATTTTCTTCGACTTCAGCGCATACTCCGACATGGCAATCGGGCTGGGGCTGATGCTGGGTTTCGTGTTCGCCAAGAATTTCGACATGCCGTACCGGTCGCAATCGATCACCGAATTCTGGCGGCGGTGGCATATCTCGCTGTCATCGTGGCTGCGCGACTACCTCTACATTCCGCTGGGCGGCAACCGCAAGGGCACCGCGCGCATATACGTGAACCTCGCGCTCGTGATGGTGCTGGGCGGGCTGTGGCACGGCGCGTCGTGGAATTTCGTGATATGGGGGGCGATCCACGGCGGAATGCTGGCGTTTGAGCGGGCGCAAGGCAAGACCAGTTTCTACCATCACCTGCCCAAGCTCTTCCGCGTGGCGCTCACGTTTGCTATTGTGGTGGTGGCGTGGGTGTTCTTCCGCGCGAGCGACCTGCCGGGCGCGCTGGAGTATCTGCGGTCGATGTTCGGCATGGGCAGCGTGCAGCCGGGGGCCGCGCTGCTCTCCGGCATCATCTATCAGCCGTACTACGTGGTCAGTTTCCTCGCGGGAGTATTGGCGGTGTGGGCCGTGCCGGACGTGTGGGACTGGACGCAGCGAATTACGTGGCCGAAGGCCGCTTTCTGCACCGCCGCGCTGTTTGTTTCCATCCTGGTGCTCGTGACGCAGGAATACAATCCATTCATCTATTTCATTTTCTGAGACAGGGCGAATATGTCTGATCCGTCGAAGCAATATGCCAAGGCGCCGATGCTAACGCGCGAGGAGGAGGCCAAGCTGGCCCTCGAGCACACGGTGATCTCGCGCGGCACCGGCAGATTCCTGATCGTGGTGTTCCTGCTGACGATCCTTTCGATCCCCGTGTGGCAGCACGTGGCCGAGATCGTGGAAATCCGGGCGGGCAAGGCCGACCGCAGCCTGCCGCAGATGTATGACGTGTTCAATATGCTGCCTGCTTCCGAGAAGATCGCCTCGGTGCGCGGCGTGATGGACACCGTGCGGCTGCTGCCTACGGTGCAGCAGATCAAGGACTACGAGAGCGCCCTCGAGGACAGCTCGCGCCTGGCAGCGCTGGTGCTGCCGCGAATGCAATCGCTGCTGACCAGCAAGCTGGGCGCCGGCAACGAGCAGGCCTACTGCGGGCGCGACGGCTGGCTGTTTTACCGGCCGGACGTGGACTACGCGACGAGCCGCGGCTTTCTGGACCCGGGGCTTCAGCGGCAGCGCGCACGCAGCGGCGATTCGTCGTATGAAGCAATGCAACCCGACCCCGTGAAGGCGATCATTCGGCTTCACGAGCAGTTGCGCGCCCGCGGCATCGCACTGGTGGCGATGCCCACGCCGATGAAATCGATGATCCACCCCGAGATGCTTTCGCGGCAGAACGGCTGCAGCACATGGGTGCAAAACCCGTCATTCGATGCATTTTGCGAGGTACTGCGCGAACGGGGGGTGGATGTTTTCGACCCCACGTCCATACTGCTGAAGGCGAAGGAATCGGGCGGGCCGCAGTATCTGGACACGGACACGCACTGGACGCCGCAGGCGATGGACCTGACGGCGGCGCGGCTGGCCGATTACCTGCAGAAGCGCTCGCATCTGCCCGAGATTGCACCGGTGGGTTACACGCGCCGGCCTGCGCGCGCAGCAAACCTCGGCGACATCGCCGTGATGCTCAAGCTGCCCGCCGAGCAGACCCTCTACCGCCCGCAGAGGGTTGCGATCCGAAAGGTTTTGAACCCCGACGGCTCACCGTGGCAGCCAAGCCCCACCGCCGATCTGCTGATCCTCGGCGACAGCTACACCAATATCTACTCGATGGCCGAGCTCGGCTGGGGCAGCGGCGCGGGCTTTGCCGAGCAGCTCAGCT
>DATLAR010000205.1:0-3074 GCA_035527355.1 Planctomycetota bacterium
CCGCCCGGTTTTCGCGCTCACCAGCTCGATCTCCATCGCCGACGCATACAGAATGTAATCGTTGGCCGCGAAGTCGCAGCATCGCCCGCAGGCTGCGCACGCGCAGCCCAAGCCTTCCAGCGCGCATTGCACGTGCTCGTAGATCGACGCAAGCGAGTCGCTCTGCGACATCAGATGAGTTTCCGCATCACAAGACCGGTGAGAAGTTTTGGATAGAAATAGGTGCTCTTGGGCGGCATGCGCTCGCCCGCCTGCGCCACCTGCTCCAGCTCGTTTACCCGCGTGGGATTCAGGAAACAAACGGCCTGATACTGGCCGCCGTCTACGAGCTGCGCGGCCTCGGCGGCATCCTTGACGTATTTGACGCGCTGCGGGTTCGAGAGATCCTCGTGCGCCAGCCCAAGCCCGCGCTCAAGGATCAGCCACAGCAGGATGCTCACATCCAGCCGCTTCCAAGCATTGCTGCGGCCGGCCGGATTGGCGTGGGCGATCGACGCATCTTTCAGCGCGAGCACGTGCATCCTGCCGCCGGCATACAGCCCAAACACGTGCTGCCTGCCGGCCATCTCGGCGAGCAGAGCTTCCACGCCGCCCGCGCGGCTGAAGGCGCTCACCGAAAAGTCGGCGGACAGTTTTTCCAGCAGGCTCTCGGCCGCAAAGCCGCTGACGCCGCCGATCACGCGGTGCGCCGGCAGCACCACCAGCCCCGGATCAGAGATCGACACGCAGGCGGTCATGATGAAATTGCGCGGGTCGGCCGGATCGAGCCCACCATCCGCCTCGATCGCCATGTCTCGATACTTCAGCGCCGTTTCGTAGCGGTGGTGGCCGTCGGCGATGTAAACCGGCTTGTCTTCCATCCGCAGCGACAGCATTGCAGCCACCCGTGGATCGTCCACCTTCCACAGCGTTTGCTTTATGCCGGCAAAATCGGTGAATGAAATATCGGGCTTCGGCGGCACGGCCATATTCAGCAATGCGGCCATCGTGCCGTCGGCATCGGGATACAGCCCGAAGATCGGGCTGAGGTTTACCGGGCACGCCGTGATCAGGCGCAAGCGGTCGGCCCGCGGGCCGGGCATCGTCTCTTCGTGCGGCAGCACGCGCCGGCCGAATGGCTCGAGCCGCAGGGCGGTGAAAAACGCGCGGCGCGTGAGCGTGCGCCCACCCAGCTCGAATTCCTGGTCGTATACGTAAAACGCCGGTTGTCTGTCTTCAACAAGCGCCCCCTGTGCCGCCCACTCGCGAAACGCGCGGCCCGCACGCGTATACTTGTTCTCGCGGTCGTCGTCGCCTTCCTGCTCGCGGCCCAGCGTCAGGTGCACCACGTTGCACTCGTGCTGCCTGCAAAACTCGTCGCGCTGCTCCGGCGAGATCACGTCGTAAGGCGGGGCCACCACCCGGCTGATGTCGCCCACCTTTTCGCGGCTGTATCGGATACCATTGAACGGCATGAAATTCCAGACCATCTTTGGCTGCTTACTCCTTGCGACGGGCCTGTTTTCCCGGGCTGTTTCCTTTTGCATTTCGGTCTTCCGTTTGCAGCAAATAGCTATCGAACCCTTTTGATCTAACGATTGTCTTTGCGCCATCGGCTGCGATTATGAACATCGCCTCGATATTCGGCAGCCGGCCGGCGAGCTCTATTCCCTTTCGCGGCCCCAGCACGCTGAGGGCCGTAGCGAGGGCATCGGCCTGCGTGGCGCTCGGCGCGATCACCGTTACGCTGCTCACATGCCCCACCGGCCAGCCGGTAACGGGATCGACGATATGCGAATAGCGCTTACCGGCCACCTGCACAAATCGCTCGTAATCGCCGGACGTGGCCACGGCGGCGTCCGAAAGCTTCAGCACCTCGGGCAGCATCTCGTCGCGCTTGCCCGGATGCTGGATTCCCACCTTCCAGTATTCGGCTTCCGGCGGCGCGCCCATCGTCGCGATGTCGCCCCCGGCGTTCACCAGCGCCGCTGCAATGCCTTGCCGCCGCAGCTCGGCAATTGCCTGATCCACCGCATAACCCTTTGCGATGCCCCCCAGGTCTAGCTGCATGGAAGGCTTGAGAAACCGCACCGTCTTCGCGCGGGCGTCAAGCCCGATCTTGCCGCTGCCCACCGATTCACGCGCGGCCGCGATTGCCGCGGCGTCGGGCAGGGCATTCTTCTCGCCTGCCTGTTTCCACAGCACCTTCAGCGGCCGTATCGTGACGTCGAAGGCGCCGTTCGACAGCTCTGCGTATTCCAGCGACATCTTCAGCACGTCGAGCATCGCATCCGAAACCTGCACGTCGCGCTCGAACGCCTCGCGGTTGATCTTCGACAGCTCGCTATCGGCGTCGTAATCGCTCATAGAGCGCTCGATCCTGGCGATCTGCTCGAAGGCGGCATCGCCGGCGCGGCGCGCGTGCGCATCGCCGTCGGCCCAAAGAACGATGGTCACGTATGTGCCCATCATCTCGCGGGTCGATTCGTAGCGGCCCGGCTTGTCCGATACTTCCTGCGGCTCGTGCGCGCAGCCGGCAAGGATCATCACAAGCGGCAACAGGCAAGGGAAAAACTTGAGCATATTGTGGAAAGCCGGCTTCTCATCCGCCGGCGGCCGTCGCGCCTTTTCGCGGCTTCGCCGCCGGCATTCCAGCCGGCGGCACTCCTGCCGCCGCGGTGGCCGCTACATTCGGCGGCAGCCGCCGCGACTGCACGAAAAGCACAAGGCAAATGATGCCGAATACGATACTCAGATTCTGGCTGATCGTCAGCCCCAGGAATATCGCCGGATTATCGTCGCGAAGAATCTCCAGCACGAAACGCTGCGCGCAATACAGGATTCCCACCAGGAAGAAAACCTCGCCGTAGCGTTTCCTGCACCGGAAGAAAAACGATCCGATCAGGCAGATCAGCAGCGCGTTAAACGATTCCATCAACTGCGTGGGATACACGGGCAGCGATTTCGCGGCGCCGGCCCTCGCGGGCGGCTCGATCAGTTTCCGCTCCACCTGGTCGAGGAATGCCGGGCTGCCCTCCGGCTTGAGCACGGGCTTGTTTTCCCGTGTGTCGATGGCAGAAACGAACTTCCCCGGA
>DATLAR010000206.1:0-2729 GCA_035527355.1 Planctomycetota bacterium
TCGAAGCACCCTCCATCAATGGCGAGGTGGTCTGCTGGGTCTCCGATTTCGGCCAGCGATACCTCTTCACCGACGACATGCTCTACATCGATCAGCTCTTCGCCGACGCTCGCAGCGGCTTTGAAGACTGGCCCGACAACCCGAAGCGCGGCTTCCTCGCAAACAAGATGGCGCCCGGCCAGGAGTCGTTCCACGGGTTCTTCACCCGCACCAAAGACGGCCGCTGCCTGCTCACCAGCGGCTTCACCGATTGCCGCGTGTTTGAAGTGGCCGGTCTGGACTCGATGAAACGGATCGGCGGAAGCGTTGAATTGAAGAAGGAGTACCTGGCACGCGCGGCCGAAATCCGCGAATTCCGCCTCGCGGGCGGCAAGACACGCGGCACGGTCGCCGTCGTAAAGCCGCAGAAAACCGTGAAGGTGGACGGCATGCTCGACGAGTGGTCGCGCGACAACGCCGTGCAGATAAAGGTGGACGCACAGCGCGGCGCCGACCTGCTCACGTCGTATGACAACGACAACCTCTACATCGCGTGGGAAGTGCAAGATGCCAGCCCGATGGCCAACAAGGTGCAGAACTGGCAGCTCGCGTTCCGCAGCGGCGACTGCGTCGATATGATGTTCCGCCGGCCAGGCGAGAAGCTCGACGATGCGGCCCTGCGTGCCGGCGACATGCGGCTGCTGATCACCATGCTAGACGGCAAACCGGCGGCGATCCTTTACAGGCCGGTGTCGGACGCCAAGCAGCCCTACACCTTCGACGCATTCGAGGGCGCCGGCCGCGGCAACGCCGTGAAGATGGACGAGGTGCGCCTGGCCGACGAGGTGCAGACGGCGGTGAAGCTTGGCCCGCAGGGTTACATAGTGGAAGCGGCCGTGCCGTGGAAGCTGCTGGGCGCCCAGCCCAAGCCCGCGATGGAGTTCCGCATTGACTTCGGCGTGCTCTTCGGCGACGCGAAAGGCGCCGCCACGGCGCTGCGCGCATACTGGGAAAACCGCGACACCCAGATCGTGGCAGACATACCGTCCGAGGCCGCCCTGAAGCCCGCCAACTGGGGCGTGGCGAAGATCGCGGAGTAGGAATGAAAGATTAACCACGAAGGACACGAAGGACACAAAGAAGCACGAAGAAGACTACGGTCTTCTTCGTGCTTCTTTGTCGTTGCTATTAGCCCGCGGCTAATCGGCTTGCACGCCTATGAGGATCAAGGGAACCGCCGGAACGCCCCGGCCTTGCCGTACCACGTTGTACAACTCCCCCTCGTAATATGATACGCCTGAACTCATCTCTTTCTGAAGAGACTTGGTGGGCAGTATTTCCACACCGACATCGATCCTGTCGCCGATGTAGAAAGCAAGGTGCTTCACAAACAAGTCGTACGCCACAAAAGCGTACTTGCCGAACTGCACCTCCACCGCCACGCGATCCTTCACGAAATCCGTCTGATTATAGCTGTATATCGGCGTCTGGCCCGCGTCCTCTATCTCGCGCTTCTGCTCGTCGGGCGGCATTGTCAGTGTCTTCCGGATGAGCCGTTCGTCCTTGGTCACCCAGTAACTCACGCGGCTTTCATTCCAGCCTCGCGCCTTCAGCAATGATCTGAAGCATGCATTCATGGCCACAGGGCTGTAGAAGACTTCGCCGCTGGTTCTCGCTTCCTTTGAGATTTTGGTCTTGCACTCCTCTGCGCTCACAGCAGTAATAACTTGTTGGATTTCCTCCCACAGTCCCGGCTTGCGAACCATCAGGAACTCCAATCCATTGAGGTGCGAATAGAACTCGCTGATCTTCATGGCGATTCGACACCTTCCTCAGAATAAAGGCTTTTGGGCGCCGCTGTCGGACTTGGCCCACGGTGGGGCAGTCAATCTGTTTCCGGCTTCGCGCGGGTCATAAACCGGCTTGTTCATCGGCCGCGTTCTGAGCGTTCCTGCGATCTCTCTTTGAATTCTATCACGAGAGATGGCAACGTACTCAGGAAGGATTTCCGTTCCCGCCCCTCGGCGCCCGTGGCGCAATGCGGCAATCACACTCGTGCCCGCTCCCAGGAATGGGTCCAGCACCCAGTCATCCTCATTGGTCATGCACAGCACCAGCCTCTCCACGAGTTCGACCGGATACTGGCAGGGATGCTCCGTCTTCTCTACGTGGTTGTTTTTGACGTTGGGGATTACCCACAGATCCCCTGGATTCTTGCCTCTTGGATTGCAGGAATACTTGCCGGCTCTAGGGCCTTTGAAGTACTTCTTTCCGGGATACTTCTGCGGCACGCGAACCGCGTCGAGGTTGAAAAGGTAGTCGTCCGACTTGGTGAACCATAGGATTGTCTCGTATCGCCCGGAGAATCTCCGTGAGCAGTGCAATCCGTGCTCAAAGTGCCAGATAATGCGGTTGCGCATCTTCAGCCCGCACTCAGAGAAGACGGGGTACAGCAATGTGTCCAGCGGGACGATCGCTCCGTTGTCGACGTGATTGCCGACCTGCCAGCAGATGCTGCCCCGGGGCGAGAGCACGCGAACGCATTCATTGATTACCTTCTGTTGTTGATCGATGTAGGTCTCAAGGTCGATCTTCTTTTCGTAGGCTTTGCCGATGTTGTATGGCGGGGATGTCACAACGAGTTGAATCGCCTCGGAAGGCACGCTTCTCAGGAGATCAAGACAATCGCCGCAGTACAGGACTGCGCGTTCTGATGTGCTAAACGAGCCTGCTATCTTGATGTTCTTGTG
>DATLAR010000207.1:0-2860 GCA_035527355.1 Planctomycetota bacterium
GCATAGGGCGTTTTGGGAATAGCGGCCGGCCGGAATTCGGGGCTTTCCCTCGAGCCGGCGTTGCTGCAGGAAACTCTCACCTTTGCCACCATTATGCCGTTGTTATGAGTCCACAGGGCCAGCCTGTTGCCTGCCAGCGGCTCAGGATCCTCATATTCCAGGATAAGCTGGTTGTCGATGAAATACTGTATCTTTGGTCCGCGTTTGCATATTTTGATGTAGAACCACCGCCGGTGTATGTCGCCCTTGTTTGGGATAACGAACGAGGTATTCTCGGCCACTACATGGTCGGCGCGGAGGATGCGCGTCGCGGTGTTCTTCCAGCCGCCGAACATGAAGCTGTAGCCGGAGGTGATGTCGGTGCCGTCGGCGCAGATCGTTGCGTTGATGTCGCTGGCATACTCGTAACGGCCGCCTCGCGTCTGGTCCATTTTTATCGCAGCCGCAAACTCGAGCGTTACGTCGCCCTCGAGCAGCCGCTTCGACCAGATAATGGCGTCGCCGGTTGACACGCCGGAAAAGAACGACCACCGAGGGTCGCATTGCCAGCGGTTCGTCACCTGCCACATGCCCGAAACGGCGCGCCAGTCGCTGCTCGCCTTGTCGAACGTGTAGATGAAAACGTTGGGGCAGAAAATCTGCACGTCTTCCTTCGGCAATTGAATGCCGCTCTCGCCAAGGCCCACCGTCACGCCGTCAAGCGGTGTCTCGTCCTTGAATTTCAGCACTTCCCTGTAATTGGCGAGTGCAACGACATATGAACCTTTCCTGCTGAGCGTTACGCGCGTGGGGTCGGTGGGGCGGACTGTTGTTTGCCCGACCGATTGCCCGCGGCGGAACATCTCGATCGCCAGGCCGCCGGAATTTTTCACCGACAGCGAGTAACCCGACGATAGGCTAGACTGGTTAGCCGCCACTACCAGCCGCAGGTCGGCCCCGGCCGGGGGCTGGCCGCCGATCTTCGCGCTGATCTCCACGTCGCCGGGAAAATCTGCGCGGTGCCAGCTCATCTTGTACGTCCGCGTTGTCGCGCCGTCGCTCGCCGTGTCGCTGCCCGGCAGCCAGTCGCTCAATTCCGAGGCCCAGCCCTCCATCGTTTTTTCGGCCTCAAAAACCACGTTTGTGGTAAGCACCGGCTCGTGCTGCGGTTTCAGCGAAATAGCCACGCCGGAGAAATTCACCTCGCCGGCCAGTGCCGTATAGAGGCCGCCGCGGCCCGCGGCGATGCAATCGTCCCACGCTTCGAGCACCGGCATCGCGTCCATTCCGGCGCGAAGAAGGTTTCCATCGGCGGAGAAGAAGATCGAGTGTTTTGAACCCGGCCGCATCGGCGCGCGTGCGGCTATCAGCGGCGTCCTCACGCCATTGTTCACTCGCACCAGTTGCTGCGTGCCGTCGGGCCGGGCGATCCAGAGGTAATGGTTTGATTCGTCCAGATATCGCACGACAATACCGACTTCCCCCTGGCTCCAGTTGGCTACGCTGGCACGGAAGGTGTAGTCTTGCCAGTTGTCGTCGCCGGTGATGATCTTGCCGGCCGGTGCATTCTCAGACATCAGTGCATTGACGCCGCCGGTGCTCGCCGCTCTCCACAGGCCGCCGATATGCTCCCAGCCGCTCGAGTTATCTGCCAGGGGCATAGCCGAAACGCTCTTGTCGCTGCACACGAATACGTCGTCGAACCGCGTGGCCATCCTGCCGGCGGTGTAAAGGCCGATTTTGCCGTGCGCGAGGTGGGCATCGTGAACGACAAGGGCTTCGTTTCCATCTATCAGCGCGCGCACCGTCTGGCGGTTCACGCGCACCTCCATCATGTACCACTGGTTTATAGTGTAGCCGCCGGGCTGTTCCGCAACGACCTCGCTGCGGCCGTTGGCCACTCTCACAAGCTGCTTGCGGCCCGGTGCTGCCGCATTGTGGTAGGCATTCCAGCGGAACAGGAAATAGTTGGCAGGGTCGCGGTAGTAGAAGCAGAGCCCCACGTCTTCCTCGCCTTCGCTCTTGCACGCCGCCTCAAACGCATAATTGTCCCAGAACCAGTAGCCCGTCGTGCTGAGTGCGTGGGCGGCGCCCCGGCCGGTGAAGAAGAACGCGTTGCTGGAAAGGCTGCTGTTTGGCAATGTGTTCACGTTCCACGTGCCCGACACGGTCTCCCACTGCGAATCCTTTTCGGCACCCTTCATGAAATCGTCGGCGAAATATATCTCGCCCACCTGCTGCACTCGCGCGTTTTTCGGAGACGCGCCCGACACGGCCGCCGCGCCCTGCCTGAAGGTGCCGCTGTAGGCTTCGGCCGTTGTTACGCCATTCACCGAAACCACAATGCTGCGGCTGCGCCGCTTCACCAGCACGTCATACGATTCAGGCAGCTCGGCCGGCATCTGGGCCGAAACCAGCGGAAGGGCAAGGCCGTTTTCGATCTGCTGGATCTCCACCGCATTCGAGAAGCTGATGAGATAGAAATTCCGGTCGTCTTGCACGTTCAGCGCAAGGGCGAAATCGGCTTGATCGGCATTTACGGACAGAAGGATGTTGAAATCCTCGGGCAGCTTGGCGGCCAGCTTGCGGTAGCTCGAAATGCTCGACACCGACCGCGGCACAGCGGCACTGACTGGCACGGCTCTGCTTTCAGACCTCAATTGGTGCCCGAGCAGCACGCCGGCCACGAGGGGCAAAATCGCGAAAATGGCAATCCGTTTCACAGCTAAACTCCATTGCACCCGTTGGCTGGAACGACGCGAACAGGAACATCCCTTTACTATTATACTTCGCATGTGCACAGCGATCAACCGGAAGACTGGTTACTTGCCTGATCGATGTGTAAAAATGTGTATCGCGCTGCTCCCGACAACCCGCGCTG
>DATLAR010000208.1:0-5733 GCA_035527355.1 Planctomycetota bacterium
GTTGTAATCGAGGATCGCGCAGACGCTATCGAGCTTGTAATGTGCCGACGTCATCGCCGCCTCCCACACCTGCCCTTCCTGCACTTCGCCGTCGCCCATCAGCACGTACACGCGATAGCTCTTGCCGTCAAGCCTGCCCGCCAGGGCCATGCCGTTGCCCACCGAAAGGCCCTGCCCCAGCGAACCGCTGGACATGTCCACCCCGCACGTCTTGAGCATGCACGGGTGCCCCTGCATCGGCGAGCCGAGCTTGCGGAAGGTCTTCAGCACGTCGACCGGAAAATACCCCGCCTGCGCGAGCACGGCATAATAGCCGGCTGCGATGTGGCCTTTCGACAGCACGAATCGGTCGCGGTCGATCCACTTCGGATCGTCGGGGCGGATGCTCATCTCGCCGAAGTACAGGCCCACCATCAGATCGGCGGCGCTCAGCGAGCCGCCCGGATGGCCGGAGCCGCCGATGTAGATCATCTCAATGATATGCCGCCGCACTTGCAGCGCGATTTTCTTCAGTTCGTTCTCGTCTCGCGTTCTTGTCATTCCCATTCCTCTATGCTGGATGGTGGTGGAAGCAATCAAGCCGGCCCGACCGGATCAAACCGGTGATGGTTATCCATTCCAGTTGAATTTCCTGCTGATTTTCTTGCCGAACTCGTAGGCGTCGCCCATAGCCGTGGGATGCTTGATGATGGCGGCCTTGTCGTCGATCTGCCTGTAAAGCAGATCGCCGTCATACATCACCTCGATAGTCTCGAAGAGGTTCCGCAGCGTGCGCTGCGTGCACTCGAAGAGGCGCTTGCCGCGGGTGCCGCCGGTGGAAACCAGATAGCCCAGCCGGCGATCGGGAAACGTTCGGCCGAGCAGCCGCTCGCCCTTGCGATACTTTCGCGCCCACAGCGCCTGGCAGCGGTCGATGAAAACCTTTGCCTGCGCGCACGGGCCGAGGAAAAACACCGGCGTGGCGAAAACGATCCGGTCGGCATCGAGCAGCTTGGCGTACATCGACACCATATCGTCGTTTATGGCACAGTCGCCGGTGTGATAGCAGAGATCGCACTCGACGCAAGCATGAATGTTGAAATCTTTCAGCGCTACCTTTTCAACCTCGGTGTCCGGTTCTTCCCTGGCGCTGCGAACGATCTCGTCGACGAGCAGATCGGTGTTGCCTCCGGTGCGCGGGCTCGTCGAAATGGCAAGGATTTTCATCGTGGTGGCCGGTACTCCAGAATGCATCTCATGCAAGTTAACTCATGAAATTATAGGCTTTCAGGCGTGAATGTCAATGGTGAACCGGGCGGATCAACCATACATCCACAGCCGAGGGCATCGCCTGGCACCGGCCGTGCTACAGTCACATGCTCTCGTCACCTGTTTCACAAGCGCCAAAACAAACACGCCGGAGATTTGCGGGAACTTTACGCTCGCGAGCCACACTAATATTGCGAGCAAGGACCGCTCCTGAAGGTCTCGGGAGACGATTGTGATGAAGGTTTTTGTATTTGCGATCACGATTGCAGCCGCTGTTGCGGCACAGGCTGGAATGCTGATTCCCGACGTTAACGGCGACGGCCGGGTGAACATCCTGGACCTGATCCGGATACGTTCGGCGCTGGGCAGCGACCCTTCGAAAATGGATGCAACAGTGGACGTGAATGGCGACGGAAGGATCGACGTGCGCGACCTGATCCTGGTGCGCAATAGTCTCGGAGCGGAGGGGAATACCGACGCGTTTGCGCGTCCGACGGAAACGACGGCGCTGGATGATTCCGACGGCTTCTCGGCAAGTCCGCTGCCGGTGAGCCTCGCGGCCGATTATTTTCCGCTGCAGGTAGGGAATTACTGGGAATACGAAGTACGCCGGCAGGGCTTTCCGGTCAGCCATTACAAAGTGGAGGTGGTGGGGCGGGCCTACAGCTACCACTACTATACCTTCTACTGGCTGGCTATGTATTTTCCAAACACGCCGCCGCAGAAGAGGCTGGTGTGCCGAACGTATTCAAACAATGTGCTCGAGTGGCCGCAGACCGCTCGAACAGCGAACGTGTGGTATAAGCTGGGCGCACCAATCGGGTCGAGCTGGTGCTTTTCTCTCGAAGGTGGCGAACCGTGTTACAGCCCCCTCTCTGCTACTCTCGAGAGCCGAGCCGAGAAAGTGGATGTGCCCGCGGGAGTTTTTGCCGACTGCATAAAAGTCGCGTACGGGCACGCATGCAGCGACGCGGGGCTTGAGGCGGAATGGTTTGCCCCGGGGGCGGGGTTGGTCAAACGGGTGGAGACAACCTTTGCCGGCCCGGTGGAGACTGTTCTGACGAAGGCGTGCGTCGACGGCGAGATCATCCCAGGGCTTCACCTGCTCAACGGCTACGGAGTGCTGGTGAAATCCGACGCGCCCAGCTATACCAATAACCTCATGCCGCCGGGCGTGATGCTGCCCACGCTGCATGCTACGCTGGCGGTCTTCAACTATGGCCAAACGCCCGTAACCTTCAATTTCAACACGTCGCAGCGCTTCGATTTCGTGATAAGAGACAGCGCGGGCGCCGAAGTGTATCGGTGGTCGGACGGCCGCGCGTTCATGGAGGTGCTGGGCAGCGAAACGCTGCACAACGACAGATTGGTGTACCGGGTGTCGATCCTGCTGGAAAACAGGCTGTGGGTGGGCCCGGGCCTGGCGCCGCTGCCCGACGGATTGTATACGCTGGAGGCGATACTCACATCGAGAGACCGGCCGCTCAGCGGAACCACGACCTTCAGGATTCAGTCGGTACACTGAGCAACGCGCCCAACGTGCGAGATTGATTGGCGAGGGTGCAGCAGACATTCAAACTTCAGGGGGCAGGCACCGTGCCTGCCCCTTGTTCTTTGGCGCAATCGCATGACCTGCCGCTCATAGCTTGCCGTATTTCCACGCCCCGTCGTACATCGCGATGATGTTTTCCACGTGTTTTGCAGATTGGATATCGTGGCACGGGGCCAGGATGCAGCCGGCGCCCTCGGAGGCGAGGACGTCGATATTGTGCCGCACTTCGCGGCGGACGGCGTTGGGCGCCGGGCATTGGTTTTCCTTTCGTTATGATCGTAAATGAAACGGGTGGAGCGGACTATAGCGGGGTTGCGGCGCAAGTGCAACGGGAGAAGAGGGCATGCCGAGGCGCGCGGTTTTTCCACACGCCGGTGCGATTTCGCGCGTGTGATGAAGTGCCTGGCCCGAGCGGCATTTTACATACGAACGCCGCTGGTTGTTAAGACAATGGAGAGTCCACCTCGAAGTCGAGCGGTTCTTGCTGAGGGAGGGATTGAAATGAAACATACCATCATAGTTTGTGGAATCGTTTGCATGGTGTTTGCGGGCATCTTGCAGGCGGTGGAAATGGCAGCGCCCCGGGCGGCGTCGCCCGCCGTATTGCCGACGGCGTCGCAGGCGGCGGCACCGTTGTCGGCGGCACCGTTGCCGGATGCGGCCGGTCCTCAGGCTGTTGAATTCCTGGCGGCACCGTCGGCGGCGCCGGATGCGTCCGCGTCGGCGGCGGCACCTGTGGTTTTGCCGGGGGCGGCAGCGGAAGCACCTGTGCCCGCAACACCTTCACCGGCGGCGCCCGCACCTGTGATGGTTGCGCCCGCAGCGCCTGCGGCCGCGCCTGTGCAATCGGCTCCTCTACCGCCCGCGGCTGCTCCGCCGGCGATGGCACCTGTTCCGCCCGGCGTATCTCCGCCGGCCGCTGCGCCGGTAGCGCCTGCTGAACCGTATGCGACACCTGCGCCGGTTGCGCCCGCGCCGTATGCGGCACCTGCGCCAGTGGCACCTGCACCTGCACCGGTAGCGCCGTATGTTGCGCCTGCGCCAGTGGCACCCGCGCCCGCGCCGGTTGCGCCGTATGTTGCGCCTGCACCAGTGGCACCCGCGCCCGCACCGGTTGCGCCGTATGTTGCGCCTGCGCCGGTAGCACCGCCCGCACCGGTTGCGCCGTATGTTGCGCCTGCGCCGGTAGCACCGCCCGCGCCGGTTGCGCCGTATGTTGCACCTGCGCCGGTAGCGCCGCCCGCGCAGGATGCGGCGTCTGTCGTGAGCGTCAGCGTTCTTGGCACGGTGCAGCCCATAGCGGGCAAGTCCAGTGTGGTATCGTACAGGCTTGTTACCGCCGACGTCGAATACGTGATCGTGCTGGATCAGCAGGGTATCGACCTCGGCAAGCAGATGCTGAAGCGGACGGTTGAGGTGACGGGTGTGGTAACGGTTTCCGGCGATCAGAAGCTGATTACGGTGCAGAGCTTCAGGCCGCAGATCATAGGGCTGGTGGACGCGATAATCACGCCGGACGGCCGTGTGACGCTGGTGAAGCTGGCCAGCCAGTATGGCACGTTTGTTGTTATCCTGGATGAGAAGGGGGTGGAGCTTGGCAGGCTGCTGAACGGCCGCAAGGCGGTGGTGGTGGGCACCGTGGTGGAAGGCCGCGGCCGCGAAAAGCAGTTTCTGATCAAGACATACTGCGAGTACGGCGATAGAGAATAGTTTTTCGGCAAGCCGTTCGGATCATCTTCTGCATTGCCACCACGCAGAACGGCTTGCCGATTTTTTTTCGCCCGCAAGAGCGTGAAACCCCGAAGAGAATTTCCCCGGAAATCATTTGACATTCCGACGGCGCGGGGCTATAATCTTGACTAAGCTGATAGAGAAGGGGAAAGCTTAATATCTCAGAAGAACCAATATGCTCTCCGAGCCATCTTCGAGCTGGCGAAGCACTATGGGCAAGGCCCGGTCAAGATTTCATTGATCGCAAAGGAGCAGTCCATCCCGCCGCGGTTCCTCGAAGCAATACTGGGCCAGCTCAAGCAGGCCAAGTTCGTCGATTCCATACGCGGCAGCCAGGGTGGGTATTTGCTGTTGCGGCCGCCGGCTGAATTGTCCGTGGGCGAAGTGCTGCGCTTCCTGGGCAGCCCTATCGAGCCGGTTGATTGCTTCACCAGCAACCCGAAGACCAAGTGCGGCCTTCGCGGGCATTGCGTGTTTTTGCCGATGTGGGACAAGGCGCGCAAGGCGTTGCTGGACGTGTACGACAACACCAGTTTTCAGGATCTGATTGACAGCGAGACGTGCAAGGCGTCGGGCGACGTGTCGTATTCCATCTGATCCGGGTGCAGGCTTTTTTTTGCCTGGCATCTCAAGCATGTCGATAGAGATGCTCCTGCCGGTGCTGACGTCAACCGGCCGTAGGGGCCGCACATAATAGTGCAGAAGGCCATCCCGTCGTACGGCGGGATGGCCTTCAAACTTGGTGCTGAATTGCGCGGTGCAGGAACTGAAGCTGGAATTCAGACCGCCTGCGGCGCCACGACCGCCGGCTGGCGATTACAGATCCAGCTTGCCCGGCATGAGGCCCAGAGGCAGCGGCTCCGGCCGCTCGCAGCGGCTCTTGAGCTCGATATGCTTGCCCTTGTCCGACGCCTCGTGCAGGCTCTGCATGATGTCTAGCACGTGGAACGCGAGATTGCCATCGGGCCTGAACGGCCGGCCAGTGCGCAGCGCGCAGGCCATGTCGGCCAAGCCAATGCCGCGGTTGTTGTCAACGTATCCGAACGCGAGGGGAATCTCGCCCCAGCCGCTGCCGGGGCGGCTGACGAACACCTGGCCGCCGAACCCGTTTGGATCGGGCACGCGCATCGAGCCATGGGTGCCGTAGATTTCGATAACGGGGCAGCCGTGGCCCCAAACATCGAAGCTGGTGATGATAGTGC
>DATLAR010000209.1:0-5785 GCA_035527355.1 Planctomycetota bacterium
ATCGATCCAACGGGCGGCAGAATTTGGCGGGGCCGTAGTCGCATCCGGAATGATCGCCACCGTTAAACGTGCCGATACTGAACGCAGGATCGTGGAGACCGTGCCGCGCGAGAACCTCTGGCTGGCGCAAACGCCGCAGACTTTCAGGAAGGGCATACTGGCCGAGGCTTACGAGGCTGCCGCACGCGACGGAGTGGCCGCCACCGACGATTCGTTCCTGGTGGAGCGCATAGGCGGCACCGTGGTGATCGTGGAGGAAAGCGCGGCCAACATCAAGATCACCACGCGCGACGATCTGAGATTGGCCGAGGCCATTGCGAGGGAGATCGATCGGCAGCCGTAGCAATGGCGGCCGGCGAGAACTCATTTCCGGAGAGAGGCAGAATGTCTAACTGCACAACCGTACCTCCTTTTGCCATAAAAGACTGTGCGCTTGTTTCAATCGCCACCGGCAAACGCGCCGGCGACCTGCGAGAGCTTGCCCATTACGCGCAGATTGTAAGCCTCGACAGCATCTATCATCATTTCTGGGGCGCGCGGCTGCAGCCCAGCCTCGCCCGGCCGGAGTATCACAACGATTTCGCCGCCTGGGTGCACAAGGCTCTGCACGACGACATCATGGCCGAACGCCTGAGCATAATCGACCCAACCGAGCACACCACACTCGAAGGCCTGCAACAGGAACTGGTGCAGGTGATCGAGGAGCGGCTCGACGAAATCGAGTATCCACGCTGGGCGGCGGCCGACCGACAGTTCGAGTTCATCCGCTCGCAAATGGTGATCTTCGACACGCACCACACCGCAGAGCATCCGCGCGACCTCGTCACGCTTATGCCGCATATCTCGGTCGGCAGCATTTTCTATCACTTCATCGACGGCCGCCGCCGGAATCCCGAAAGGCAAGACGATTTCACGCGCTGGATCGAGAGCTTCGGCCCCCCGGAAAGCGAGGTTTGCCAGAAGCTGCAAGAGATCGATCCCTATTTCTCCACGCTCACCGAGCTGCGCGCCGACCTCACAAAGGTGCTGCGGGATTTCTTCGGCGAGGCCGTTACCGACCTCAGCGTCGAGCAACTGCCCCCGCCCTTTCCACGCAACATCCTCCAGGAATACGCACAGATAGCAGGGCAAGACGTGGTAGACCATTTGCGGCAGTTGGCCCAAACGCTGCAGGGCAAACGCGTGGTGCACGTAAACTCGACACGCGTGGGCGGCGGCGTGGCCGAGATGCTCTACAAGATGGTGCCGCTGATGCGCGAGCTTGGCCTCGATGCATCGTGGGAGGTTATCGGAGGCAAGCCGGAATTTTACCAGTGCACCAAGGCATTTCACAATGCGCTGCAGGGCGACAGGATTTTCATCCCGGAGCAGTTGCTGAGATCGTACGAGGAAACCAATGCCCGCAATGCCGAACAGCTTGCCGGCGTGCTCTCCGACGCCGACATCGTGATAATCCATGACCCGCAGCCCGCGGCCATGATCGATCACTTGCCCGAGCGAAAAGGCAAATGGATATGGCGCTGCCACATCGACGTCAGCAAGCCGCACCGCCCCGTCTGGCGCTACCTGCGCCGCTTCATCGCAAAATACGATGCCAGCATCTTTTCCTTGCAGTCGTTTGCGCAGATGCTGCCCCACCCCATTTACCTCGTGCCGCCCAGTATCGACCCGCTCAACGACAAGAACAGGGAACTCGACGAGGAAGAAATCCGGCAGGTGTACAGCCAGTTTGCCATCGATCCCGACCGGCCTATGATCCTGCAAGTATCGCGCTACGACCGCTTCAAGGACCCGCTGGGCGTGATCCAAGCGTTCAAACTGGCCAAGCGTTTCATACCAAACCTCCAGCTCGTGCTCGCCGGCGGCACCGCCACCGACGACCCGGAAGGCGAGCTGATGCTGAACGAGGTGAGGTCGGCCGCGGCCGACGATCCCGACATCCACGTGCTGCTGCTGCCTGGCGAAGCCCACCGCACGATAAACGCATTGCAGCGCGCAGCAGACATCGTGCTGCAGAAGTCGATCAAGGAGGGCTTTGGCCTTACGGTTACCGAGGCAATGTGGAAAGGCAAGCCGGTAATCGGCGGCGATACCGGAGGTATCCGCATCCAGGTGTTCAACCACCACACCGGCTTCCTGGTAAACACGCCGGAAGGCGCCGCACTGCGCATCAGATACCTGTTTCACAACCGGCCGCTGATAGCGCAGATGGGGCAGCGCGCGAAGGAGTTTGTGCGCGACAACTACCTTGTAACGCGGCACCTGCGCGAATACCTGACGATGATGGTGGGGATCAGCTCGAAGGAGGAACGGATTCAGCTCGGTTGAATGCATCGAGCTGCTTATCCAGCCAGGCCATTGTGGCCTCGTATACCGGCTCGCAATTCACGGAGCCGATGCGATTCCAGAAAGGTTCGCACACCACACTGGCGGTTTGCGGGCTGGGGTGGCACGAATCGGCCAGCGCCTGCAAGTCGGCCGCGAGGTTCTGCGAAAACGAAATCTGCAGGATGAAAGCCGGCGGCATCGTGGGCGCTTGCAGCTCGAGCAAGTCGAGCTTGCGGATTTCCTCGGCTGTGCTGCGGCGAACCGGATAGCCGTCGAGGTCGATGATATCGCCGGATGCGGCGGCAGTGCCCGGGCTGCCTTTGGCGGCCTTGCCGCGAACGAGCATCTGGCGCAGAAGGTGGCGCTTGACGTTCAGCTTGTGGAATTCCTCGCCGTTGACGATCGGCTCCCACGCGATCATGAAATCGCAGCTTTCCGCGGCGGCCAGCTCGAAGGCCAGCGTGGCGCCCAGCCCCAGCCCCAGCAGGCCCACTCTTCGCACGCGGTTCAATCGAAGCCATTCCATCGCCGACCGGATGTCTGCCAATGCCGCCGACGGTGAGAACTCATCGAAGCCCCCTTCGCTGTTGCCCGTGCCGCGGTAGTCGAACCGCAGCACGCTCCAGCCCTTTGCGGCGGCGATCTCGGCCATCTCGAAGTACGTGCGGTATGCGCTCTTCGCTTCCTCGCCAAACGGCGCGCACATCACGAACCCGCAGCCCAGCGGCTGCTCGCCGTTGTGCAGCACGCCGTAGAGCCGTTTGCCCGAAGACTGAAAACGGATGATCTGCCTCATATCAACCCAGTTTGTTGCGAACAACGCTGCTGATCGCCGCAACGGTTTCGAATGCCTCGAGGCTGAATTCCTCGTCCTCGAAGGTTATGCCGAATATCTCCTCTATGCCGATCACAATCTCGAACAGCCGCACGGAGTCGATCTCGTACTTCGTCATCAGCGGGTCATCGTCGGCGATATCGCCGGGTGCAACATTGAGAAAAAGGCGCTCAACAATCATTGCCTTGATTTTGTCTTCAATTCTCTCTGCCATTGCTTCCTCGATTCAGTTTTCGGCCAGAATCTCGTGTGCCGCCTGCAACACGTTCGTCCAGTCGGGCAGCACGTACTTCTCCAGCACCGGCGCGGCGGGCACCGGCACGTCCTTGGCGGCCACTCGCTTGATTGGCGCGTCCAGATAGTAATGGAGGCTCTCGAACAGGCGGAACCCGATTTCGGCGCTCACGCCGCCGGTGCGGTGGCCTTCCTCGGCAATCACCACGCGGCCCGTCTTCTGCACCGACTCGCACAGCGTGTCCATATCGAGCGGATTAAGCGAGCGCACGTCTATCACCTCCGCGAAAACGCCATCGGCTGCGAGCGCGTCGGCTGCCTTGATGCACTCGTGCACCATCTGCGAGTAGGAAATGAGCGTGATGTCGCGGCCCTCGCGCAGCACGCTAGCCTTACCGATGGGCACGGTGTAGTCGCCGTCGGGCACCTCGCCTCGCATGCCGTAGAGCGTTTTGTTCTCCACAAACAGCACCGGATTGTCGTCGCGGATTGCGCTTTTCAGCAGGCCCTTGGCATCGTGCGGCGTGGCGGGCGCCACTATCTTTATGCCGGGCATCGAGATGAAGAGGGTTTCGAGCGACTGCGAATGCGTGGGGCCGTAGCCGCGGCGCCCGCCGCCCGGCGTGCGAATCACCATCGGCAGCCGCACCTGCTCGCCGAACATGAACCTGAACTTCGCGGCGTGGTTGAAAAGCTGGTCGATGGCGAGCGTGATGAAATCCATGAACATGATCTCGATCACCGGCCTCAGCCCGAGCATCGCCGCGCCCACGCCCACACCTACGATGCTGTTTTCGGAGATGGGTGTATTGCGTATCCGCTCGGGGCCGAACTCCTCGACCAGCCCGCGCGTGATGCGAAACGCGCCGCCATAACCGGCGATATCCTCGCCGAGCAGAAAAACGCGCTCGTCGCGCAAAAGCTCTTCGCGCAGCGCGTCGCGTATCGCCTGGGAGTAGAAAATTTCAGCCATCAGCTCACCCAGATGGAATCTTCCAGCCCGGCGGTATCCGGCGGCGGGCTCTGGAGCGCAAATGCCACGGCCTCGTCAATCATACCCGCCGCCTCGCGCTCGGCTTGTTCGATCTCCGCCGGCGCCGCGGTTTGCAGCAGCCGCCGTTTCATGTTCGCTATAGGATCGTTCAACCGCCACGCAGCTTCCTCGTCACGCGTGCGATACTCGCAGCCATCGCTCTTGGAATGGCCGCAGTGGCGGTACGTGAGCGCTTCGATGAGGCATGGGCCATTGCCGGCTCTCACGCGGCCGGCGGCCGCCGAAACGGCGTCGCGCACGGCAAAGAAATCGTTGCCGTCGATCACCTCGCCCGCCATCGCGTAGCCGGCGGCTCGCACGCACACGTTCTGTATGGGGAAGTTGCACGCGAACGGCGTGGACATCGCGTAGAGGTTGTTTTCGCAGAAGAAGATGACGGGCAGTTTCCAGATTGCGGCCATGTTGACGGATTCGTGAAACGTGCCCTGGTTTGCGGCGCCGTCGCCGAAGAAGCAGAGCACCACGCTGTCGCGCTTCTGAATCTTGATGGCGAGAGCCGCGCCGGTGGCAATGGGCAGGCCGCCGCCCGTAATGCCGTTCGAGCCGAGGAATCCGATGGACAGATCGGCCACGTGCTGGCTGCCGCCGCGGCCGCCGCTCACGCCGGTGGCTTTGCCAAACAGCTCGGCCATCAGGCGTTTGGGATCGCCCCCCTTCGCGATGAAGTGGCCGTGCCCGCGGTGGTTGCTCGTTACGTAGTCGCTTGCGCTCAGCGCGGCGCAAGCTCCCACGGCCGTGGCTTCCTGGCCGGTGCACGAATGCGTGGTGCCGTGGATGCGGCCGTCCGCGAAAAACCTGTCGAGCCGTTGCTCGAACTCGCGGATCAGCAGCATTCTTCGGTAGAAGCTGAGCAGTTCCAGGCCGTCATCGTTGCTCATGATCTCACAAAATGATGCCCATGACGTCGTTGTGGGTTACGTAAAGCACAAGGCCGATCAGGAGCACCAGCCCCACGTATTGAGCCACCACCAGCGTTCGTTCGCTCACGGGCTTGCCTTTGATCTTCTCGATCAGCAGGAAGAGCAGATGCCCGCCGTCAAGCACTGGCACGGGCAGGAGGTTAAACACGCCAAGGCTCACGGTAATCATCATCATGAAGCGGACAAAATCCTGCCAGCCCGACTCAACCGCCGCGTATGAGAGCGTAACGATGCCGACGGGCCCCGAAAGCTCGGAAGTGGAGACGCGGCCGACAAACAGCCCGAAGAGCACCTTGAACGTTTGCGAGTAGAGAAGAATGGTTCTCTCGGTGCCCTCGCTGATCGCCGCAAAAAAGGACGGCGGACGGCGGAATTCAGATACCGGCATCGGTGCGACGCCGATCTTGCCGATCG
>DATLAR010000210.1:0-31667 GCA_035527355.1 Planctomycetota bacterium
GCGCCCCTCCCCGCGTTCCGGCCCTTCGATTGTTCTTGATTCTCCCCCTGGAGCGGCTTATAATTCTAAACTATCTTACCCTTGGGGCTAATCGCGATGGCGGAAGAATATGAAGCACCGGTCTTCCCACATTTCAGCCCGCTCAAGGATTTTGCTAATCTCCGTCTTGGCGATCATTGTGCCTACGTTCGTGCTCAGTCTCTTCGGGTTCCAGTTGATCTACGGCGAAGAGCGATACCGTGAAGCACGATACGCCACCGCGCTTCGCGTGGGCGCCGAGCTGACGGCGGAGCGCGTGGCCGAGGAGGTGGAGGCAACGGAGAAGAAGCTGATCGAGAGCCTGCCGCTGCACGATCTCGACGCCCTCAGGCTGCGCCTCGAGGAGATCGAGAAAACGTCGGGCCTCGTGGAGCAGGCTTTTGTGGTGGACGCGAACGACCAGGTGCTGTATCCCGTAACGGAGCTGCCGGCGCTGGTGCAGCCCAAGGCGCGCATGCCGGGCGCCGACGACCTGATGGTGCCCAGCATCCTGAGCGAGGGATACTCCAGGGAGTTCTCTCACAAGAACCTCGCGGAGGCGCTCGAGCTCTACCGGCAGTACAAGCAGCGCATACTGGAATGGTACCAAAAGGACCAGAACGCGGCCGCCGAGGCGGCTCGCGCGATTCACGTGCTGGCCTCGGCGCTCTTCAAGGCCAAGCAGTTCGAGCGCAGCATCACCGAGTATTCGCTGCTGCTGAAGAACCCCGAGTACGAAAAATGGGCTTTCCAGTTTACCGTGCTGGGGCGCTATCAGATCGCACAGGCGCATCTGAAGCTGGCCGAACGCTCGGAGGCTTTCCGCCAGCTCGTGGGCCTGTACGGTTTCCTGGTAAACGTTACCCCCAGGGCGGGCGACGCGCCGCTGATCGAGTATTACAAGGCACGCGCGCTCAAGGATATCGACTCGCTGCACGCGGCCGGGCTTGACGGCACGCGGGCAACGCTCGATCTGCTGAAGAAGCAAGAGGCCCGGCGCCGCCAGCGGATGGAGTTTCTGGACGACGTTAAGAACTGGTGGCAGCACCGAAGGAAGCTGATCAGCACCACCACAAACGTGCTGCAGCACTCCAGCCCGCGCGAATTCGGCGTGGAGTCGACCGTTGTTTCATACATGACCGTGCGGCTCCGCACGGACGACGCCGAACGCTCGCTGCTGGGCTTCAAGCTGAACCTAAGCCACGTGGTGCAGAACATCGTGGTGCCCAAGTTCCGGGCTACCGATTTCGGAGCGCCCGTGAGCGTGAGCGTGATGGACGAGACGCAGCGGCTGGTTTACGGGGCGGCGGCGCCCAAAGACGCGAAGACCGTAATGGTGGCATTCCCGAAGCTGTTCAACTTCTGGCAGATGCACGTGTCGGACAGCGACCCGCAGTCGTCGCGGAGGCTGGCCCGAAAGCTCACGATAGTTTACGCGAGCCTGAACATCGTGATCGTGGCCGTGGTGGTGGCCGGGGTGTACCTTACCATCCGCGACATGAACCGCGAGCTGCAGCTATCGAAGCTGAAAAGCAATTTCGTGTCCAGCGTGTCGCACGAGCTGAAGACTCCGCTGGCGCTGATCCGGATGTTCTCGGAAACGCTGCTGCTTGGCCGCGTAAAGGACGAGCGCAAGCAGGAATATTACAACGTTATAAACAAGGAGAGCGAGCGACTGACGGCCCTGATAAACAACGTGCTGGATTTTTCGAAGATCGACGCCGGCCGCCGCAGCTACGATATGAACCCGGCAAACATCGCCGACGTGGTCGAAAATACGCTGGCGGCCTACCAGCACGAGCTGAGAAAGCAGGGCTTCGAGGTGGAGGCCGATCTTGAACCGGACATGCCGGATTCGGTGATGGACGACGACGCAATAGCCCAGGCGCTCTTGAACTTGCTGAATAATGCTGTAAAATATTCAGGTGAAAAGAAAAGCATCAAGGTGTCGGCAAGGCACAAAGACGGCCTGCTCTACGTGTCGGTAACCGATCACGGCATCGGCATCGACAAGCAGGAGCAGAGCAAGGTGTTTGAGATGTTTTACCGCGGCTCGTCCGAAAACGTGAGAGCCACGCGCGGCACCGGCCTTGGGCTGGCAATCACAAAGCATACCATCGAAGCACATGGAGGCTCGGTGACGCTTGAAAGCGTGAAAGGGCAGGGAAGCACGTTTACTATCATCCTGCCGGTGAGGTCGGCAGCCGGCCCCGCCGCAGCAGGCTCGTCCGTTGCACGCGGCGGGCGGCCAGATCGACAGGCTGCGCAATAGCGGACGCCGGCGGCGGCTCCGCACGTGTGAAACCGAAGTATCGCCGATGGCGGCTCGCGGGCGCGTTACTGCACCCGCAAACCTCCAGCCGTTTATCAGGAGTGTGTCATGGAAAAGATTCTGGTCGTTGAAGATGAGCCCGACATGGTCATGGGGCTGAAAGACAACCTGGAGTACGAAGGCTATGCCGTCGTTACCGCGCGCGATGGCGTCGAAGGCATTCAGCTCGCACAGAAGGAACTACCCGACCTGATCCTTCTCGACCTGATGCTCCCCAAGAAAGACGGCTACGACGTGTGCAAGGAGCTGCGAAGCAAGGGGATGGACACGCCGATCATCATCCTCACCGCAAAGGGCCAGGAGGTGGACAAGGTGCTCGGGCTCGAGCTGGGCGCCGACGATTACGTAACCAAACCCTTCAGCATACGCGAGGTGCTCGCGCGCGTCAAGGCCGTGCTGCGCCGCAAGGGTAGCCGCCCGCAGAAACTCGATTCATACTCGTTTGGAAACGTGCGAGTCGACTTCCGCAAGTCGTTCGTCATACGCAACGGCGAAAACATCGAGCTGTCGCATTACGAAAACGAAATCCTCAGGTTGCTTATCGCCAACAAGGACGAGCCCGTCTCGCGAAACAGGCTGCTCGACGAGGTCTGGGGCTACGACCTCTTCCCCACCACGCGAACCATAGACAACCACATTGTGAAACTGCGGCAGAAGGTTGAAGACGATTCCAAGAACCCCACGCACGTCGTTACCGTGCACGGCATAGGCTACAAATTCGTCGAATAGCAGACGGGCCTGTTGCGGCTGGAAATCCGCAGATTGTTGCTCATATCCGGCCAACCGGAAACCGGCCGGAGACAACTTATTACATCTTTTTTTACGCTGCAATGACATCTGACGGAGTCTTTATAAATAGAATTTGTGGCGGCAAAAGAACCGTGCCCTGCTCACGGATGAGCCGGCCCGCCGCGGCAAGAGAAAACCTATGAAGTTTCGCCACTTCTGCCTGCTCGCACTCATTGCCTTCGCCCGATATGCTGAGGGCGCGCAGGAAACCAACGCCGACACGCTCTACAACGATGCGTGGTACGCCGAAGAGGGCCTTCGAGACCCCGAAAAGGCCGTGTTGCTCTATAAGGAAGTGCACGCAAAGTTTCCCGCCAGCAAAGACGTGGCCCTCAAGTCGCTCACGCGCGCAGCAGAATGCTACCGCAAGCTTGGCAATCCGGCCGAAGAAGCTCGCGTGTGGGAAATGGCCTGGAAGGATTACAAGGAGCAGATCGAGAATTCCGACGAATACCAGCACGAGGCCATACGCATACGCACCGCGATCGACAAGGCGCTCGCCGGCGCCCAGGGCATCGATATGGCCGAGGCGTTCAACCGAATCCTCGACCAGATGCCGCCCCAGCAGCTACGGCCGGTGCGCGACAGCGTTTTGCTGCAGGCCGCCCAGCAACGCCAAACCAACTGGTTCGGCGCGATCAGCAGCCTCAAATTCGCCATTCTGCTCAGCGTGAAACTGCAAGACGAAGTGACCGCTGCGAAAGCTCAGAGCGAGATCGGCGAGATTCAACTCGAGCAGGAGGATTATTTCGGAGCCATCGAGGCATTCCACGAGGCGCAAAGCTACCGCAAGCAGCGCACCGTGCTGGCCTGGAACCAGATGCGGATGGCCGAAGCATACCGGCTCTCGTACATGACCGATATGGCCATCAGCACCTACGACGATCTCTTCAGAGCCTATCCCGAGCAGATCGAGCAGGTGCTCTGGGCCAAGCTGTGGGCGGCCGACTGCTACCGCGAGCTGGGCCAGGAAAAGGCAGCCTCGGACATTTTGAAGGAGATCGCCGAGAGCACCGAGGCCAAGAATCATCCTCGCCAGGCGCTGATGGCCAGGATACTGGCCGGCATCGAAAAGCCGCCGGCTGAATTCAATCCCGCGGCAAAAGATTCGTTCACCAACGACGAGTTCTATTTCATAGCCAACCGGTTCAAGGCGGACGGCGACCTGCACAAGGCCGTGCAGTTTTGGAAATCATCGATTGAAGCATCCGTTGGCAAGGATTGGCCGTACCAGATGGCAAGGCAAGCGCTGTACCTTAACGAAGCCAGCGTAAAGAGCGGCAAGGAGTAGCGTCACGGTCGTTTTCGTTCCAGACGCGTTTGGCGGGCATACACACCGCCGGTGATGCAGGAGTTTCACAATGCATAGCCGCAGGAAAAAGAGTGACGGATTCACTCTTGTCGAGCTGCTGATCGTCATTGCCATCATCGCCATTCTCGCGGGGTTCCTGATGCCCCTGATCAACCAGGCTCGGTGGCAATCCAAAATAGCAGCGTGCACCAGCAACCTGCGCCAGTTGAACTTCGCAATAGAGAACTACAAGGGCAAGCTTGGCAGCGACACCTGGTATCCTCCGTGGCTCACCTACCTGGGCGACCCGCGCCGCAAGCCCGGATACATCAACCACGAGGGCAAAGCCGACCACGAGGCCGCCCTGGCACGCACGGCGCCCGAATTCGTCGAAGACCCCAAGGCCTTCATCTGCCCGGCCGACGAGACCGCCGGCACCGAAGGCAACCGGCACAGCGGCTGGCACTGGAAAGACGCCGGCGCCAATTCCACACCCTTCGATGAATTCCAGAACCCCGACGTGGACTGGCACGAAGACTGGGATTTTACCAGCGACAACAAGGCGCACGACAAGGTGCCTTGCAGCTATCTTTACGAGCTTTGCTCCGAAGAGTGCGAATGGGCCAAAGACACACTGGACGCCGGCTGGACGCCCCAGAGCGACATAAGCTGGCCCGAAAACGAGCGCGCACCCGAGATGGAATGGCTGAAGCGCGTAGGCAACACCAACGAATGGGTTTACAGCGAAGGGCCTGACAAGAAGGATTTCATGGTCGTGGCCGACATGAACGGCGACGGCTCCGTCTCCTGGGGCGAAATCAAGATAATGTGTCTCAAAGGCGCCAGCGTCAGCTCCGGCGGAAGCCAATTCAGGCTCCCGAAGATGGAAGGCAAGCTCCCTGTCATCCGCTGCTATTGGCACCTCAGGGGCACATCCGTCGACCGAAACAGCACAGACATATTGAACCTTAACGACGGCGGACACGTCTCCAAGGGCCACTTCATGTGGCAGCGCGATTTCGACATGTTCGCACAATAAACGAAAACGGCAGCGTCTGGAAGGGATCTTCCAAGAAAACTCCGAAACACTTGACAAGAGCACAACAGCCTTTGTGCATCGAAAGAGGAGAAATCCACGCGATGAAAAAAGCGTCGGCCGTACTAACATTGGTGGCACTGGTGGCACTTCTGTGCATGCTCAGCGGCTGCTCCGGCTCGAGCTCCGTCAAACCGGATGATGCCCTCATACTCATTAAAGACCAACCGCAACAGCCGAAGAAGGCCGAGGCTCCGGCACGGCAAATCAAGCCCAAGGTTGACGACAACGCGCAAGCCCCCGAAGCCCCGAAGGCGGAGCCCGCTGCCGAAACCGCCGAGGTGACTGACGCCGAAGACGCCAACGACGAAGAGCCCGCCGAGGCCAAAGGAAAGCTCGTGGGCGGCATCGTGGCCAAGGGCGACATAATAATCGATTCCAACCTCTCGGAACGCGAGCGCGTGGCCGAGCTCTACATGCGGGCGCAGCAATACCATCAGAACGGCGACTTCACCGCCGCAAAGGCTCTGCTGAAGCGCGTGAAGCGCGACCAGCCATACTACGACATGGTCCAGCGCATGATCGTGATGATCGACGCCGACATCGAAAAAGCCGAGCAGCAGGAAGCCGTGCGAAAAGAAGATGCCCAATTCCGGCAGGGCAAGGCTCAGCGGCTCTACCGCGATGCCCAGCGCGCCTACAACGCCAAGCGCTACTCCGAAGCCGTTGAGCTGATCGAGGAAGCTTACAAGCTCGACCCCAAAAACACGAAAATTCGCGACCTTCGCGCCGACGCCCTCATCGCACGAGGCGGCGCCGAGATGCGCCACAACAGCCTCAATCAGGACGCCCGCATCGCCGAGGTCATGAGCCAGGTAGAAAAAATGGGCACCGTGCCGAAGGAACTACCCAGAGTGTCGAGGCCCATCATCCAGGAAACGCCCAACCCCGACGCCGAGGTGGAACGACAGCTCGAGGAAAAGCTGAACCAGCGCATCCCCATCATCAACCTCGAAGCCGTACCGCTCGATTACCTCCTCAACCTCCTCTTCCGCGCCACCGGCGTAAACATCATCGCCAAGCCGGAAGACCTCGAAGGAAAAACTCTCACGCTGCACGTGGAAGACATCAAGCTGATCGACCTGCTCGATTACATCAGCAAAACGCTTGGCGTGAGCTTCACCCGCTCGCGCAACGCCATCTGGCTGCAGGGCGGCGGCGACGTTCAAGCCGGGCCCCTCATGCAGTGGCGCGTCATCCCACTCAACAAGGGCCTGATCGACGTGCAAAGCGACGACCCCGCCAACTCCAACATCGAAAAACTCCTGGCTGAGGTGCCAAACCTCATTACCTGGCCGCAAGACAGCCAGTACTACCTCGACCGCAAGACCAACTCGCTGTTCGTCAAAACCACCTCCGAGGCAATGCTCGAGCTGGTCGAGCTCGTGAAAGCGGTCGACGTCACGCCCATACAGGTGCTGATCGAAACCAAGTTCATCGAGATCACCGACAAGGACTTCAACGACTTCGGGATCGACTGGAAGCTGACGTCGGACTTCGCCCTCAGCAAGAAGGGCGGCCAAAACAAGCTCCAGATCGATTCCGGCATGGGCGTAAGCCTGCCGGCACCCGTTGGCCCCGGCACCGACTTCCCCGCCAACGCCGGCTTCGATGCGATCCTCGCCGGCGTCATGACCGTCCCGCAGTTCCAGGCCACACTCCACGCGCTCAGAGCCACCGGCCATACGTCTACGCTTGGCGAGCCGCGCCTGATCGCCGTCAACAACTCCACCGCCGAACTCGAAATCACCAAGGACCTCTACTATGTGTCCGACTATGAGATCGACCGGCAGGACTGGAACGGCAGCTCTTTTGTGAACAACACCGATCAGCTTCTGCCGGGCGTCGGCAGCTCCACAGACTTGGACTTCGCCGAGCCGATCATCGTACCCAAGTATACCAAGACCGACCCGATCGGCTTCAAGCTGAAGGTGACGCCCAGCGTGGGCAAGGACATGAAGGACATCACGCTGTATCTGCAGCCCGAGATCACCGACCTCGTGGAAATGCTGAAAACGCAGATCGCCGCCTCCAACATCACGTTCGGCGGCCAGCCGCTGTCTGTTGAGCAGCCGATCATCTCGAAACGCAAGATCACCGCGAAACTGACCGTAAGCGACGGCTACGTGGTGGTGCTGGGCGGCCTCGTGCGCCAGACCAAGGAAAAGGGCATGGTAAAAGTGCCCATCCTCGGCGATATCCCGCTGCTCGGCATGCTTTTCCGCCGCCAGAACGAAAAGAACATCAAAACGAACCTCCTCATTTTTGTGTCTGCCAAGATTCTCACTTCCGAAGGCCGCATGTACACCACCGCCGGCCCCGGAAACCTCGATCTCGGCGGCGGCTATGCAGACGAGCCGAACGTGAGCCGTGCGCGTGAGCTTCGCAATCAGGTTGAAGTCCAGGTTGAAAGGTAAGGAGACCACATGCTCCACAAGCAGAAACTATTACTCGTTATCACCCTTGCTGCAATCTGCCTGGTCGCGCCGCATGCCCATGGCGCCAACGTGCAGATCAAGTACAGAGACATCACCTACAATCGCGACGACGGCTCGAGCTTGTCGGCCGATCTGCCCGCTTCATACGTGCAGGTTACGGTGCACGGGCCGGCGGGTTTCATGGAAGGGCCCTTTATCGCCGGCACCGACGGCATCATAACCACAACCTATGCAGGCGACGTCGCCGACCTCACCTTTGCCATCAGGGCCATTGCCGTCACCGGCCGTCAAACGGTGCAGGTGCACCTCCAATCGGTTGCTCTTGCTCACGAGGTGACGCAAACCGCCGAACTCGTCGGCGTCGATTACATCGCCACCGTCTCCAACACCGCCGTCGCACCGGCGTTTAACATCTGCGACGTGCTCTCCGACGGATATGATCAGCTCGTGACGCTGCTCGGCGCCGCGCCGCCTGAAGATTTCACGCTGATTGCACGCTACGAAAACAACAAGGACGGCAAATACAAGAACAATGGCACTCAATACGACGCCGACGGCCGCGTTATATTCTGGACCGAAGCCGGCAACTACTACATCAACGTCCCCGCGTTCGGCGCCGGCTATGACGACGATATGATCCTCAACGCATACGCGCGGTTCCTCCAGGCAAAATTCTCGAAAGACAACGCCCCGGGCGACCGCCACTACGACATCTCGAAAACAACCAGGGGTTTCGGCGACAACCTTGACCTTCGCCAGGCGTGGTCGGAAGGCTGGGCGCATTTCTTCCCCGCGCTCGTGCGCGGCGACTCCCGCGTGTTCTACCTCCGGCCCGACATGAAAGCCGACCTCACTGCGCCCATCGTCGCCTCGCCCCCGGGCGTTCTGCTTTCCGGCCCGCAAAATGAATTTGCCGTGGCGTCGATCCTCTGGAATATCTATATCGGCCTAGGCCCCGCCCATGCCGGCCGCATCTGGACCGCCTTCACCAGCATATCGGGCGAGACGGACGTTTGCCTCGAAGACTTCTGGAAGAAAATCGCTATCCAATGGGCCGACGCCGGCAAGGATATCGCCGACCTCTACGCCATCGGCACCAGCCGCGGCGTTTCCTATAAGCCCGACGCCGGCGAGGCAAACGATACAAGCGCCACGGCCACGCCGCTGGACGTTAGCGGCGGAACGGTAACCGCAGCAGACATGACATTCTACCCCGCCGGCGACGTCGACTATTACAGCTTCATTGCAAAGCAGCAATACCGGTATAAGGTGGAAACGCCGATCGATACCGTGACCAACGGCGGCGACACCGTGCTCTGCATCGAAGACGCCGCCGGCTACGTGTGGGCGCAGGAGCCGGAAGGCAGCATCGGCAGCGTTACATCCACCATCTATTTCACCGCGCCGTTTTCCACCAGCTATTTCGTGAAATGCCGCCGCGCAAATACCAGCGTGCCGCTGCCGGCGGTGGATAATACGCCGCTAGACGGCATCACGTCGAAGACGACCGCCGAGTTCGGTTCCTATTCGATAAAGGTGACCGAGGTGGGCGTAGACATCGCCAAGCCGGCCGTTCTCGCCTGGGGCCCGCAAGGCGCCGACGTTACCGCGTCTGACATCTTCGTCGAGTTCGACAAGCCCGTTCAACCCGATACGGTGGTTGGCGCGGTTTACGTAACGCGTGACGGCGAGGACGTTACCGCAACAATCACCGCCGAATCGCTCGCAAGATACACAATGACCCTCAACGAGTCGCTGCAGGCGGGCGCCACCTACCAGATCAACGTTACCGCCGGCGTCGTCGACCTCTTCGGCCGCACGGCCACTGCGTTCACGGACACCTTCACGGCGCCCACGATCACGCCTTCCACACCGGGCGCCGACGTAACCGGCCCGATCACCGTAAACTTCGGCCATACCATTTACGCGGGCGCGTCCGATATCATCGTCAGCGGCGGAATAGTGGGCACGGTGGCCGCGGGCGGCAGCCCCACCGTCTACACGTTCACACCCACCAGCGCGCTGGGGCACTCCACCACCTACATCGTTACGGTCGTCGGCGGCAAGGATTCTTCGGGCAACCCGCTGGGCGTGTACGACGCCGCCGGCAATCCGCTCGTCTCGAACGTGGTAGGCACGTTCACCACCAAAGCTCTGGCCGTCAGCACCGTAACGCCGGCCAGCGGAGCCGCGTCGGTTGCGCTCGATAGCACGATCGCAGTTACATTCAACGACGCAGTAAACGCCGCCACCGTCACCACGGCCACTTTCCTCGTCTCATCGGCCGGCGGCCCCGTGGCCGGCACCATCGCCCTGGACCCGACCTCCGGCGGGAAGAGATTTGTCTTCACGCCCACCGCCCCCCTGCAAACGTCCGTCACATACACGGTCACTGTCACCACGGGCGTGCGTGATCCCCGTGTCGTGGCACTGCCCAGCCAGTTCACCAGCACATTCACCACCGGCGCGCTCCAGGTGCTGAGCATCCAGACCATCGACGATCCCGACGGCATCGAGGTGCCGCCGACCTGCCGCGTGCAGGTCACGTTCAGCAGCGCCGTTGCGCCGGCCACCGTCACGGCCTCGAGCTTCCGCATCACCAACCAGCGCACCGGCGCCCTCGCGGCCGGCGCAATTGCAGCCAGCGCCGGCAACACGGTCTTCACGTTCACGCCGGCCACGCCGATGCTGAAGGCCGACCAATACGCAGTAACGCTTACCAACGCCATTACCGACGCAGGCACCACCGCCCTGTCGCCGCCCGCACCGCATACGTTCACCACCGCGCCGCTCAGCCTCGCCGTCGCGGCTGTCGACCCGGCCCACGGCGCAACCAACGTGCCGGTCGCCGCCGATGTTACCGTCACGTTCAACGAGAGCGTGAGCCCGGCCACCGTTACGGATTCGATCAAGCTCTACCTGAAGATCACCGACACGCGCGAAGACGCGGTGCCCGGCTCGGTAGCGGTCGATCCGGCCGACCCCGGCAACAACACGGTATTCACGTTTACGCCTGCAGCTCCGCTCTTCCGCAATGCCCTCTATAGAATCCGCGTGACCGGCGCCCGCGACGGCAACAACAACCCCACGGGCGTAACCGATGCCAACGGCAATCCGATGATTGCCGACCTCACTCAGCCCTGCACCTTCACCACGAATCCGGCCGACGGCAACTACACGCTGCGCGGCATCGCCAAATACCGCGACACCGCATACAACAGCGCATCGGGCGCGGCCACCAATCCGCTCCAGGCCGCCCGTTACGTTACCATCCGGTTCTACGATGCAGGCGGCAACCAGCTCGGCACCGTCTGCCTCACCGACGCCGACGGCTACTACAGCCACGACTTCGGCGCGGCATTGCCCGGCGCCGTCACTATGCGAATCTTATCCGAGGGCATTTGCGGCAGCCAAACGCTCGCCGTCAAGAAGCAGACCGCGGCCGTCGTTCATTCGTTCGACGTCTCCCCCGCCGTCAACCTCGCCACCACCTCCGTGCTGAACGCAGACGTTACGGGCGCCGTGGCCGCCGCGTTCAACATCTACGATACCCTCACAGCCGGCTACATCGCGGTGAGGAATCCGTTGGGATTGGCCGCCGCCGATCCGGGCGCGTTCACACTCACCGCCTTCTGGGAATCCGGCCAGGCCGCCGAGCGCACCCGCACCTGGGGGCGCACCGCATTCTTCCTCGCGGGCGGCGCCTACGAGATCGACGTCCCCGGCGATGCCGCTACGTTCGACGACGACAGCTTCGACGATTGCGTGCTGCTCGAAGCCTATGCCCGATTCCTCCAACAGCTATACTCGTACGACGATGCCCCCGGCGACCGGCACTATACCACCACCCGCAGCGATAAAGGCTACGGCGTGCGGCTGGACCTTCGGCAGGCATGGTCCGAGGGATGGGCGCATTTCTTCTCATCGGTCGTTCGCAACGACACACGGGCCGTCTACGTCCACAAGAGCACCCCGGCCGTCAAGTTCGATATCGCCGCACCGCAGGTCTTCGACCCGCTGAACGTGCAGGCCTCCGGTCCCGACAACCAATTTGCCGTCGCATCCATGCTGTGGGCGATCAAGGAAGACTCGCCCGCGAACCTGCCGCTCATCTGGGGCGTTTTCAATGACCTCGGCACATTCGGCGCAGACCCGCGCAACCAGTGCACTCTCGAGGAATTCTACCGCGTGTGGGTGGCAAAAGGCTATGCCCTCAGCTCGGCCGCAAACACCGCCGCAATCGCACGCGGCATAGGTTACGTGGCCGACGGCCTGCCATCAACGCTCGCAGAGGCCGCGGCCAGCGCGCCCGTCAGCGTGGGCGCCGCGGCGATTCCCGCCACGCTGTATCCCGCCGGCGACATCGATTACTTCAAGTTTGAAGCCGTCCAGGACCAGCAGGTACAGATCAAAACATCAGACCTCAGCTCCGGCGCCGATACCATCCTTCGTGTCGTCGACGCCGACGGCTACGTGCTCGTGCAGGAGGTGGCTGGCCGGCCCGACAGGTCATGGGCCGCCCTCACCGCGGCAACCGTATCGTCGATTGTGTTCAAGGCGCCCTACGCCGGCACAAACGCCTACTACGCCGCCTGCTCGCGCTCCAACGTCAGCCTGCCGGTGGTCGACAACGAACCGTTGGACAGCATCACGAGCCGGTGCCCGGCAAACTTCGGTGCGTACAGCCTCACCATTGCCGCCGCCGAAGGCTCCGTCGCCGTTGCACAGGTCGATCCCGCCGATGCTCGCAACGATGTGGCCGTCGACGTCGGCAATGTGCTCATCGTCTTCAGCTCTACGGTCGACCCCGACACCGTAACCGCCGACACGTTCACGGTGAAGGACCCGAGCGGAGCAACGGTGCCAGGCACGATCTCGCAGATCGACCAGAGCCGCCGGTATTTCGAGTATATTTTCACCAACGATCTGGCCACCTCGGCCGTCTATACTATAGGTGTTACGGCGGGTGTCAAAGACGCTCTCGGCTCGCCGGTCACGCCGTTCCAGAGCACGTTCCGCACCGTTGGGCCTTTTGTGGCCTCGGTATCGCCGGCAGCCGGCGCAACGGACGTAGCCGTCGACTCGCTGATAGTTGTCACCTTCCTGGCCGCTGTAGACCCCGCGAGCGTTACAACCGCTACGCTCAGGCTCCTCCACGGTGCAACGGTGGTGGCAGGCCAGGTGGCACAGCACGCCGACGACCCGCTGGCGTTCATTTTCACGCCAACCGATCGGCTTGCCACCTCTACGCAGTACAAGGTGCAGGTGAATGGCGTAGCCGCGAACGGCGTGACGATGGAAACCGCATTCGAGTCGACCTTTACTACCGGGAAGCTGCAAGTGGCGGCCTGGAGCCCGCCGGACGGCACCACCGGCGTGGGCGTAGCATTGCCCGACACCGGCATTTCGATCACGTTCAATGGCGCGGTTGACCCCGCAACGATCACCAACCCGGTGTCTTCGATATCGTCAACGATCAGGGTTACCCGCGACAACAAGAACGTGGACTCGTGGGTGCAGGTTACCGGCCCGCGCACGGTTGTCGTCCGCCCGGCCGCGTACCTCTACGGCGAGAAGGCCTATACCGTGAAGGTCGCCGGCGGCGCAAACGGCGTGAAGGGCATCAACGGCGACACGATGGACCAGGACGCGACGATCACGTTTACCACGGCAACGCGGCCGGTCATGCAGCTTGGCGAAAACGTGCCGAGAGTGACAAAAGCCAAGGCATACTCCGGCAGCGGCTTCATTGATATCGAGTGGAAAAATCCGTTCGGCGACTGGTCCGGCATAATCATCGCCGGCAGCACCGAGAGTTTCCCAACGCTCACGCTGGGTGCGGATAAGGACGGCAACGCCATACTGCAGGTGAAAAACGGCCAGTTGATTTACCAGGGCGAGATCGGCAAAACCTCCTACAGGATCAGCGGCCTGCAGAACGGCGGCTCGCCGATGCGCGTCAACATCTGGGTCGTCAACGGCCTTGATTATTCGCGGGCGGTCTCGCTCGAAAGCAGGGCAATAGCCGGCGCCACCGGCATGCCCGGCAAGATAGACGAGCCGGAAGAAGATGAGGAACAGCAAGTGCTGACGGGCCAGCCGCAGTCTTCGCCCACGCTATACACGGCCCCGCAGGCCCCCGCCGGCTCGTCGTCGGGCGGCCAGCCTGCTGACCCTCCGGCCGAATCAGTGCCCGTGGTGGTTGTGCCCGAGCCGGAGCCGATCAGCGGCCCGCTAAGCGAGCCCGTGGTGGGCAGCGTGCCCGGGCCGATGCGGGCAAAGGCGGCATCCGGCAGCGGGTATGTGGATGTGAAATGGGAAGTGCCCGACGGCGCCGAGGGGATCATCGTGGCCGTGGGCGGCGGTGAGTTTCCGAAGCTGAAAGTGGGCCGCGACTCCGACGGCAACAGCGCCTTCACGATTGCCGGCGGCGCGAAAGTATTCGAAGGCAGCGAAAGCAAACGGCTGCGCATCGCCACGCCCAACGGCACCATCCGCAGGTTCACCCTGTGGACTTATGCCGCCGGCAAAGTCTCGCGGGCGGTGTCGCTCGAAACACGGGCAGTAGCAGGCGCCGCCGGTCTACAGTAGAGGCCGGCAGGCAGTATGGCGGCCCCGCGGCGCGCACGCGGGGCATCGACACAGCGCTTCATTCCATGCCGGCATCTAGCGAAACTCATGGATGAGCATCCTATCGCGCCGGCGCAGGCAGAGCCGCCCCAGGCTGGCGGCTCCAGGTTCAAATATGGCTGGAAAAATCATCACTGGCATTGATATCGGCAGCAACTCGATCAAGTTTGTCGCTGCTCGCAAGGGCAAAAACGGCAAGCTCCAGGTGCTCAATGCCGGCATCGCATCGCTGGGAAACGTAGCCTCCATTCCGGAGGGCGACGCACGCGACGAGGCTATCGCCGCCGTGCTCAAAAGCCTCCTAGCCGACCGCCGCGCGCGCGTGGGCAAGGTGCACACCTGCATCTCCGGCAAGAAGGTAATCACGCGCTACGCGCACGTGCCTCCTATGCCGGCGCACCGCCTCGATAAGGTGATGGCCTTTGAAATGGCCAGCGAAGCCACCGGAGCCGGCGAAGACGTTGCATCCGATTACAGGCTCCTGGACCTGCCAAACAAGGCCAGCGAGTTCACATTGCTCGTGGGCATGGCCAAGGAAGAGGTGATCCGCAGCCATGCCAAAATCTTCAGCTCCGTTGGCATCGGCATCGAAGATACCACCCTCGGCAGCCTGCCCACGTTTCACAGCTTCATTCTCTCGCGCAAGGCCGAACTCGAGGCAATGCAGGCACCGTGCGCCGTGGTGAACATCGGCGCCGACAAGATGGAAGTGGTGGTGCTGTTCGGCTCAAGGCTGTATTTTGCCCGAAACCTCACACCCGGCGGCAACGCCTTCACCGAGGCAATCCAGCAGGAGCTGCGCATACCGTTCGACAAGGCCGAGGCCCTCAAGATCGAGCGCGGCCGCATCGGCGGCGCGGCCGACGCCAAAGACGGCATCCCCGTGATCCCCATCGCGCTGCCCGAAGGCACAGTGCTGCCGGACGACGAAGACACCGCCCTCGGCTCGCCGGCCGATGCCGAGGTGATCCCGATCCTCATCAGCAGCGATCAGCATGCCGACCAGCCGCCCGCCGGCGGCCCTCACAGCGAAGGCGACCCTCTAGCGCGCATGCTCGATGCCGCCGCACACGGCGTGGCAAACTCCATTCAGTCGTGCCTGCGATACGCCAAGGCGCAAACAAAGCTGCCGAATCTCGACATCAACCGCATCTACATCACCGGCGGCTGCGCGAAATTGCCCGGGCTGGCGCTGCTCATCCAGAACCGCCTCGGCATTGAAACCGCTGAATTCGACCCGCTGGAAAACGTTGATTACTCGCCGCTCGATCCGGCAGGCCGCGAAATGATCGAGGCCAATCGCCACGCGTTTGCCACCGCCATCGGGCTGGTCGCCGGCAGAATTGTCGAAAGGTCGATGGACATCAGCCTGCTGCCAAAGTCTACGAAAAAGCGCCGCGATTTCATGACTAAAGCCATCTACGGCTGGGCGGCCGCCGGTGTCTTCACCGTTACGGTCATCATGATGCTCGCAGGCTCCTACAAGGGCACCTCTGTTATCAAGCAATTCACCGGCGAGCAATCGGCCAAGATCGAGCAGTCGAAAACCGGCGAGGAGGAACTGACCGCGCTCAAAGCCGCAAACCTCGACCTTGCCGAGAAGACCACCCGGCTCAGCCAGCTTACTATGGAAAACCACAACTACCTCTCGGCGCTCGCACTGCTGAAGAACCTCGTGCCAAGGGAAATCGAGCTTCGCACGTTCCAGAGCTACATGGGCTCGCAGCCGCCCGAACCGAAACTCGACACCGGCAAGAAGAAGTTTGTCAAGCCCGTCGAGGAGGTGAAACAGCCCAGGATATATTTCCTTGCCGGCACCATCGCAGACGAGGTAGACCTCTCGCGCGGCCGCGACATCCTCCAGAAGTTCGTTTACAAGCTCGAAGACTATGATGGGGCGCTGGAAGTCGGTAAAGCCGTGCAAAAGGTGAAACTGCCCGCTACCAGGCAAACCCTGCTCAAACAGGCCGGCCGGAACAACGCACCCGATTACGCCGTGCACATCATCAATCGGCTGCCGGAACGCAGCTACACCACAATCGAGGAAGTGACGAAAGCCGTTTCGCTCGACCCGCTCGGACGGCGGCTGTTCAAAAAGGTTATCGTGCCGAAAGCCGTGGCCGAAACGCAGAAGAATTACTTCGAGATCATCCTCCAACTGAACGAGGAATGAAATATGAACAGCTTTTTTGAAGAGAACAAGAAACTCTGCTACGGCCTGATCGTGGCCGTCTTGCTGCTGATCGTGCTGTGGCCTTCATTTTCAAACGGGCGGCCCGGCGTCGTCCGGTTCTTCAAAACAAAATACCTCAAGCTCGAGAACGCCGAAGCAGGCAACGCCAGAGAGATTGACAGCCGCTACAAGGGCACCAATCCGCGGCTCACGGCCGAAATCTCGCGCTCCAAGCAGTGCAACGGCGAGCTTGCCGCACAATACGACCAGCTTGTCAGCCACGTGCTGTTCATACCCGGCATGCCTTTCAGGGTTCCATACGGCCAGTCGCAGCCCGGCATGAAATTCCTCGACATCCAAACCAAAGCCCACACGATGAAACTGATGCAGGAAGCATCGCTGCGCGACGTCGAAGTAAAGGACGAGTTCTTTGGCCTCAATCAGTTTGGCGTGCCGCCGGAAGACAAGGACAAGCGCGAGCTGCTGCTCCGGCAGGCTGCCATGATAGACGATCTCGTGCGCAAGGCGATGGACTGCGGCGTGCGGCGGATCGACCGTGTAGCGCCCCGGGAAACGCCGCTTCCCGATCCGCTCAACAAAACGCCGTTTCTCAACCTCTACCGCGTGCGGCTCGAAATGACCGCTTCGCTCGAATCCATCATGAAATTCATCAACAGGCTCGACGGCTTCCACGGCACGGTCGAACCCGCCGGCGTCGAAATGCACGAAGGCACCCGCAACACGCGCATCAAGATAAGCGTTGGCCGCCGCCATGGCATCACCGGCGACAGCCCCGTCTCCTTCACAATATTCGACCAGGTGCACGACAGCGATGACGGCCTGCGCTACAAAGGCCGCGCCGAGGTGAAACTGTCCGAACTGCACGACGACCACTGCATAGCCATCGTTACTGCGTCTTCCGCCAGATATCCTGAAGCTTTCCTCAAAGACGTGCAGTTCCCCGCAATCAAGGACAATCTCATCAAGCACGCAAAGTCTCGTCAGGCACCCGACCACGTGGTCGATCTGCTTCAGCAAATGCCCGACTACGAATTCGAAACCGAGACCAAGGCCGCCGAGGCGTTCAACAAGATAGAGCTCAGGATAGCCGAAGGCGACATCGCCACCACGAATTTCTACTCGGTGATGGACCTGAAGATCGAAGCCGCGCCGGCCGACAAGGCCGGCATATCAAACAAGGTGACGGCCGCAATCACGGTAGCAGGCGTGGGCCTTCTCTTCGATGAAAAAGCCCAGGGCACCGCACCCGCCGCGCACAAGCCAGGCGCAACGGGCAAAAAGACAGCCGCGCCGCCGCGTCTGCCATACGGCATTTAACCCGGCCACGGAGGTGAAGCGTGGAAATCCTTGACCGCATCAGCAAGCACAAGGCGATTTTTATCGCCTCGCTCCTGCTTTTCCTTTTTGCAGGCGCACGCATTAGCGGCTTTCTGCTGAAGAACCGCACGCTGCCCGCGCAGCCCACGGTGGCACCGCTCGCGCTCAGCAGACCCGCAAATGATTCGCTCGACGCCCAGCTTGCACGAGATTTTTGGACGGAAGGCGAACGCGATTTCTTCCAGCCGCCGCACGCTGAAACACGAACCGCCCGCAACGCCCAAAAAGAGAAAGAAGACAAGCACGCCGCCGGCAATGAAGAGCTGATACCGCCCATCGCCGGCGAAGACCGCCGGCAGAACCATGGCGGCGAGGAGCTCGCCGAAACGCAAGAAGCGGCCGCACCGCCTTTCGAGCTGCCGTACAACTTCAAAGCCGTCGTCCACGTAGACACGATCTTCGCCGTGCTCGAAGACAAGCAAACCGGCACCCTCACCCGGTGCTCGGTAGGCGATTGCATCGACGGCTTGACCGTCGTTAGCATCGATCGTGCGTCGATAAAGTTCGAGGATGCCGACGGCCGCCCATACCAACTGAAAGACGCCTTCGGGCGGAAATACGATTCCAACGGCACCGGCCGGCGAATGTGACACCACGGCCGAATCGGATGACAACGAGAAAGCAATATGGAATTCTTTGAACGCCTCAACAAGGGACTCGCCGTCTTCTTCCTGGCGCTTGCACTGCTGGCGTTTACCGCCTACAGCGCCGCCTCGTATTTCCTCAAGGAGCGCACCCTCCCGCCGTATCCCACCACCAGCACGGTGGAGCTGAAGAAAGGCGACACCGACCTCAAGGAACGCGTCGCGCCCAAAGATTTCAGCCAGGTGTATTGGAGCTTCGGCACACGAGATTTCACGCAGAGACCAAAGGCCAGGCTCACGGCCGTCGGGCTTTTCTCCATCACCGTCACCTCCGAAAGAAACGACATCGCCCGCGTGACCGGCTTGTACGAATGCACGCCCGACCGAGCCGTCGATGTCGTTGAAATCATGTACCCTCAGGCATGGACGCTCGTCCAGACGCCCGATGAAGCATTGATGAGCCGGCACTCGAAGGAGCCAGGCAACCAGCGCCGCACCGCGATCAGGCTGAAGGAAGTGCAGAAGGGGAAGTTCAAGATTCCCATCACTCTCACCAACTCCAGCCGCGGCGCCGCCGCGATCCAGTTCCCCACGATCAAAGTCGTCGACGCCATCAAGGAAACAGGCTTCGTGGGATTACAGGAAAGCCCCACGATGGGCCTGAAGCCCACGGTGACCGACAAGCTCGAAACCGCCGCGGCGGTGCCGGGGTTGCCCGGCATCAAGGTGGCTTATCGTTACGCGTCGCATCCATACAGGCTGGTGATGGACCTCGATCGCAAGTCTCTTGCCGTGAAGCCGCCGGTCGATCCCGTCAAGCCGCCCGTAAAGCCGCCGGTCGATCCCGTCAAGCCGCCCGTCAAGCCGGTGGACCCGGACGAGGCGGTGGCGAAATTCGAAGTGCCATTCAACTTCAAGGGCATGATCTACCTCACCAAGCCATGCGTTCTCCTCGAAGACAAGGAAGACGGCAACAAGCTGAAGCGATGCTACGTGGGCAACACGATCAACGGCCTTACCATTCTCGAAATATACAACACCTCGATCCTCGTTGGCGACAAGGACGGCAATCAGTACGAGTTGACCGACGCCACGCGTCAGAAGTATGACTAATCTGCTGCCGTGCATAATCTTTGGCCTTGCCCTCGCGCTGGTGCAAACCGGCTGCAGCCGCCAAGTGCACGTGCCATCATACGTGCCGCCGCCCGGAGACCCCGCCAGCCTCCCCGAACCGCCCCGCAATGCCGCAGCCACGGCAAACGACATCAAGGACATGCTCGACGCTCGCCGCAAAACCAGCAGCACCCTCGCCAAGAGAATCTCGTTCTCCTTCCGCGGCACGCCCCTCAAAGCCGCCGTCGCCCAAATCTCCGCCGAAAGCGGCGTGGGCATCATGATCCTTTTCGACAACTCCGTGCAGCCGCCGCTGGCCGAGCGGCCGCTCTACCTCGCGATGAACGGCGTGGAGTTGTGCGATGCACTCGACTGGATCACGAGGCAGATCGGAGCCATTTACACTTTCGACGGCAGCACCATCAGCATCGCCTCCACCACCGACGGCTTCTTCTCCGACGAGCTTGTTCACAGGATCTATCCGCTCAGGACGATGAAGCGCTACGACAAGCCCGTGGTGGGCCTGGAAGACCTCGAATTCGAGAAGGACGCGATCTTCCTCTGTGTGAAGGCGTGCTTGGCCGAATACCTGGCCAACCGGCCCGACGCCAAGCTCATGATCGTGCGCTCGCATAACGAGTTCCTCGCGCTGTGCTCGCAGGCCGCGCACCATCGCATTGCCGAAGTGCTTTACGAACTCAGCCTCGGCCGCGAACCGGCCCCGCCGCTGCCGGCGCCCGACGTCCGCGAATTCCGCAAGAAGCTGGCAGGCAAGGTCATCTGCGCCTACCGCGATCAGCCGCTCGTCGAGGTCATCCAGAAACTAAGCATGCAGGCGGGCGTGAACATCGGCATCAATCCCGCCGACCTCCGCGCCGGCGCCGCCGAGCTCACCACGCTGCTCATGGGCGAGGCGCCGCTGTGCGATGTGCTCGATGAAATCGCGCGGCGTCATGGCCTGCGGGATTATTCCATCGAGGCCGACCGCGGCGTGTGGCTGCACGGCGCAAAAGAGTATCCGCGTGAAGGCCGCTTGCTCTGGGAAAGCGGCCTCATCCGCTCGTACTATGTCGAACACCTCGTGAAGAAGCTGGGCCTGATGAAGCTGATCACCCTCATCAAGATTCACGTGACGCCCGAAGAATGGGGCAGGAATCTGCCCGCGATGGTTTACGCGCCCTCCGGCCGCCTCATCTTCTTCCACCGCCGCGAAGCCCACGCAAAACTCGCCGCCGTCCTCGCCAACCTCGCAAACTGACCCGGGCCGCCTCTCTCCCTTGATTCCCGCCCGAACAATCCGGATAATTGATCTGAACGCTAGGCGAGGAAAAACACTCTTGCAGAACGGCAAACTCTATCTTGGAATAGACGCGGGCACGGGGGGCGTGCGCTGCACCGTATGCACGGCCAACGGCTTCTGCACGGCGGCGGCATCTGAGCCGCTGGTCGACGCCGAGGTGCCGGGGCTGCCCGCCGGCCGGCACGAGCAGCACCCCGAATCGTGGTGGGCCGCGCTGGTGAAATGTGTCCGCCGGCTCGACTGCGACCTTGCCCAGGTGGCCGCGCTGTGCGTCGATTCCACATCCGGCACCGTGCTCTTCCTCGATTCATCGGGCAAACCTTTGCGGCCCGCAATCATGTACAACGATGCGCGCTCCGCATCGCAGGCTGCGCGGGCAAACGCGGCCGCCGGCGATTTCCTCGACCGCCACGGATTCCGCTTCGGCAGCTCATTCGCGCTCCCGAAGGTACTGTGGGTGATGGACAACGAGCCCGAGCTGTTTGACCGCGCCGCCATCATCTGCCACGCCGCCGATTACCTCGCCGGCCGGCTGTGCGGCGCCTGCACCTTCACCGATACGTCAAACGCCCTCAAAATGGGCTGCGACCTCTTCGATTCCTCGTGGCCAGCGTTCATCGCATCGCTCGGCATCCCGGCCGAAAAACTGCCGCGGCTGCTGAATCCCGGCCAGCAGGCCGGCGCCGTTTGCAGTTCGGCTGCACGCGAAACCGGCCTGCCCGAAAATACCTGTATCGTGGCCGGCTGTACCGACGGCACCGCCGGCTTCCTTGCGTCGGGCGCATCGGCCGAAGGGCATTGGGCCTCCACGCTGGGCACCACGCTTGTGATTCGCGGCATCAGCCGCGAGGTCATCCGCGACCCCGCCGGCCGCGTCTATTGCCACCGCCATCCCGCCGGCTGCTGGCTGCCCGGCGCGGCGTGCAGCGTGGGCGGCGAATGCCTGGCCCACTTTTTCCCGAGCGAAAATCTCGCCGCGCTCGACGACCTCGCCGCCGCGCTTCGCACCACCGATCTCGTCTGCTATCCGCTTGTGCGGCGCGGCGAGCGGTTTCCGTTTACAGACGACGCGGCCGAGGGTTTCTTCAGCCGCGAAGCCGCCAGCCGCGAAGAGCTTTACCTGGCGCTGCTCGAGGGCGTAGCTTTCGCCGAACGATGGGCCATGGAGGTGCTTGGCTCGTTGGGTGCAAATGTGGCCGGGCCGGTTTTCGCCACCGGCGGCGGCGCGGCTAGCGGCGTGTGGCTGGGCATACGCGCATCGGTGCTGGGCCGCGAGCTGCACGTGCCCGAGCGCGCGGGCTGCGAATTCGGCGCCGCCGCGCTGGCCGCCGCACCCGAGTACGGCGGCGTGGCAGACGCCTGCCGCGGCATGGTTCGTATTGCGCACATCGCGGCACCCGACGCCGCGCGAAAGGATTATTACGAAGACAAGTACGCCCGCTTTCGCCGGCTCTGCACGGCCCGCGGTTACGTTACCGCCTGAGCGGCTGCGGCAACACACGATGGAAAGGCTGCCCTGTGTCGATATTCAAGTCCTGCGACATCCGTGGCGTCTACGGCGATGAGCTGAGCGAGCCCGAAATGGCCGACATCGGCCGCGGCATTGTAAGCATTCTGCGCCGCAGCCAGGCGATGCAGCGCATCCCCGAACGCCGCGGCCGCGAACGCCGCAACGCCGTGCGCGGCGCCACCGAGCGCCGCAGCCGCAGATCGGCCCGGCCGTCAATCCTCGTGGGCGGCGACGTGCGCCGCAGCACTGCGCCGCTCAAGAAGGCGCTGATCGACGCGATGGTGGCGTCCGGCGCCGAGGTAGTGGATATCGGCATCGTGCCCACGCCTGTTTTCTACTTCGCTTTCGCCAGTGAAACCTGCCGCTGCAGCGCTTGCGCCATGGTTACCGCTTCGCATAATCCGCCGAAATTCAACGGCCTGAAGCTGTGCTTTTCGCACGATCCCGTAACGCCCGATGAGATCGACCGCCTGAGGGTGGTGGTGGAGCAAAAAGATTTCGTGAGCGGCGCGGGCATCGCGCGGCAGGTGAATATCGTGCCCGAGTACGAACGCTGGCTGCAATCGGCCATCGCCGTGCCGCCGGCCGTCAAGATTGCGGTGGATGCCGGCGGCGGCGGCTGGAGCGAGATCGCACCGCGCGCGCTCGGCAGCCTCGGGTTTGGCGTGATGCCCATCTTCTGCCGGGTCGATCCCGACCTCTCCGTGCGAAATCCCAATCCGCTGCCGGCCGGTATTTCAGAGCTGTGCGAAGCGGTAGTCTCGCACGGCTGCTCGTTCGGCGCGGCCTTCGATGCCGACGGCGACCGCGTGGTCTTCGTGGACGAGCGCGGCCGGCCTGTGGCCGGCGACGTGGCGGGCGCCGTGCTCTCGCAGTGGCTCCTGCAATCGAATGCCGGCGAGAGCATAGTTTACGAGGTGAACTGCTCGCAGGCCCTCGCCGACGTGATAACGGCGGCCGGCGGCAAACCGCTGATGGAGAAGGCCGGGCACACGTTTATGAAGCGCCGGATGATCACCGAGCAGGCGCTCTTTGGCGTTGAGATCAGCGGCCATTTCTTCCATCGCAGCCTGGGCGGCGGCGACGACGGCCTCTACACCGCGGCGCTGATGGGCAAACTGCTCGCCGGCGGCCGCAGCCTTTGCGCGCTGGCCGATGCCGTGCCGCATTACCACGCCACTCCCGTCGTGCGGCTGCCTATGATCAGCCGCGACTCGCAGCAGGTGGTCGAAAACATCGCCAGAAATGCCGAGGGCGGCCGTGTGAGCCGGCTCGACGGCATCCGCGTGCAATACTCCGATGGCTGGGCGCTCGCCCGCGTGTCGGTAACCGAGCCGGTGCTTAGCCTGCGCTTCGAGGCGCGCACCCGCGAGCTGCTGCCCGGCATCATCGATGCCTTCCTCGGTTTCGACCCGCGTCTCAAGGAACAGGTTAGCCGCCAGCTCGGGCTGAAACCGAACCAATGAACTGTGCTGGAAAGGAAAAGCTATGTCAGACGGATTCTGGAAACTCAAGCCGCTCCCTCACACGGCCGTCACGTTCGACGATGTATTCTGGGCGCCGCGGCTGAAAACCAACCGCGAGGCGACCATTCCGCACGTGCTGAAAATGATTCGTGAATCGGGCCGGCTCGACAACTTCCGAAAGGCCGCCGGCAAGATGCAGGGCGAATTCCGCGGGCTGCTGTTCGACGACTCCGACGTCTACAAATGGGCCGAGGGCGCCGCATACTCGCTCGCAACGCATCCCGATCCGAAGCTCGAAGCCGAGCTCGACGAGGTGATCGAGGCCATCGCCGGCGCTCAGCAGCCCGACGGCTACCTGAATTCCTACTACACGCTGCGAGAGCCGCCGTCGAACCGGTGGACACATCTGCGCGGCATGCACGAGCTTTATTGCGCCGGCCACCTCTTCGAGGCCGCGGTCGCACATTTCCGCGCCACCGGCAAGCGCAATCTGCTCGACGTCGCGTGCAGCTTCGCCGATTGCATCGACGCCGTCTTCGGACCGGGCAAGCGGCGCGGCGCACCCGGCCACGAGGAAATCGAGCTTGCACTCGTGAAGCTCTACCACGCTACCGGCGAGGCGCGATACCTCGGGCTCGCGCAGTTCTTCATCGACATTCGCGGCACCGAGCCAAACGTCTTCCTCGCCGAAATCACGAACCCCGATGAGAAATTCGACGTGAGCGTGGTGCAGGCGCACAAGCCCGTGCGGCAGCAGGCCGAGGTGGCGGGGCATTCCGTGCGGGCAATGTACCTCTACAGCGGCATGGCCGACATCTACGCCGAAACAGGCGATACGTCGCTGCTCGACGCCCTCGAAAAGCTCTGGACGAACATGACCGCCAAGCGGATGTACGTTACCGGCGGGCTGGGCTCGACCGCCCGATACGAGGGCTTCACAAGCGATTACGACCTGCCAAACGAAGCCTATGCCGAAACCTGCGCCGCGATCGGAAGCGTCCTCTGGAACCATCGCATGCTCGGCCTCACGGCCCAGTCGCGTTTCGCCGATGTGCTCGAAACCGCCCTCTACAACAACGTGCTATCGGGCGTGGGGCTCGACGGCACGAGCTTCTTTTACGAGAATCCGCTGCGGCGGCGCGACGGCAAGCAGCGCGTGCCGTGGTACACCTGCGCCTGCTGCCCCAGCAATCTCGTTCGGCTGCTCGCCTCGCTGGGCAGCTACGTCTGTTCGCAGTCACCCTCCAACCTCTGGCTTCACCTTTACGCCGGCTGCACCATAAAGGCCACGCTGAACGGCGCACCGGTTGTCCTCGCGGTCAAGACGGACTATCCCTGGGACGGCAACGTGGAGATCAAGATGGGGCTGCAGTCGGCCGCGGAGTTTGCCTTGCACCTGAGGCTGCCCGGCTGGAGCACGCGGCGCTCTATCGCAGTGAACGGAGCCCCTGCAGAATTCGCCGAACAGGACGGCTATGCGTGCATCAACCGCCAATGGGCCGACGGCGACGCCATCGCGCTTTCGTTTGAGATGGAGCCTCTGCGGATCGAAGCGAACCCGCACATCGAGGCCGATTTCGGAAAGGTTGCCATCCGGCGTGGCCCGCTGGTCTATTGCCTCGAACAGGCCGACAACCCGCACGATCTGTTTACAATAACGCTGCCGGTGAATTCGGAGCTGAAGCATACTTTCAAGAAGGACGTGCTTGGAGGCGTGGTGCTCATAGAGGCGCTTGCAGAGGTGCCGGACTATTCGGATTGGGAAGGCAGGCTGTATCGCGCGGCCACCGAGCGCGGCGCGCGCCCCGCGAAAATCGCCGCCGTGCCCTATTGCTGCTGGGCCAATCGCGGCCCAGGCGAGATGCTCGTGTGGATCAACGACAGCGAATGATCACGAGCTCACGGCCTCGCGAACGGCCGCAATGAACTGCCTGATCAGCGGGATGCTTTTCACGCCGGGGGCGGTTTCCACGCCGCCGGCCACGTCCACGCCATCGGGATTCGCCACGCGAATGGCCTCGGCCACGTTGCCGGCGTTCAGCCCGCCGGCCAGCAGCACCTTGCCGAAGGCCCTGGCCCGCGCGGCGAGCCGCCAGTCAAACGTCCGGCCCGTGCCGCCGTGCATTCCCTTCACCGCCGTATCGAGCAGCAGGAAATCGGCGGGCACATTCGCCAGCCGCTCGAGATCGCTTTCACCCGAAACGCCGACAGCGCGGATCACCTTCAGCGGTGCAAGCTCGCCCACGCGGTGTGCCGGAAAATCGCCGTGCAGTTGAACGGCATCGAGGCCGCATTCCTCGGCCGTTTGCAGGATCGTCTCAACCGTGGCATTTACAAACACCCCCACCTTGCACACGCCGGGCGGAACGGCCGTGCAGATATGGCGCGCCGTCTGGCGGCCCACGCAACGAGGGCTGTGCGGGTAGAAATTCAAACCGATCATCCCGGCGCCTGCCTCGGCGGCCGCGAGTGCTTCAGGTATCGTCTTGAATCCGCAAATCTTGATGATCATGGCTTTTGATGAAAAAACGAGTGACGAGCCACGCCCGCCACTCGTCGAGTTGAAAACTTCCCACTACACGATTTTGATCTCGTGCTCGCCCTTCACCACTTCACCGATCAGGTACGATGGCTGCCCGGCCTTCCCGAGCTGCCTGATCACGTAGTCCACCACTACGGGCGACACGATCAGCACCATGCCTATGCCCATATTGAACACACGGTACATCTCGTCATCGTCATCTATCTTGCCCAGCTTCCGGATCATCTCGAAGACCGGTGGCACGGGCCACGAGCCGCGCTCTATGCGGCCGCCGCAGCTCTCGGGCAGCACGCGCGGGATGTTTCCCAGGAATCCGCCGCCGGTGATATGGCCGATGCCGCGGATCATCCGTTTGCGGCGGTAGTGCCGCAGCAGGTTCTTGATCATCGTGGAATAAATCACCGTCGGCCTCAGCAGCTCCTCGCCCAGCGTGCAGCCGAATTCATCGACGTGCCGCTCCACGCGCCACTTGGCCACGTCGAAGAATACCTTGCGAACGAGCGAATAGCCGTTGCTGTGCACACCCGACGACGCAAGGCCGATCATCTTGTCGCCCGGCTGCACCCGCGCCGGCTTGAGCCATCGGCTGCGGTCGACAATCCCCACGGCAAAGCCCGCAAGGTCGTACTCGCCGGGCTGGTAAAAACCGGGCATTTCGGCAGTCTCGCCGCCCAGCAATGCGCACTCGGCCTGGCAGCAGCCGTCGGCCACGCCTTTCACCACCTGCAGCAGCACGTCCTGCGAGAGCTTGCCGGTGGCGATGTAATCGAGAAAGAACAGCGGCTCGGCGCCGACGCAGACCAGGTCGTTCACGCTCATCGCCACGAGGTCGATGCCCACCGTGTCGTGCTTGTCCATCATGAACGCGATCTTCAGCTTTGTGCCCACGCCATCGGTGGTGCCCGCGAGAACGGGTCTCGCGATGTCTTTCGACAGCAGGCCGTTGGTTTTCAGCGCAAACAGCCCGGCATAGCCGCCGGGGTTGTTCAGCACGTTTGGCCCATACGTGAGGCGGAGGTGATGCTGTATCTTTTCGGCAAAATCGTCGCCTACCGAGATGTCTACTCCGCTGTCCTTATACGTCAATCCTTTGGCGGTTCCAGATTTTGCGTTGCTCATTGCCGAGGTGCTGTCTCCGGTGAGGGATCAAAGATTGGTGGCGGCTGGAATTCTCAGTTTCGGCGGCATTTCGAGGCTCCACTTGCCGGTGCCTTCGTCCACCTGCACGGGATACTTGCCGTCGAAGCACGCCATGCAGAATCCTTCGGGCTCGCACTGCGCGCAGGATCTCAGCCCTTCGATGCTCAGGTAGCCGATGGTATCCACCCCGAAAAAATCCGCCATCTTTTCGAGCGGCACCTTGTTTGCTATCAGCTCTTCGCGCGACGCGAAATCGATGCCGTAGTAGCACGGGAACATGTGCGGCGGGCAGCTTATGCGCAGGTGGATTTCCTTCGCGCCCGCCTTGCGCAGCAGCCGCATCTTGCCGGCGGTGGTTGTGCCGCGAACGATCGAGTCGTCCACCACTACCACCTTCCTGCCCTTCACCGCCTGCGGCACCGCGTTGAGCTTGATGTTCACGTATTCGTGCCGTTTGCCCTGGATCGGCTGGATGAAGGTGCGGCCCATGTAATTGTTCGCGATGAAGCCCTGCTCGATGGGAATGCCGCTTTCGCGGTGATAGCCGATGGCCGCCGACGTGGCCGAGTGCGGCACGGCTACCACGATGTCCGCGTCCACCGCGTGCTCCTGCGCCAGCTTGCTGCCCAGCCTCTGCCTGAAGAGGTGAACGTGCTCGCCGAAGATCATGCTGTCGGCCCGCGAGAAATAGATCAGCTCGAAGATGCAGCGCCCGTGGCGTGCCTGCGGCGCATAGCGGCGCGTAGTGAGGCCCTGCTCGTTGATCCGGATCACCTCGCCCGGCTCCACCTCGCGCACCACTTCGGCGCCGATCAGATCAAACGCGCACGTTTCGGATGCGAAGCAATAGCAGTCTTTCAGCCGGCCCAGCCAGAGCGGGCGGAAGCCCTGCGGATCGCGCGCGGCCACTACCTCCTTGGGCGTGAGAAACAGCAGCGAAAATGCGCCCTTGATCTCGTTGAGGCTGTTTGCCAGGGCGTCCAACCAATCGGCTTGGCACGATGCCGCCAGCAGGTGCAGCACGATTTCGCTGTCGGTGGTGGTTCTGAAAATCGATCCGCGCGATTCGAGCCTGTTGCGCATTGCCTGCGCGTTCACCAGGTTGCCGTTGTGCGCCACGGCGATCTCGCCGCGCGAATATTGCACGACGATCGGCTGCACGTTTGTGATGTTGTTTGATCCGGTGGTAGAGTATCGAACGTGCCCGATGGCGGCGTGCGTGCCTCGCAGCGCCTCGAAGCTCTGCGGGGTGAATACATCGCCCACCTGGCCAAGGCCGCGGTAGTCGCAAATAGCTGTCCCATCGGTTGCGGCTATGCCTGCACCTTCCTCGCCTCGATGCTGCAAGGCATAGAGGCTGTAGTATGTGTGCTTCACGGCATCGGGTGTGCCATAGATGCCGAACAGCCCGCAGAACTCCTTGATTTTCTCGGACACAAGATGCTCCTGGCGATTCAGATGGATCTGTTCTTGAGGCCGGTTGTCTCGTCGAGGCCGAACATGAGATTCATGTTTTGAACAGCCTGAGCGCCCGCCCCTTTGGTGGTGTTATCGATTGCACTTACTATTATCAATTTCCCCGCGCGATTGTCAAGCGCAACCGAGATGTCGCAGTAGTTCGTGCAGCGCACATTCAGCAGCGCCACCTGCGACGGATCGTCGATCACGCGCACAAACGGCGCCGCCGCGTAGAAATCCTTCAGTATCTGCAAAGCCTTGCCCGAATTCGCGTTTGCTGCGGCGAAAATCGTCGTGTGGATGCCGCGCTCCAGCGGCACGAGATGCGGCACGAAGCTGGCCACTACGCTCTTGCCGGCGGCGGCCGAAAGCTCCTGCTCGATCTCCGGCGTGTGCTTGTGGCCCACCAGACTATAGGCCCGCATGTTCTCGTTGCAGTCCAGAAATGAATACCCCGACGTTTTGCCTGCACCCGAGATGCCGGAATACGCGTCGATGCTGATGCCGTCGGGTTCGATCGCCCGCTCGCGAAGCAGCGGCACCAGCGGCAGCACGGCGCTCGTGGGATAGCAGCCGGGATTCGCCACGAGCCGCGCCTTGCGCACCTTGTCGGCGTAAAACTCCGGCATGCCATACACCGCCTCGGCCAGCAGCTCGGGGCAATCGTGCTCGTTCTTGTACCATTTCCTGTATGCGGCGGGGTCCTTCAGCCTGAACTCGCCCCCGATGTCGATCGCCTTCACACCGCCATCCAGCAGCCTGGGAATCTGCCGCATCGAGTCGGGCGTCTTCTTCGCAAAAAAAACCACGTCCGTCTCGCCGATCAGCCGCTCGGGGTCACACGCGCAAAAAGCCATCGTCGTTTCCTTATTCAGCGACGGCAGCACCTTTGCCACATCCTCGCCGGCGGCGTGGTCGGAGCACAGGCAGGCGAGCTTTGCCTGCGGGTGCCCGAGCAGAATATGAATCAGGCCTTCGCCTGCCAGGCCGGTGGCGCCAACGATTCCCACTCGTATCATGCGGGTTCCTTCTCCGATCTCTCAAGAATGTAAACGCAAGCTATGATGAACACAAGGGGCAACGCAACGCCCCTCACCAGCAACTCCGAATAGAGCGCGAGGATGGGCATAAACGCGAGCGAGCCGATGACGCCCGCGGCCACGCCGCGGCTCAATGGCGATTGCGCGCCGGCAAACAGCCTGATTGCGCGGCCCATCCCCCACAGGTAAAACCATACGAGCGCCAGCAGCCCCAGCACGCCCAGCTCCACCGTTGTTACAAACAACTGCCCGAACGTGTCGGGCTGGTCGCAATTGATGTTATACGCCTCCACCTCGTCGGTGTTGTGCGTCGGCTTCGGCATCGTGCCGTAATACTGGCCGATCGCCTTCTTGAACCAGCCCACGCCGGCCCCGCGCAGGAAGAGCGAGGCGTACTGCGGCCTTGCCGGCGGCTTCTTGCCTGCAGACTGCTTGCGCGGCTGCTCTTTTGTTTTTTCCGCAACCACCGCGCAGGGGCGATCCTTCGGCGCGGCCCGCAGCGCCCGCAGCGCAGCCTGCCAGCAGCGATAGCGCGCAGCAACCTGCACGGGCCTCGCCTTCTCTTCCGGCGTGGCGCTCCTGGTCGCCTCGTCCAGCAGTTTCACGCCCTCGTCGTTCAGGCGGTCGGCACCGTCGAGCTGAAGCAGCAGTTGCCGAGCATCTCCGTATCGCTTCTCCGCCAGCAGCTTCTGTGCGCGCTCCATCAGGCGCTCGTCGCTCAGCAGGTGGTTGTTGTCAACGTAAACCGCGACCGAGCTCGTGAGGATATCCACATGGTTTCTGCGGAGGCTGCCCGGCAGCACAAGGATGACAATCAGCAGCAGGAGAATGCCGGCAAAGAGCAGCTTTGTGCTGCGCATCGCGAGCACCAGCAGCAGGGATGCCGCCGTTACGAGCAGTGCCGGCATCGAAAGCGTGATAGCCGCGCCAACTACCACGGGCACAACCAGCGACAGCCGCTGCAGGGCGCTTTGCCTGTCGAACAGCGCAATGCCCGCAACAAACGGCAGCACGATGGCAAAATACGCGCCCAGCACGTTGATGTTTGCGTGCGGGCCGCCGGCCGTGAAAACGTCGCCCTTCGCCGCGTATTCGATCAGCCCCCACAGCACCGCCGCCCCCGCCGCAAACAGGAAAACCGAGATCAGCCCGCGCAGCCGCGTCCTGTTCCGGCCGATGTTCACAAACAGCATCCAGCCGATCACGAAATACATGACGAGCTGGAGGATTTCCTTCAGCACCGCCGCCCGGCCGACGGCGGTCTCCACACCGCCGGCCGACGCCTTCATCTGGCCGGCCACCACGGCCACCACCAACGCCGCCGCCGGCAGCGCCCACACCGCCACCGG
>DATLAR010000211.1:0-5943 GCA_035527355.1 Planctomycetota bacterium
GCTCGACCCGAAGGATCAGATCCGGCTTGATTACTCCGTCAAACGCGGCGAGCCTCGCTCGTTCGTCAACGGCATCCCGCGCATCGGCAGTCAGACCGGCGGCAAGGCAGCACTGTGGAAAGACGACGAGATTGCCGACACACTGGCCGCGAAGGCCGATGCTTTCATCGAGCGAAATAAAGACAAGGCGTTTTTCCTCTACCTGTCCACGCACGACATCCACGTGCCGCGAGTGCCGAATCTGCGTTTCAAAGGCATCAGCCAGGCCGGCGTTCGGGGCGATACGATTCACTCCTTCGACTGGACCGTCGGCCAGGTACTCAACACACTCGAGCGGCTGAAGCTCGCCGACAACACGCTGGTCATTGTGACCAGCGACAACGGCGGCGTGCTCGACGCCAACGGTCCCGACACCGAGCACGGAGGGACTGTGGAGACGAACAACGGCCATCTACACAATGGCCCACTGCGAGCCGGCAAGGGCAGCGCCTATGAAGGCGGCACGCGCGTGCCGTTTATCGCTCGCTGGCCCGGCCGAATCAAGCCGGGCGTGTCGGATGCGCTGATCTGCCACGTGGACATGTTGGCCGCAATGGCGGCCCTGACGGGGCAGAAACTCCCCGATGCGGCTGGGCCGGACAGTTTCGATATCCTGCCCGCGCTGCTCGGTGAGAAGCCCGGCAAGCCGTGCCGCGATCATCTCATCGAGCACGGCAATGTGCTGGCGATCCGCAAAGGACCGTGGAAATTGATCCCGGCCAATCCTTCTGCTGCGGCAGCCAGGAAAAACAAGAAACGCGGCAGCGGCGGCGACGAGCTTTATAATCTGGCCGAGGATATCGGCGAAACGAATAATGTGGCCGCTGCACACCCCGATCTCGTGAAGGAGATGACCGAGTTGCTCCAGCGCATTCGCGAGAAGGGAAGGAGTCGACTATGATGACAGGAATCGCTGCAACAGTCCGTAATGTCAGTACGATGGTGATAGCCGTTGTCTTGTTGATTGTCAACCCAGTTCGGGCCGCCGAACCGTTGGCGAAAGCCTTGCCTTCCTCGCGGCCCAACATCCTCATCATCCTCGCCGACGATCTGGGCTATGGCGACGTCCAGTGCTACAATCCACAGCGCGGCAGGATCCCCACACCCAACATGGATCGTCTGGCCTCTGAAGGAATGCGCTTCACGGACGGGCACTCCAGTTCCGGCGTTTGCTCGCCGTCACGCTATGCGCTGCTCACGGGCCGCTACCACTGGCGGACGCGACTGCAGCAGGGCATCGTTCCCGTGTGGGGCGCGCCGCTGATTGCGCCGGATCGGCTCACAGTGGCCGGCCTCGCCAGAGAGTACGGGTACCGGACCGGGTGCATCGGCAAGTGGCACCTTGGCCGGGACTGGCCGATCACGCAGGAGCAGCGAGAGTACTTCACCGGCCTTGGCGGCAAGCCCGGCGGTGGCGGGCAAGTCTCCGCCACCATCACAGATGCGCACCGTGCGACGTGGAGAGACGTTTTCTCCCAGCCCATCCCCGGCGGGCCGACCACACGCGGTTTTGACGAGTACTTCGGCACCGATGTGCCCAACTGGCCGCCGTACTGTTTCATCGAGAACGACCGAACCGTCGGTATCCCGAGCGAGCTGCTGCCGGCGGAGAAATTGGTGAAGAACCAGGCCAGCCTTCAAGGGCCCGCGCTCCAGGGCTGGCAGCTCGAAGTCATTCTCCCCACACTCGGCGACCGTGCGGCCGACTTCATCCGGCGCCAGGCGACAGCGAAGCAGCCGTTCCTGCTCTACGTGCCGCTCACGTCTCCGCACACTCCCCTGGCTGTGAACAAGCAATGGCTCGACAAGAGCGGTTTGAACCTTTACGCGGATTTCGTGATGGAGACGGACGCGGTTGTCGGACGCGTACTGGAGGCCCTGCGGGAAAGCGGCGTCGAAGAGAACACGCTCGTCCTGTTCACCAGCGATAATGGCTGCGCGCCCTACATCGGCGCCAAAGACCTTGAAGCGCAAGGCCATTTCCCCAGCGGTCCGCTGCGCGGCTATAAGGGGGACGTGTTCGAGGGCGGGCATCGCATCCCGTTTATCGTCCGCTGGCCCGGCATAGTCAGACCCGGCAGCACTTGCGGCCAGCTCGTTCACCACGCCGACTTCATGGCCACTCTGGCGGACATTCTCGGCAAGAGGCTGCCGGCCAACGCCGGCGAGGACAGCTTCAGTCTGCTTCCGCTGCTCAAAGGGGGAGACGAGCCGGTTCGCGAGCACGCGGTGAGCTGCGCGTCAAGTGGTGTTCCCGGCCTGCGCCGCGGCCCGTGGAAGGTCGTCTTTGAACGGGATCCGAAGGCAAAAACCGAGGTTCAACTCTACAACCTCGACAACGACATCGGCGAGAAGACGAACCTCGCCGCTGAGAAACCTGAACTCGTCGCCGAAATGTGCGCCTTGATGGACAGGCTCGTCGCTAACGGCCGCAGCACGCCGGGCGCAAAACAGAAGAACGACGTGGAGGTCCGTCGATATCCTGCCGTAAAGGCCGCGCAGAAAAAAGCAACATTAAAGCAGGAGAGAAAATGAGAACCATCCAATCACCGTTACCTTATCGTTCTGTATTCGCCACTCGCGCTGCTCTTGTCGTGGGGACAGTCTGTCTGGCGGCTGTCTGTCCCGCAGTCTCCGCCTCGTCCGGCATGCAGAAGCCCAATCCCCGGACACCTAATATTCTGTGGCTGATCGCCGAGGATTTTGGCCAGCACCTGGGGTGCTACGGCACAAAGGAAGTCCGGACACCGAACCTCGATCGGTTGGCGTCCGCAGGGGTCCGCTACACGCGCTTCTACAATGGCCATGTTTGCTCGCCCAGCCGCTCGGCGTTCAACACCGGCATGCATGCCACGACTATCGGGGCGCACAATCATCGTACCTCCAACAAGCAGCCGTTGCCCGAGGGCGTAAAGATTCTCAGCGACTGGATGCGAGCGGCCGGCTACTTCACGGCGAACGTCCGCGAGCTGCCAGCGCCGTGCGATTTCAAAGGCACCGGCAAGACCGATTGGAACTTCAAGTACGAGGGCAAGCCGTTCGATTCCGCAAGCTGGAGTGACCTCAAAACACACCAACCGTTCTATGCGCAGGTCAACTTCAGCGAAACACACCGTGCCTTCACCGCACCGAAGAAGGCCGATCCGGCCAAGGTGGAGATCCCGCCTTACTACCCCGACGATCCGGTGACGCGCGAGGACTGGGGCAAGTACCTCGACGAAGCCACTGAGCTGGACCGCAAGGTGGGCCTTGTGCTCGATGCGCTAGAAAAAGACGGCCTCGCCGACAACACCGTGGTCGTCTTTTTCGGCGACAACGGGCAGGCGCACGTGCGGGGCAAGCAGTTCTGTTATGAAGAGGGCTTGCTGGTGCCGGCGATCATCCGGTGGCCCAAAAACTCTCCCGCTCCGTCGCACTTCAAGGCCGGGACTGTGGACACGCGCCTGCTCCACGGCATTGACCTCGCCCCTACCATGCTGGCTCTCGCCGGAGCACCCAAGCCTTCCAGGATGCAGGGGCAGATCTTTCTGGGTGACCGCAGCGAGCCGGACCGAGAGTACGTTTTCGGCTATCGCGACCGCTGCGACATGACCGTTATGCGCATCCGCACGGTGCGGGACGAGCGATATCGCTACATTCGCAACTTCACTCCGTGGGTGCCGTTCCTGGCCTACAACGAATACAAGCAGAAGCAATATCCCGTCTGGAACCTGCTTACAGAGCTGCACGCGCAAGGCAAGCTCACCGCGCCGCAGGAGTTCCTCTGCCAGCCGACCATGCCGGAGGAAGAACTCTACGATCTCGAAACCGATCCGTGGGAGATCAAGAACCTTGCCAAATCGGGTAAGCCCGAGCATCAGGCCGAATTGAAGAAGCTGCGCGGTGTCCTGGAGAAATGGATTGTAGATACCAACGACCAGGGCCGCCGCCTGGAGACTCTCGATGAACTGAAGGCCGAGCAGCGGTTTGTGCCCGAGCGCGATTGGCGTCCAGCACCCGGCACGAAGGAGGCCGCCGAAGCCGAAGCGATGCGAGCCAAAGCGGCACAGAATCCACCGGCGCCGAGAGAACAGCCGACGAAAAACAAGCGGAAGCGCAAGCAGTGACCTGGGGTATTGCCATGCACCATTCCACGAGCCGTTTTATTCGCATTGCGGAGCCCCTGGTTATCGTTTTTGGTGTGATGCTGCTGGCCGGCACGGCCTGTCTGCCCGTGTCGGGCGTGGAATCGCCGACGGTCAAGTTTACCGGCGGCGAGATGGACTTGCAGACGCTGCTCGATAAGGCTCCGGAAGGCGCCGTCATCGTTTGCGAACAGGCCCAACCGCTGGTGGTCACTAAGACCATCACAATTGCCAGGCCGCTGATTTTGCGCGGTCTCAAAGCCCGGCTTCCCGAGAAGCTGGGGGGTATGGTATTGCTCGTCGTGGAGGCCAAAGGTGTCACGCTCACGGATATCGAGATGCACGGGAACTACGATTCGGTGAACCAAAAGAACCGAGCCCCCTTCATCCACATCAAGGCCGGTGAGTTTCGCGTCGAGCGGTGCAAGTTCTTCGACGGCACCAAGGACGGCATCAACGTCACGCCCGATGACGGCACCGGAGATATCGTGGGCGGCGTCATTCGCGACATCGAGGGGTTTCGGATGGGACGCGACGTCGTTTCGCTCAGCGGCGGGTGCGGCGGCCAGCGGATTCGCAACGTGACGGTCGAAAATGTGCGCCTGCAGAAAGGTTATTTCCGCGGAGCCGTCGAGGTGAGTGACGGAACCGACAACATCACCGTTCGCCGCGTCCGTGCCGAGGATGCGGTGTACGCCATTGACGTGCAGGATCACGGGGCCATGCAGCAGGGAAAATCCAGGCCCAGCGCGCCAAACACGAACGTAACCGTCGAAGATGTAGCGGCAGTGAACTGCAAGCACGTTATCCGCACCGCAAACAGACCCCTCGGGCACGCGAACCTGACGCTCCGCGATTTCACAGCGAGCAATTGCAGAGAGCCCGTTCTGATATCGAACACGACTCACGTGCGCATCGAGAATCTCACGATTATCAACGAGCCTGTGGCGCAGAAACCGCGCATTACCCTGCGCAACTGCGATGATGTTGAGCTGCAGAGCGTAAAGATTATCGGCCTCAAAGACGGAGTGAAGGCCGTTGACAAACAAAATTCGACCAACGTCAGGATTGAGGAACTATGAAAACATTAGTGAAGAAGCACGCCCGGCCGGGCCTTTGGCTGGCCGTCTGTGTAGGTCTGGCCGTCATCCCGGCCGGCACGCTCGCCGCTGCCCGGATGCCGGAGACTTCAAAGATGAACGTCTTGTTCATCATCGTCGAGGACTGGAATGCGGGTACACCCGGCTGCTATGGCAATCCCATCTGCAAGACGCCGAACCTGGACCGCTTCGCCGGCAGCGCGGTCCGATTCGACTCCGCTTACGTGCAGGCCGTCTGCTGCAATCCCTCCCGCAGTTCGTTCCTTACCGGATTGCGTCCGCTTACCAGCCGGGTCTGGAGCAACAGTCAGGAGATGGACAAAAGCCTGCCGCCCGGCACGGTCACCCTGCCGGAACTGCTCAAGAAGCGAGGCTTTCATACCGCCGTCATCGGCAAGTTCTTCCACACGGTCGAATACGCCGAGAAGCAACTGCTCGCCTTCGACCGGATTGAGAGTTACGCCAAACCGCCGGGATGGAACGGACCCGATCCTATCCTCACGTTCCCGCCGGTCAAGCGCGCCCAGAGAGATCCTGCTCCCAAGGACAAGAACAGCAAGGAATACCGCCAGTGGCGTTCTCGGAATTCCGACCGCTACGGCGATTCGGGCCTGGCGCCGGAAGAAGAGGGCGACTATCGCAACGCACAAACCGCCTGCGCGCTGCTGAAGGAGTTCGCG
>DATLAR010000212.1:0-2701 GCA_035527355.1 Planctomycetota bacterium
TATCGAGCCGGAGGTCATCACCCGGTCATAGACCTGCAGCATGAACAGGGGGCCGGTCAGCATCAGAAGATTGATGACAAAGCTGAAAACCGCGGCACTAACCAGCGCACGCTTGCTGGCCGCAATCGCGCCCCATAACTCTCCATCCCGTCGGTCCCGGAACGAAGGTTTGGCCGGGCTGGTGCCTGTTTCCGTTGTCTCAGGCTGCCGATGGGCTCCGGCCGGCTGCTGCACATCTGTTTTGGCTCCGTCCGACGGCCCATTCGCTTCAGCCACGGCCTTCATTTTCCGGAGCGCGGATTGGGAGACGTCGGAGGCGGGCGCTCCACCCTGCTTGAGGTCGGACAATCGAACAGGCGCGAAGAAGCCGTCAGGAGCAGTGAAGCGAGGTGAATCATCACCGTCTGTGTCGAGGTCGTCCAGGTGATGGCTGTCAAAGGCATTCCTGATTACGCACCATAGTCAGCCCATTTGAGATTGTTGTAGGTCGCGGGCTTGGTGCGGACTGCAGTGTAGCCGAGGGCCGGTATCATCTGGGCGAGGTCGAAGCGGTGATTGAAGCGCCATTCGAACTCGGCGAGATAGCGCACGATATGCTTCTTTCGCACCGCACGGTAGGTGCCTGCGATCGACGTCTTAATGTTGCCGAGCATGGTGTTGGCCCACTTGAACGCCGGATGGCGGGCGGACCTGCGCCCGGAGCCGGTGACGATGGCGACGTGGTGGCAACCGGCGTCGGCGACGCCGCGGAAGCATTTGAGGCCGTCGGTGACCACGGTGGCGCCGGCCGCGATAATGCGGCGGGTCAGGCTCTTGACGCGCTGGCGTTTGAAGCGGGTGATGCGGCAGAGCTTGATGCGCTGCGGGCGACCGTCCTCAGAGGTTTGAACGGCCACGATGATCGGCTTCTTGTCGGGGCTGCCACGACCTCTTCTGCCGCCGCTGCGCTCGCCGCCGAGGTAGGCGTCGTCCATCTCGATACGGCCATCCAGCAACTCACTTTCGCCGGCAACGCGCATCACCTCGCAGAGCTTAGTCTTGATCTTCCACGCGGTCGTCTGGGTGACGCCGAGCCGCCGGCCGAGCTCGATCGAGGAAATGCCCTGCTTGGTCTGGGTGATGAGGTACATCGCCCGGAACCAGGTCGTGAGCGCCACTTTGGTGGCGGCGAAAATCGTGCCGGCCGTCAGCGACGTCTGCCGTCGGCAGGCGTTGCACTGGTAGAGGGCACGGTGCGTGAGGATGCAGTGCTCACGGCAGCCGCATCTCGGACAGATGAAACCATCCGGCCAGCGCCAGCGCTCAAGCGCCTCGCGGCAGCTCTCCTCGCTGCCGTAGAGGGCCGCGAAACCGGCCTCCGAAAGGCCCTTCTGAAACTGGATGCGATTGCGTGCCATGACCATCTCCCTGGAAACACACGCAAATCGCCTGAGTCGCTGGGCGGGATCATGGCTGAGGATAGTGCGTAATCAGGAAGGCATTTGCATCCGCCACCGGGCGTTGCACCGGCCCGGCCTCAGAATGCGCCCGCACAACACTTGCCTCGCTGTGCGATCCGGCCTGACTGCTAAGGTCTGACGGACTTTGTTCTGGTTGCACTGATGCCTGCGCAAGCCGGGCCCGCAAACGCCGGTCTGCCGCCACCAGACGATCACGATCTGATGCGGCGCCATCCGATCCGCTGCGGCCGGGCTTTATACTGCTGGAACGCGACACTGTGTAAGATTAACCTGCCATGACCATACAACCGTGACTGCTGCCGGCGGACGGGAAGTCATCCAGCCGGAAAAAGCGGTGTAACGGAGTGTCTGCGAATAGGGTGAGTTTTCTCTTAAGGGGTGTTTGGAAATGTTTTGAGCAGGTTCGGGTAGAGAAAATGGATATTTAGGATATTCTTAGAGTTAATGCCTTAGGATTGGATGCTAACGAGTTTCGTGTGTTCGGGAGTAGAGGTATGCGTTTTAAATCTGTATTGGCGGCGATATTAGCCGCTGTCGTGCTGAGTATTGGTTTTTCAACCCCCGGTTCGGCTGGCGGTTGGGAGCGGCGCGGTCCGCCTGCCGGTTGGGGCCGGGAACGGGTTGTCCGCCACTGGGTTTATCGCCCCCGCTATCAGCACCGTTTTCATGTGCACCACAGGACTGATCCCTACGCCTACCGGTATGAGCCGCGTGGATACTATCCCTATTATTCGTCAGGTTATTGGCGTCCTGCACATAAGGTCCGCCGTCACCGTGGCTATGCTGCGCCGCGTTATTACCCATCATGGGGATATAAAAAGCGCCGCTATCGTCACGAGCGTTGGCATGCCCGGAACCATGGCGGGCATCCGTTCTGGCTTTGGTAACGAACCCTGGGCACGAGCCAAACGCACGTGGCAGTCAGTCACGAGCAATACAGAATTGAATGCCAAAAGCAGGATTTGAGAGAGCGGTGCGCTATCCAGCATGCCGCTCTTGTTGGTTTCAACTAGAGCATGATCGTTTGAGATGGAAGCATATTCGCTTCGATCTCAAGCGTGAATAATAGGGAACCTCGAACAATACGTCGTTTCATCGCGCTTGGTGGCATCAGATCAACAGGTTGACTCCCGGTGATTGCCGTCCGGCCCTTTTTGCCGCCTCGCCTGTCGCTACGAGGCCATTTCACCAACGCAGCACAGACGCCCCACACAACCAACTCAGGCGGGCGCGGCCGCGAT
>DATLAR010000213.1:0-13845 GCA_035527355.1 Planctomycetota bacterium
CGCAGCCGTGGTGCGTGGGCGCACATTGGTTTACCCTTTACGACGAGCCCGCGCAGGGGCGCTTCGACGGCGAGAACTACAACATCGGCTTCCTGGACGTTTGCCACAGGCCGTACGAGCCGCTAGCCGCGGCCGCGCGAGCCACGCACGAGCGGCTCTACCGCGTGGCGGCGGGCGAGGTGCCGCCGTACGACGACGCTCCGCAGTACCTTCCGCTGCTCTTTTGAGCGGCGGCCAAGAGTGGTGCTTTACGAATTCCTACAAGAAATTACATCGCATCACTTTATGTTCCTTGCCTCTGCAAGGCCTACTTGCTAATATACCGCAGGACGATTCGGGCTGCGGCCAGAGAGGACCGGGCCTCCGGTTTTCTGCAGGCCGTACGCCGCACCGATTAGACGCCATACTGAAACGGAGACAGCGAGGATGCAACTGCTATTCCCTGCGATGCTCGCCGGCCTTGCCGGATTGTCGGTGCCGGTTATCCTGCACTTGATCGCTCGCAGCCGGTTTCCCGTGCTGTCGGTTCCAAGTATCCGCCTGCTGCGCTACGAGCGGCGCGACAACGTTTTTGCCAGAAAACTGGTGGACCATTGGCAGTTGCTGCTGCGCCTGCTGGTGATTGCACTGCTCGTGCTGGCGATGTCGAGGGTATTCTTGCCGGGCGTGCAGACGACGCGCAGTGCGCGGAACCTCGTGGTGATACTCGATGCGTCGGCGAGCATGAAGATGGAGGTGAGGCACCCCGACAAAGGCCGCACAATGGTCTTCGATGCTGCAAAGGCCGCGGCTGCCGACCTCCTCGCCGATATCGGCCTGCCCAGCCGCTGCGCACTGCTGTTGGTGGGCGACGAGCTGAATGTGATAAGCCCGCTCTCGCCGGACGCAAGCGCGGCGCTTGCCGCGCTGAAAGATACGAGCACCAAAAACCTGCAGCCGGGCGACGGCTCGGGGCCGGGCCTCGTGAGAGCGATTGCACAGGCTTGCGAGATGCTGCAAACCCGCCGCGAGGCGAATTCGCAGATCGTGGTGATAACCGACCTCCGCGCCAGCGCGTTCGCAACGCGCAACCAGCGCGACCTGCTGGAGATCGAGCGCGCACGGGCGGCGCTGGGCGATACGCTGCAGATCGTGCTTATCGACGTAGGCACGGGCAAGGCCGACAACCTTGCCATCACGTCGGCCCACCTGCGAAACGATCGCGCCCGCATAAACGACGACGCGCTGGTTGTGGCGCGCGTCAAGAACATGGGCGAGGGCAAGCGCACCGCCAAGCTGGGGCTTCTGGTGGCCGGAAAGCAGGAATCGGCCGTGCGCGAGTTTCCGCTCGAGCCCGGACAGGAGGTGGTCGTTGATCTGCCCAGCCGTATTACGCGGTCGGCACGCTCATTTGCCGCCGTCATGCTGCAAGAAGAAGACGGAATGCTTCACGACAACGTGTTCAGCGTTCCGTTCTCCGTGGCGCCGGTGCGGCGCGTGCTGATCGTGGACGGCGTGGCCGGCGCGGAGCAGAAGAAGGTTTCCCTCGAGGCTTTCGCCGGTTTCGGCTCGGGCGAAGACAATGCGGCCGACGAACAGGACGAGGCGGCGGTGACCGGCCCGCGAATCCTGCAGTTTGCCCTCAACCCCGCGCGCGAGCTGCACATGCCGTATGGAACCGGCATAGAAAGCGACGTGGTGACGCCGGAAACGCTGCCGGCCGAAACGCTGAGCAAGTACGACGTTATAATCCTTTACGACGTAAGCACGCTGAAGGACATCTCACGCAAGGACCTCGACACGTTCGTCCGCGACGGACGCGCGGTGGTGCTGATGTGTTCGGGGCTTATGAACCCGATAGAGTTCAACAGCACGTTTGCGTCGGCGGAAGGTGAGCGTGGTGCGCTCTCGCCGGCGCAGATGGGCAACGACCGCGTATTCGCACCGGCGATTTCGGTGCGGCTGAGCGATCCGCGCGGCGCCGACGCGGGCGATGACGTTACGTACCAGCCGGGGCCCTGGCTGGAGCCTTTCCGCGACCGCCGCCAGGGCACGCTGCAAACGCTGCGGATCGTGAAGGCACGCGAGCTGCGAGCGATCGAGCAGGGCGCAAACGTGCTGCTGCAGGGCAGCGGCGGCGAGGCACTCGCCGTCGAAGCGGCGCGCGGCCAAGGCCGCGTGGTGCTGCTGAATTTCGGCCTCGAACTCAACCGCGGAAACATTTCGATGACTCGCGAGTTTCCCCAACTGATGTGGCGGCTGGTCGATTACCTCACCGGCAAGCTGCGTCGCAAGCCGTCGGACGCGCTCACGGCGTCTCAGCCGTCGGCGCTCGACGCGTCGGAAACGGGATTCAGCCTGGTTGAAGAGCTGGAGATGGTGCCGGCGGCGCAGGACCCTCGGCCAACGCCGGTGCGCGCTTCGGCGGCAGGGGCGGCGGATGCCGCGGCCGGCGACGGCACGGCTACAGAGGCGGCGGATGCCGCGGCCGCCGGCGGCACGGCTGCAGAGCCGGCGCGCCGCGAAACGGAAACTTTGCAACTGCCGATCTCGCCGCAAGGAAACGTGATGGTGGGCGGCCTGCCGGTGGGGCATTACCGCCTGCAGAAGAAAAAAGGCACCGGCGGCTACTTCCGCCCGGTAGCGGTGAACGCCGACATGAGCGAGAGCGACATGGCCTGCATCAGCGAGGAGCATCTGCAGCAGGTGCTGCCGCACGCGCGCGTGGTGGAATCGCCCGCGGCCCTTCGCAAGAGAGCTTTCGGCTGGGAAGCCTGGTCGGTGATTGTTGCACTGCTGATGCTGGCATACGCGGCCGAGGCGATATGCGCATACGTGCTGAATATGCTGCGTGAACGGAAGAAAGAGGCGGAAGCGCAAGCCACCGCGTGAGCCTGCAAAACCGGCACAGGAACAAGATGCTATGATCCGCGATCTCTTCACTACGATTTTCTTCTGGCTGGCAGGCCTGGACAGCACCAGCTCGATCACCAGGGTGCTCGAGTGGAACTGGTATTCGGCGATGCCGGTGGCAAAGTGGCTGCTGGTGCTGCTGGGTTTGCTGGGGGTGGGCCTCGCGTCGATAAACTTCCTGCCGCGAAACGCCATTCCGTGGCGGTCGCGCATCATCGTGAGCATCGTCCGCCTCGCGGGCTTTGCGCTGCTGGTAATGCTGCTGTGCCAGTTTGAGCTGCGCGTGCTCGTCGAGCGGTCGCTTAGGCCAAATGTGGCCGTTGTTACCGATTCCTCCGGCAGCATGGGCATACGCGACAGCGCAAACAAGACCCGCCTGGAGGCTGCGCGTGATTTTCACCAGAACCTCGAGCCGCGCCTTGGCGCAAGAACGAACCTGGTGCGTTACAAGGCAGACTGGCGGCTGCAGCCCGACAACGGCTCGGGCGAGGCGTCGGGGCTGAGCAACCTGCTCGATAGCCTGGCCGAGCTGGGCCGGCAGGAGCGCGACGTGCAGGCGGTGATACTGCTGACCGACGGCAACGATACCACGGGCAACACCGGCGCCGCACTGGCGCCCATCTACGCAGCCCGCGGCGTGCCCGTTTATCCGGTAGTGTTTGGATCGCCCGAGGCGCCGCCGATGGCTAGCGTCAGGATCACCGGCGCCGGCGATTACGTCCGCCTCGGCGACGAGCTGCACTTGCAGGCCGAGATCACCTCCACTGAAACCGAAGAGCAGATCGTGCGGGCCAAGCTGTTTGTTGAGGGCAACGAAAAACCTATTGCCACGCAGGAAAGCATCCGCCTGGGCAAAACGGCTCGCACCATCCATTTCACCACAAAACCTCAGAAGCCCGGACGCTTTGTCTATAAGATCGTAGTCGACGGCATCCGCCAGCTTTCCAGCGAAAAACTGCTTGCGGCCGAGCACACGGTGGACGTGATCGACCAGCGGATAAGAACACTGGTGATCGACATACCCCGCCCCGAGCGCAAGCTGCTTTATCATTGGTTGAGGGCCGATCCGGTGGTAGACATGGCCTCGCTGCTGATGCTGTCGGCCGGCGGCTGGTACGGGCAGGGCGTGCTTCACCACGACAACATCCATGCGGGCCTGCCGGAGAAGGAATCGGAGCTTTACGAGTATGATGTGATCGTCCTTGGCGACGTACCGCGCAGCTATTTCCTGACCAATGATCCGTATGAAACGAGGCTGCTGTGGCTAACCGACTTTGTGAAGCGGCGCGGCGGCGGCCTGATCACGCTGGGCGGCTACAGCGTGTACAGCGCCGGCCAATACGAGGGATCGGCGCTGGCGTCGATCCTGCCGTTCGGCGTTGAGCGCATGAAAGACGCCCAAATCCCGAAGCGGTTCAACGTGACGCCCACGCCCCTGGGGCTTAGCCACCCGGTGATGCAGTTGGAGCGCGACGCCGAGGCAAACCGGAACGCGTGGCTGGACCTGCCGCAACTGGAAGGCTGCAACCGCGTGGGCCGCGTGAAGCCCGGCGCGCTGCTGCTGGCCGTCCGCGAGCACGAAGGCGAACCGGTGCCCGTGCTGGCCTACCACCAGGTGGGCAAGGGGCGCGTGCTCTCGCTTACTGTTGATACAACGTGGCTTTGGATGATGATGCGCGATCCGGGCGACGACGACGCAGGCGTGCCGGAGGGCACCGATTACTACCGACCGTTCTGGGGCAACGTGGTGCGCCATCTCGCACCCGACCCGCGGCTGAACCCCGAGCGGCCGCAGATCGACCGCAAGGTGTCGGACGCGGCCGTCGGTCAGACGGTGACGCTTACCACGCGGCTGGTCGACCGCGTTTTCAAGCCGCTGAGCAAGGCCGACCTCGCCATCCGCGTCACCAGCCCGTCGGGGACGATGGTGCGGATGTATCCTTGCGACACCGCGAGCAAGCCCGGCGTGTATGAATATGAGGTAACACTGAGCGAGCCGGGCACCTGGCATGTGGAAGCCATACGCAACGAATCGGCGGTGCTGGAAGCGATAGCGAAGGCCGAAGGCGAGCTTGCCGCGGCCACCGCCGACAAAGACGCGGCCAAGATCAGTGCGGCGAAGGCTGCACTTGCCGCTGCAAAAGAGGCCATCGCAGTGGAGGAAATTCGCGCGGGCGACAGCCGCTCCGAGCTCGAAGACGCCCGCGCAAGGCCCGATCTGATGGAAGCATTTGCCGCCGCCACCGGCGGCAAGGCCCTCCGGCCCGATCAGATCGACGACCTGGTGAAAGCGCTCGATCTCACTTCACACAACGTGCAGCGCAGCTATGCGATTCCGCTGTGGAACCTGCCTGCCGTCATGGTTGTTTTCGTCATCCTGGTCGGCCTCGACTGCCTCATTCGGAAGAGGAGGGGCATGGTATGAAAGATCGCAACACCGGCGCAGGCCCGCTATCCGGCATACGCGCCACGTTGCTTCAGTTTGGCAGGTTTCGCAAGCGATGGGCGGTCATCGACGGCATTTCACGCTTCCTGATCCTTTCGGTGGGTGCGATGCTGGGATGGTTCCTGGCCGATTGGATCATCCGGCTGCCGCTGTGGCCGCTGTTCCTGCTTTTCGTGGCGTGCGGCTTGCTGGGCGTGTGGGCGGCGGTGCGCCACCTGCTGCAGCCGCTGCTGCATCGCGTGCATGTGGAGCGCGAGGCGCTGGTGGTCGAGCGGCTTCATGGGAATCTCGACAACAGCCTGATCGGCTCCGTGCAGCTAGGAGGCGAGCTGGAGCAGGCGGGCGACGCGTCGAAGCATTTCGGTGCGGAGCTGGTGCGGGCCCTGGTGGCAAATACAGCCGAATCGCTGCAGAAGGTATCCGTGAAGTCGCTGGTAGACCTCACGCGGCACCGCCGGCGGCTGATTTCGGCCGCGGGCATCGTGATTGTGAGCACGGTATGCCTGTTTGCCGCGGGCGATGCCGTCCGCGCGCGCGGCACCAGGCTGCTCGACGCATGGGCGCTGGTGCTCGATACATTCTTTCCGGTGCACCTGATCGTTACGCCGGGCGACCGCGCGGTGGTGCGGGGCTCCGCTGTGGAATTGGGCGTTGACGCGGCCGGCTCGCGCCGGCGCGAGATCACGTTGTGCATCAGCGACACGGCTACCAACGCCGTATCGCGCAGGCAACTGCCCCTGGTGAACAGGCGCGCCACCAGCGGAAAGATCACCGCCGAAAACTCGTTTGTCTATCATTTCGATTACGACGGCCGCTTGTCGGGCACTCACAGAATCACCGTGGAGGACCTGCCGGAGGTGAAGGCGATCAACTATGAAATCACGCCGCCGGCGTACACCAGCCAGCCGATGCAAACCTACACCGGCCGGATTGTCCGCCTGCAGGAGCTTTACGGCACGCAGGTGGTGGTAAATTTTGCCGCGAGCACCGAGCTTGCAGCCGAGGGCTGCTACTACAGGTGGATGAGCGACGAGAGCCGCCAGCACGGGCTCGACATCAGCGGCCGATTCGGCAGCTTTTCATTTGTGATCGAACAGGCCGACCGCGTTTCGATTCATCTCACCGGCTACCTGGGCGAGGGGTTCGAGATGGCCCAGCCGCTGAGCTTCGAGGTGGACGTGCGGGCCGACAAGGCGCCGACCGTGGTGGTGCCGGTGAAGGAGAAGGATTCGCGGCTGCAGGCCGACCAGGCCAGGAGCCTGCGGGTACCGTGGCTGGCGCGCGACGATTACGGCGTGCAGGAGGTGAGCGTGAAATTTGAGGTGGACGCGATAAGCGAGCTGCTGGGCCGGCCCAGGCGCGAGGGCAAGTTTACGCAGCGCATCGAGCCGCCGCGCGACCGCGTGCAAGGGCAGTTTCAGTCGCTATTCGATGGCATTCAGCCCCCGCTGGAGCCGGGCGACCAGGTGCGGCTGAAGGTGAGCGCTACCGATACAAACACCGAAACCGGCCCGGGCGTCGGCATGTCCGACGAGATCAGCGTGCTTGTGATCGGCGGCCGGATGGGCAGCGAATTCGACATGGGCGAGCCCGGCTGGCGCCAGATGCGCGAACGCGAGCTGGCCCTCGATTTTTCCGAGCGCGTGAAGCGGTCGACCGATCTGGGCCGCAGCCCGATAACGACCATCCTGAAGGAAAAGCCCCAAGTAGTGGTGAAAGCGGCCGTTCAGGCCATTCCCAGCCAGAAGAAGATGCTGGGCGACGCCGAAGACGAGATGGGTTGGTATTTTGAACTGCTGACGCAAAGCAACGTTGGCGGCAATGGATTCGGCGCGGGTGCGCCCGCACCGGCGCCGCCGTCCAGCGAGCAGGGCGGCACGCCGTAACGATGCCGCGGAAAGGTTGAATGCCCATGTATAGAACGGAATACCTTCTGGCGTGCCTCGCGGCGGCAGCCATAGTGTCGCCCGCGCGGGCGGGCGAGTCGTGGGTGAAACAGGCCGATCAGCTCAAGAGCCGAAAGGTAACCACCGGCGAGGTGCAGAAGCTGGAGGGCGAGGAGGAAAAGGACACGCGCAACAAGCTGAGCATGCGCCGCATCAATCCCGGCAAGGGCGCGTCCGACTGGAATACCGACCCCACGGCCATTCCGTTCATGCTCTACCAGGTGAACAAGCGCACCAATCTGCCGGTGCACATCGACAACGACGGGCTGAAAGTCGGCACGAAGGAGCTGTTTGAAAACCTGATCATCTATGTCACATCGCACGAGGGGTGGGGCTTGGATGAGAAGGAGACCGAATACGTTTCGAAATGGCTGAAGCGCGGCGGCACGTTTCTGATGGACGACTGCTACAACAAGGGCAGCCCGTTTTCGGACTGCGTGGCGCCCGAGACGGGCAAGTTGATCCCCAACGCGGAGGCGATGGTGCTGCTCAGCACCGACCCCCGCGTGGAAGACGTTTTCTCGATGCTCTACAGGAACGCCTGGCCCGGCGAGAACCTGCTGGGCAGGTCTTGGCTCTATTTCATGCTCGATGGCCGGCCGGCCGTGTTTTTCACGCCCAACGACGACGGCTGCGGCTGGGAAGTTTCCACGCCGCCCACCGCGTCGAACCCGATCGGGGAAGGCATAGGGCACGGCGGCGATAACCGGCTGCGTGAGCTTTTCTACCAGTGGATCACGAGCTGGATGATGTATGTCTATTCGCACTGATCGCGGCGATGCGGCCGGATGCGGTCGCCTCTCCCCGCGGAGAGAAACCGTAAAACAGAAAGCGGACTAACATGACTCGAATAAGAACTCTCTGCGCGTTGCGGCCGGCGGCATGGACCTTTGCGGTCCTCGCTTGCATGGCCGCCAACAGTGCCGCCGCAATGGAATACGAGTTTCGGCTCGTACCCTACAACAACCCCGATATCCTGGCAGATGCGCCTGTGAAGGAGCAGAACGAAGCTTGGCGGGGCGAGGCGTTTAGTTCTGGGAGGATCACGTGGGGGCACAACGAAATGTTTGAAGTAACACCGGCTGGGCCCAAGCCGTACTTGCATGCCTACGCCTGCTGGGGGTTCAACATCCTTCTCGACAACAAGTCGTTGTTCGAGATGCGGGAGGGTCAGGACTTCATCGCGCTCCTGCCGATCGCGCGGCCGAAGCTGGCGCCCGGCAAGCACGTGATCTGGCCGGGCAACCATGAGTTCACCATCGGCGCCGACGGTGAAGTTCAGACGGCCGATCCCGAGCTGCTGGTGAGCACACGCACCGATAAGGGCGTCACCTACCAGGTGATCAGGATAAAGAGCTATCCGGTGGAGATAGCAACCACCAACGCTGATACTCACGCGCGAAAGCCCGCGAACATCGTGGATGAAATCCCCCTGCCGGACCTCACGCTGCGCGACTATGCCGACGACGAACAGGCGGCCGCCGCGCTCGCCCAGAAGCGCGAGGTGAAGCCCAAGGAGCTTCTGCCGTCCGTCCGCCGGTTCCGCAAGCTCACCGCGTGGCTGCCCGCCAACACGCAGGGCAAGGGATACGTGATCTACCCGCTCAGGCAGACCTTCCACCTCGCGCCCGACGGCGTGAAGCCTGGGGCCGGCGAAGGCCACACGGTGCCGAGGTGGACCTTCAAGGGTTTCACGATCACCATCCCCATCATCAGGTTCCCGGTGGAAGGCCAGCCGGGCAGCGAGGTGGTGTTCAAGGGCTATCAGAAGGTGGACGGCTTCACTGAGAAGGTATTGGTTAAGCAGGCCGATCTCTACAGCCGCGAAGAACCTTACCAAGTGCAGGTGGGCGCATTCGGGCCGTCGATGACGATTGACGGCGACCTTTCGAAGTTGCGATACAAGAAGCTGAAGGTCGAGCCCAGCCCCGCCAATCCCGTTTTCCAGCGCGGCCTGGTGGTGGAAACCAACGAGCGCCACCTCACGATAGGACAGCAGGCGCGTGTCCGTGTGCAGGCCATAGATCCGTCGGAAGCCGACGCGACCGGGCAGGACGCGCTGAAAGCGGCAATGGCAATCGAAGACGCCGCGAAAAAGCGCGCCGGCGCACAGGGAGCATTCAATACCAAGAATGGCGAGCTCGAGAGGCTTCAGAAGGAAAACAAGGAAACGAAGACGGTTGAAGAGGAGCTTCTCAAGGCCCAGGAGGCTCTCACAAAGGCGGAGGCCGACGAGAAGGCGTCCATCGAAAACAAGGCCAAGGCGGAGGAAGCCGCGGCCGCCGTGGCCGGCAAGGACCTGCTCGCCGACGCCGTGCCCTTCGTGAGGATGCAGCCCCACGGCTCGCGCCGGTGGATCGACCTGAAAGTGCAGGGCGATGCCAACGACAAGCACACGCTTGCTTTCGTGGTGCCGCAGGTGGTGGACGGCGTATACAAGCTGCAGGCAGGAGTGTGCGGCAAGCCCGACAGCAAAGAGGCCGTGCAGCGCGAATTCAGCGTGGATCAGTGGATAACCGTGGCGGCGGGCGAGGCCAACGGCGTGGGCATCATCACGCAGCGGAGCCGCACTGCTTTTTACCGCGGCGAGAGCTTCTGGCTGGGCGTTGCGGTGGTGGCTGCGAAGCCAGTGCCGGCCGGCACGCCGCTGGTTGTTGAGATCACAGATGAAGCCGGCAAAATGATCAAGCTGCACGAACAGCCGCTCGAACGCGAAATCCGCGAGCGGGACGTTGTGATCCTGAACATTGGGCCGGAGACGTCGGCCGGCCTCGCACCCGGCACTTACGAGGTGAAAGCGCGGCTGGCCGCGCGGACCGCGCCGCCGAAGTCCATATATATTGTTGATCCCGCGCCTGCCACTCATTTCACCAATTTTCTGCTTGGCAAATACAACAGCTTCAACGTTTACTACTCAAACATCCTCAACGGCACGAACAAGGGTTATTCGGCCGACGATGCCGCACGATGCATAGCGGAAAGCGGCTACAACGCATTCAAGGGCATGATCTACTCGATGAGCCGCGTGAACTTCACCGGCGGCGGAATGCTGCGCGATCTCGTGCGCGAGCGGCCCGAGCTGGGGCCGTGGGAGGCCTACGAGCCGCCCAGCGGCCGCGACCAATTCCTTGACGCCATGGTCCGCCACAACCTGCGCTTCTATGAAAACATCTTTACGCAGCACGACAGCATGATGCCGCGCGGCGACAGGATGTGGGAAGCCTGCGAGCGCTACATCACGCTGGAAGCGGAGTCCATGCGCCACAGCCCGGCCTTCCAGGGCGTATGCCTCTACGACGAGCTCAACCAGTCGCTCGACCACGACACCGCGCAGCACATGATGCTGTATTTCCATCGCAGCGACGAGGTGAACTACCGCCGCAAGTACGGCATGACAAGCAGCCAGGCCGTCCGGGCGCGCGATCGGTTTACCAGCCGGCCCGAGGGCGTGCGGCAATACGAAGACGCCCGCAAGTATCGCACGTGGCCGCTGCACCTAGACGACCAGTGGGGCGAGTTCTCCGAGCTGCTCGCCAAGGCGGTGAGGCAGGTGGTGCCCGAGTCGCAGAACTTCACACTCGCACGTACGTCCGCGCTGCCCGGCGCGGGCATAGGCAACGAGCAAGCCTACCGCGGCCTCGATATCATCGCACCGGTGGGCTACAAAGACATGGGCGGCTTCGGCGAGTTTCCTGTGGCCGGCCCGCTGCTCGCCGATACCTACCGCCTGAGGCCAAACCTGCTGGTATGGCCGATGCTCGTAGGCTCAGGCACCGGCCCATACGGCTCGTCCAACCTGCGCAGCGCCTTCTTCACGCTGTCGCAGAACGCGCAGGGCCTGTCGTTCATGCAATTCGAAACCGGGATCAACCCGAGCCTGGGCGACAACTACAGCGGCGTGCGCGACATCGCGGGCGTGCTGGGCACGCGCTACGGCGATTTCTTCCTCGCACTCGAGCGCGGCTACAAGAAGGTGGCCATCTACTACTCGCGCGAGATGGACATCATCTCCGGCACGCAGTTGCAGTGCGAGGGCCTCTGGGCCGCCTGCCTGCGGGCGGGCTTCCCCGCCGATTTCCTCACCGATGCGCAAATCCGCAACAACGAAGGCATGGACTACGCCGTGATCTTCATCCCCGGCTTCGCGCACAAGGAAGCGGTGCCCCCTGAAACGCTGGCCGCGCTCAAGCGCCTGAAGGCCGCCGGCAAGATCATCGCAGTCGACCGCAACAGCCGCCTGGATATCGAGGACATCGAGCGCGTCGACAGCGATTTCCTCGAACTGAACGACCGGCTGGGCGGCACCTTTCCGAAGTATCTCGACTTTGACGACGAGTGCTGGTGGGATATGACCGTGAATACGGCGCGCGTGGTGCGCGAATTCCTCGCCAAACGCATCAGCCCGGCGGCCGAGCACGACCTGCTGGTGGGCCCCGACTGGCTTCGCGGCGGACGCGGCCAATATCTAGTCATACCAAACCTCGCATTCACCGGTTTCAGGGGCAACCACAAAACGCTCTACCAGGCGCCCGACATGCCCACGCTGCGCGTGCCCGCCGACCGATTCGCCGACGGCACCCCCGTGTGCTACGATATGCTCGAGATGAAGCGCCTCGAAACGCCCCCGGCAAAAGACGGCAAGGCGCTGCAAGTGGAGGTGGATTTCCGCAGCTATCCGGGCAAGATAATGGCATTCCTGCCGGCCGCCATCGACAGCATTACGCTGCGGGCGCCGCAGAACGTTCAGGCCGGCGCCGTAGTCAGCTACGAGGCCTTCCTTGCCGATGCCGCCGGCAATCGTATCGATGCCACCTCGCCGCTGGAGATCGACATTATTGCACCGTCGGGCCGCACACTGCAGCACGTTTACCGCGCCGCCAATCCCGTCTTCCAAGCTGCATATCATGTGCCGGTAAACGCCGGGAGCGGCACGCTCAAGATTCGCGTACGCGAGCTGATCAGCGGCTGCAAGGCGGAAGCCGCCGTGGAAGTGGCAGCGGGAACCCTCCCGCTCGCGCAGCGAGACCAGGACGCCGTGCGCCTCTACGATGCGGAAAAGCTCCGCGAGTTCATCGCCGGGGCTAGCGCGGCCAAGCCGCTGTTCACCGGCGACGACCTGCTGCAGCCCGTCCGCCTGGCCATTCGCATCAGGGACGGCAAAGGGCCCTTGTACGTTTACCTGCGAAGCAGGATGTCGGCTGAAACGAAGAAGCTCATGAAGGCATGCAAGGAGAATGAAGAGGCCCTTGCCGCCCAGACGGCGGCCCTGCGCGCCGCCCTGCTGAAGGATTTGAACGGCATCGTGACGGGCGAGCGGCTTTACACCGACGAGCGCTTCCCCATCGGCTCGCTGTCCGTTGAGGCGGGCCGCGTGGGCATGCTCTTCGCCGCCAAGAACCAGTTGCAGGACGTGAACCGCCTGCTGCTGGAAGACAACTTCTCGGCGGAGATCGTGCGGCGGCCGCCGGTGTTCGTTTCGGCTGAAGAGGACTGGGCGGCCCCGGAGGCCGAGCGCGTGGCGGCCGTGCTGCAAGGCAAAGGCTGCCGTGTGCGCGTAACCGCTGTTCGCCCCTGCATGTATAGCCCGGGAAAGGACATCGGAACGATGACGGCGGATGGTTTCATGCCCGACGGCACACGCCTGTGGCGCGGCGAACCCGTTGAGCCTGCTCTCTTCCTCGACGCGCCGCTGATCCTCCTGGGCGGCCGGAACACGATTGTCAACCTCCTCATCGAGCGCGACCTGCTGCCGGAGCCGATCTCCGAGAACTTCCCCGGCCCCGGCCGCGCAATCCTGAGCTGGGTGAGGCGCGGCTTCTCAAACCATTTCGACACCATAACCGTGCTCGCAAACGACGCGGCCGGCCTGCGCAAGGGTGCAGAGGCGCTCATTGCGATCGAGCAGAAGACCATCACCGGCCGCACGGCCCATCCCGTGGTTCACGAACCCGTTTTCGATGCAAAGGCTGTACTAGCCGCGAAGCCAAGCAAGGAACGCGAAACGACGAGTTTCCGCGATGCACTCACCTTCGAAGATAAGGTGGAGACGCTTGACACCGACCCGGCCACCGGCCGGATTCTGGCCGGCACGTTCGGCTTCGGGCAGAATCTGTTCTGCTTCTCGGCCGAAGGCAACCTGCTGTGGAAGACGTTCCTGCCCGAGCATGATGTCTACTTTGCGAAGTGGTACGACGGCGGCAAGCGCGTGGTGGCCGCCACCGGGCACGGGTTCTTCATCTTCCTGCTCAACGGCGCCGACGGCAAGGTGACGCGCAAGTTTGCTTCCACCGAGTGGCCGCACTTTCATGTTGAAGAACGCGAGCACCATACGCGCGTGAGCGTGATGCTGAACCCGACGCTCAACCAGATCGTGATCCTGGGCCGCACAGGCGTGCTGGCTGTGGATTACGACGGTAATAAAATGTGGTTTTTCGATCGTGCCCCGGGCTACATTGAATACCCGATGGATGCCGAGCAGGTGGCGTATGCGGAGTTTGGCGGCTACCTCGAGCTGCGAGCGGCCGCAATGAGCCCCGACGGCAGCCAGGTGGCGTGCACGGA
>DATLAR010000214.1:0-2396 GCA_035527355.1 Planctomycetota bacterium
GTATTACAATACACGCTACCGTGTTGGCACCTTGCGGGCGGATGATGGCGCTGTTCACACACAGGCTGCGGGTGCGCGCGTAAGGCACGAGAGCTGACGCTCAGAGCATTCCAGGCATGGCACGCAAAGGTGAGGAGAAAACATGAGACTGAGCAGCATTATTTTGCGCGGATTACTGGTTGTGGCGGCAGCGACGCAGGCAACGGCTGCCTCTGGCGTGCAGTCGGAGAACCATGCGCTCCATGCCGTGCCTCCGCCGGGCGCGGTGGTGGTCGACGGCAAGCTGGACGACTGGGACCTGAGCGGCCAGATGGAGTGCTTTCCTGATTGGCGCGCCCGCGAGACACGCTCGGCAAAGGTGGCGGCCATGTATGACAAGGACTGCTTCTACCTTGCAATCGCCTGGCGCGACGCCACACCGATGCACAACATGAACGACCCCCAGTTCGAGGCTGGATTCGGCTGGCGGAGCGACTGCGTGGAATTGCGCATGATCACCGACCTGCCGCTGCACGTCGATTGCTGGTATTCCGCCGCCGCCAAGCGCCCGATGATCGTCATCACGTACGGATCATTCAATAACGGGCCGGCCAACGTATCGAATTTCGCCGCGCCGAACGCAATCGATGCCGGTGCGAAGCAAGCTTTCACGCTCGGTGCGGACGGAAAAAGCTATACGCAGGAGATCGCGCTGCCGTGGGCGCTGATCACCGCCCAGGGCGCGATCGTCAAGGAAACCGGCAAGCCATACGCCGCCCCCAAGAGCTACCAGGCAGGCGACACGCTGAAGCTGATGATGGAGTTCATCTGGGGCGGAGTGGACGGCCGCACGTCGCCCGGCTTCCGCTATATCGATCTGATCAAGGAAGGGCATACCTCGCGAGACCTGCATCCGTTCGCGTGGCAGCGATTTCCGTACATAGCCGAGGACCTGTGGGGAACCGTGAAGCTGGAGCAGAAAGGCAGGCTGACCCTCCCCCAGCCCGATTACGCTGGGAAACTCGACTCGCGGCTGCAGAAAACCGCCGGCCCGATCAAGCTGGCGTATGACATGCCGTTCGATGGCTTCGCCACACTGGTGATCGAGGATGAGAACGGCACCCGCGTGAGGAACCTGATCGGCATGGCGCCGCGCAGCAAGGGCAAGCAACTCGACTATTGGGACTGCAAGGGCGAGGGCGGATCAGAATCCGACGGCAAACTGGTGCCGCCGGGCAAGTATCGCTTCCGCGGGCTGGTGCACAAAGGCATCGCGCCGGTCTACGAAGCATCCTACGGCACGCCGGGCAGTCCGGCGTGGGACACCGCCGACGGCAAAGGCGGGTGGCTCAGCGACTTCTGGCCCCCGAAGGCCGTGGCGGCCGCGAAAGACGCTATGATCCTGGGCACCGACATGACGAGCGATATCGGGGCCTCGATCATCTGCACCGACCTCGACGGCCGGAGGAAGTGGGGCGACAGAAGCTGGTGGGGCATCCACTCGCTGGCCGTGGATGACAAATACGTGTATGTCTCCATCTATAGGCCAAGGCATCAACGCTGGTGGGACGATTCCGCCGCGCCGGCCCTCGCCCGCCTGGACCTGGCGACCGGCAAGCCCGCCCCCTTCGCAACGCAGGCGGGGCCGCAACTGAAAGTATCGGCGCTCAAGGAGGGCGAGAAGCCCGGGGCGACAAAAGGCATCGCCGTCACCCGTGATCGCGTGGCCGTATCAATGAACGAGTTGAACGTGGTGCGGTTCTTTGACAAGGAAACCGCCGCGATCATCGACGAGCTGCCCGTGCCCAAGCCCGGCTGCCTCGCCTACGATGCCGCCGGCACGCTTCACGTGTGGTCGGAAGACAAGCTGATGAAGGTGATCGACGGCAAGCTGGTGCCGCTGGTGAGCAAGCCGATGAAATGGCCGGACGGCCTCGCCGTGGACGCGAACGGCCAGATATTCCTCGCCGATCGCGCCGCTCAGCAGGTGAAGGTGTATGACAAGGGCGGCAAGCTTGTGCGCAGCGTGGGCCTGGCCGGCGGCCGGCGGGCCGTCGGCACGTGGCAGCCCGACGGGATGCTGAACCCCGCGGGGCTGGCCGTAGACAGCCAGGGGCGCCTCTGGGTGGCCGAAGAGGATTTTGCCGCACGGCGCGTGAGCGTTTGGGCCGCCGGCGGGCAGCTTGTGATGGATTTCATGGGCCCGGCCGTGCTTCGAGGCGCGGCTGATGCAAACGCCGACCCGGACGACAAGACGCGCCTCTTCGCGCACGGCTTCGAGTTCAAACTGGACTACGACAAGAACAAGGCGGAGCCGATTGCCGCCACACGGGCCGACACCTGCGGCGAATGGCTGAAAGCAGAGAAACGATCCTACCTGATGTCCAGGGGCGGATCGCTGCCAACGGCGGGTCCAC
>DATLAR010000215.1:0-5372 GCA_035527355.1 Planctomycetota bacterium
CGACAGGCGAGGGGGGATTTTCTATAAGCCAAGGCCTTGCCGCGCCGGCCTCACCTCAATCAGGCGGCGCTGGGGTGACCCAAAAGCCCAGGTAGCTCAGTTGGTAGAGCAGCGGACTGAAAATCCGCGTGTCGGTGGTTCGAATCCGCCCCTGGGCACCATATTTTTCAACATCTTCCGGAGACTTTGCCCCGACGTTCTTGAGGTCTAGCTACCAATTAGCAACCATCTCGAACAGATTGGGAACGACGGGACCGCCGCTCCAACTAAATGTGAGGCCCATAACCTAAATCTCATAACCTGAAGGTCGCAGGTTCAAATCCTGCCCCCGCAACCAATTTCTGTAACAAAATCATATGGCTAAAATGCCGGCGTCTCGCGTGGCAATTTGAGTTTTGGGTCTGGTCGCCACCGGGTCGCCACGGAGTTAGTGCGCCCTTCTTTCTGAGGACCGGTCGGTTTCTGGCCTCTAACGCCGGAAACAGGGGTTCGAAACCCCTACGGGGCGCCAATTAAATCAATAACTTACTGAAGGCATATCTCCGTATGCCCAATGGTTGCCCAATATACCGGGGCTTGCCCAATATACCGATCTGACAGAAAGCGTTTTCTGATAGCCACCAGGGGGCGAAGTTGCTCTTCCACATTCGAGGAACTTGCGCCGGCATGCCGGCGCAAGTTGGCAGCGAATTTTTTAGCCGGCTCAGCGGGTTAGGCCGGCGCAGCCCGAAATGGGTTCAAGGCCACAAGGACCGCATTCGCCTTCATCTCCTGCCTTTCTTTGACAAAAAGATCATCTCTGAAATCACATCCGGCATGGCGCAGGAATACCGCGTCCACCGGATGACCGAACCGAAGAAAAATGAGCAGGAGGCTGCCGGCGGCACCGTGTCCGCCGCCGAGGCTAAGCCGTGGAAGCCGCCTGCCCGCAATACCATCCACAACGAAATCGTGACCTTGAGCATGGTGCTGAAGACCGCTCAGCGCCATGGCTGGCTCGAATATGTGCCGGACCTGTCCGATCCCTACCGGCGACAAAGCAAGATCGAAACACCGTCCCTGGTTCACACCCAATGAATACAAACAGCTCTATGAGGCGACCAGGAAGAACGCTGCGAATCCGAAAAACAAGCGCTTCAAATGGCATGCCGAGCAGCTGCATGACTTCGTGCTGCTCATGCCGTCTTTCGATGCGTTCTTTAACGCGCAGAGCTATTACGCCACGCTCGGTCATGAAAGCATTCACTGGACTCGTCATCCATCGCGGCTTGATCGCAGCTTCGAACAGCAGCGCTATGGCGATGTCGGTTACGCCAAGGAAGAACTGGTTGCCGAACTCGGCGCGGCGTTCGTGTGTGCCGATCTCGGCCTGAAGCTCGAAGACCGGCCGGATCATGCCGCCTATATCGGCTCTTGGCTGCAAATATTCCGGAGCGATAAGCGCGCGATCTTTACCGCCGCCGCGCACGCGCAAAGGGCCGTCGATTACCTGCATGGCCTGCAGGTAGGTGCCGACGTCATCGCCGCTTAGATCATCATCATCATCGCCGTCGTCGCCGTCGGCCATGGCGGCGGCGATCATGGTTAGGGCGATCATCACCGTGGCCATGGGGGCGGTGGTGTTCACGGCCATCATCCCCCCGAGAGTCCTAGGCTCTCTGAATTCTAACTTTCGCGTATATGAAATACGGAAAAGTTAGAATTTCTTGACACGGGGGACGGGAAATTATAACTTTCGCGTATGTGAAATACGGGAAGGTTAGAATTGCTGTACCTCGTTGGCGAAAATCTCGATAAAACCCGCGCCCATTATCAGGCCGAAACCGGCAAAATCGTCCAACTCATGCGCGGCGTCTACGTCGATTCAGGGGATGATGTTGACGCGACCGTCCTTGGCCACGCCGTCCGCATAGCCCGGTATCTCTACCCGCGCGCCTATCTTTCCGCAGTCAGCGCCGTCTTGCTCGCCCCCTTGCGCGATGGCCGCCTCTTCATAAGCGGCCCCCGCAGTCAGCGGACCCGGATCAGGGGGCTGGAAATCATCCAGAACGTAGCCCCCGACCATCCCTCCACCGCCGCCGCCGTCATCAAGGACGAGATGGGTGAATTCAGGGTCGATGTTTCCTCGATCCGCCAGCGCTTTCTTGAAGCCTTCCGGGTTCGTAGTGAACACGCCACCTCGATCGACGAAAACACGCGCGCCGAAATCGCGCAGCGCGTAATCGAAGAATACGGCGATGCGAAAGCCGCCGCTGATGCGCTCTGGTCGCTGGCGCGCGAAAACGGCTGGTACCGGGAAGGGGAGCAGGCCGAGCGCTATCTCCTTAAGAGCCCGGCTGCAATAGAAGTCCGCAACCAGGCCGCAACGGCCTTCGCGGTCGTCTGGCACGGGCGGCCGATCGGCGAATTACGCCATGATGGTTTCGAATGGCGCTGGCGCGCAGAAAAGAATTTTGACCTGCCGCTTGTTCAGCAGCGGACGCCAGGAAAACTGCCGCCTTTTATTCTTTCGCTCTTGCCTGAGGGCTGGCTAGAGCGCGTCCTGATCAAGGACAGCGACGAGCGCGCGCTCCTGCGCTCCGGCAAGCGCTACATGTCTAACATCACGATTAGCGAACGCGCCGCAGACCTGGCGGCGCTTCCCGCCGATGTGCTTGGCACGCGGCTTGAAAATTACAGCCAGGACGGGCTCTTCACCGGAACCTATCGCGGGCCGCGGCGTGACGACATCGAGCAAAGCTTCGAAGACAATCTCGCGCGGCTTTACGCGAACCCGGACACACCGCGCATGTCGGGCATTCAAATCAAGGCTCCTCTGTTTCTTGATGAAACCGGCAGTCTCGTTGCCAGCACGGACAAGCCTTTTACGCACATTCTCAAGCCGGCCGGCATGAGCGGCTTCCAAGCACTGCCCATCATCGAATATCTCGCGCTGGCGCTCGGCCGTCTCGCCGGGCTGGAGGCGCCGGCGACGGCTTTGGTTTCCATGCCGGATGACATGCCGCCCGCGCTGATCGTCGAACGTTTTGACATCCGCACGGCACCGGACGATAGGAGGCGCATTGCACTAGAAGACTTGTGCTCTGTTCTCGATCTTCCTCCGCAAGCTAAGTATGATGGGACGATCGAGCGCATTGCGCGCGCCATTAGGCCGCTTTCTACAGCGCCGGAGGATGACCTGGTCCTTGTCATCAAGCGCGCGCTGTTCGCCTGGTTGATCGCCGATGGCGACATGCACCTTAAAAATTTGGCGCTTCTTAAGATAGCGCAGCCCGCAGGTGACACCTTCGAGACTGTTAGACTGGCGCCTCTCTATGACTCAGTGACGACGCGGGTTTTCCCGGGGCTTGAACATGACCGCATGGCCCTAAAGCTGAACGGTAAGGACAACCGGTTGCGCCGTGCCGATTTTCTCAAGCTTGCGGCAACCGCAGGTGTTTCCGCGGGAGACGCCAACGCTGCAATCGACGAGGTTCTCGGCGGCTTCGCGAGGGGCCTTGATACAGTTGGGCTTCCGCCGGTGGTTCCGCTTGCGGAAGACATCGCATCCCGCATAGACCAAATGCTGAGCCTATGCCGCGATCGGCTCGATGGCTTTGCGTAGTAGCCCCCCAACTTTAACTTAAAGTTCACCTGAGGCCGACGGTCGATGCCGGCGGCCGCGCGGTTAGGGTCTCAGCCCTGGACCCGCCGGGCGGCGGAGAGCCCTACGGATATTTGTCAGGTTGAAGTGCGCCGCGCGCAGCTCAGGCGAACCTTCGGCAAGATCGGTAAGCTGCGCAGAAATCATTTGCAGCAGCGTCATCAGTTCCATGCGAGTCATGCGGGAAAGCTCGGTTTGCGTCAGTATTCTCATGGTTTTTCTTCCTCGTTCTGACCGCGCCCATCGCGGCCTTCATGAGGCCGGCTCTGCGCCTTGGCGGCGGCCTGCATCGCGTAGCGACCGCAACGAAGAGGAGGAGTGCTTCCGGTAGGGAAAACTTGCAGCCGCACAGCCGCCGAAGGTGCGATGCGTCCAAGTGAAAAGGCTGGATGGGAACGGATTCAGACACGAGAAGAGAGGGTGTTGACATAAACCGCCGCTGCGCATGCAGAGCGTAAGAAAGCTGGACTGCTGAAGGATTTTCTGGCCTTTTTTGCAAGAAGCCGGGGCCGCATTCTCCGCGTATGAAAGGAGAGCAGGCAATGAGCATGAACGAACTTCTGGAGAAAATATCACGGCTGGAGCAAGGTCCTGCCGATCAACCTGTGGTGCCGGCGCCAGAGCTGGTTGGCTTTTGCGTCCGCTTGGCGCGGGGGCTGCGGCAATGGAAGCGAAGCACTCTGGCCAACTTTGCGACAGCGTCTGTATCGACAGTTGAGCGCGTCGAGCGCGGAGAGAAAGTGAGCGACGAAGCGCTCGACCGTATCGCAGAAGCACTGGGGTACGATCGAGGCTATTTCACCGCGCCGAGGCTACGCATCTCGGCTGAGCAAGCTGCCGAAAAGCTCGCGGAAAAGTATGGCGAGCTGGAGCCAGTTAGTGTCAGGCCATTGCGGACCCAGCGGCAGGTTCGAGAACTCGCAATGTGTGATGGCTGCCTCGTGCACCGCCCTGACATTGGTCGCGCTTACGACGATCAGGTGAGCAACCTCAGCGAATGGCTCGATCTCGCGTCCTTCATTCTCTCCAATCCCGATCCGCGTGAGAAGGACAGACGGCGGGAGCTGTACGGCAGCATCCTCACATGCGTGCAAGGCCTAGAGGCGCGGGGCGTCTCGGTGCTTGCGGGCACGATGGGTGCGCCGCAGGATGGTCTAATGGATTGGAAAGTGGCCATCCTTTCCATCACGCCGAAACTGTCCGATCCCGGGGCGACCAAGCGGCGCTTCGTGTTCGTTGATCGACGATGCGTAGCCTTACGCGCGCCTTCAACATCCGAGAAAGTTTCCTGATCGGTGAGCGGCATGGCCTTACCGCCCAAGCTTGAACTAACGCGCGTGGCCGCGCTGCGCGCCATTGGCGCGGGCTGGTTCCAATGAACGACCCGCATGTCAGAGCGCTGCACTATGCCGTGAAGCAGCGCCACGCTCAGGCTGAAAACTTTGCCGATAGCCATCGGCAGCACCGCGAGATCGAGCGTGAGCACATGCGCGAAATCACGCAGCGAAAAATCGAAGCCTGGCAGAAAGAGCAAAAGGAGCAGAAAGAAAAAGCAGGTGATGGCGCTTCCCGTGGGCCACGGCTAGATCCAAAGCCGTAAGATGTACGCAACTGAGGAAGCCGGAGAGGTCTGAGGCCGAGAGCTCAACGGCGCTGCCGGACATACGCATATCAGAGGCCCTAGGTCCCTAAGAGCGACGTCGCAGGCGACAGGTACCCGCGCTTTCTA
>DATLAR010000216.1:0-4051 GCA_035527355.1 Planctomycetota bacterium
CGGAATCTTCTGGACCACCTGCACGGGGCATTCAAGCAACACAACGCCGAGATCGGGCACGTTAAGCTGGTGGTAGAGTGCGATGGCAACGAATGCACGGCCAATCTCACGCGCCTTGGCGGCGAAATCGCGCTGCGCGGCGGCCAATCACTCACCGGCGCGCAGGCCACCCTTATCCTGAACGCTCGAGTGCAGATGCCGCCCGAAAAACTGGAGGAAATCGCAAGGAAAGCTTTTGTCGCCTCCGGCGAGATCGGCGTATCGGCCACGATTCGCACGCTCCGCTGTCTCATGCCCGGACGACCAAATCCGACTTACCGGTACTCGCGCACCATCTGACACTCGCCCCGGGCACATCCTCCCGTGATCGGGCAGGACTTCCAGATCGTTCCCTGGTGGATCACTCCGCGGCATTGCGTTGCCTTTACCATCAATTCGCAGCAGCGCGCAAGATTATGACCGAGCGGGGGCAAAAATGCTATGGGCAGGCAGGGGGGAGGAGTGGCGCGGCTACCAGGTCCAGTGAGGGGCGGTTTCGTTGGCGAGCGAATGAAAAGGGAGTGCTGATCGGGAGGGAAGACACCTGGAGGCGCTGCCGATCAGCGGGAAAGACGTACATCGACCAACCGGCCCGGGGCCAAACCGAGCCGGAATTCCTATTGACACCGGCCCCATGCTTTGATATAACTATATGAGTATCAAAGGAGTCGCTCTATGGACATTTCGAAGCAGTACGAGAAAGCATGCGAGGCGATCGAGCGCGGAAACGAAGACTACGCAATCCGCCTGCTCCAGGAGATCCTCACGGTTCGGCCTGACAACCTCGACTCGCGCAAGAAGCTCCGTGATGCGGTGAAGCAGAAATACCGCAAGCAGGGCGTCAAATCCGCCGGAGCGTCCGCTTACATCAAAGGCTTGGTGCCGTTCATCAAAATGCACCTGCTCACTCTGGCGAAAAAGCACGACCAGGCCATGCTCGAGAGCGAAAAGTTCCTCGAGTTTGACCCGAACAACGTCATGGCGCTCCGCAACCTCGGCAAGGCGGCCGCCGGTATCCCTCAGTGCGTGCCCACCGCCATCTGGGCCTACGAAAGCGTACTCGAGCAGAACCCGACCGATACAAAGGTTATGGCCATGCTCGGACGGCTCTACGAAGGCATTGACGACGTTGAGAAAGCCTCCGAATGCTACGAGCGTCTTGTGAAGGTTAAGCCCGAAGCTCGCGAAATCGAGTCGAAGCTTCGCGACCTCGCAGCACGCAAGACCATAAAGAAAGGCTGGGAAAGCGTTGGGCAGAAGGGCGACTTCAAGAAGGTCGTCAAGGTTTCCGAGCAGATGGACGACCGCTCGGGCGAAGAAGAAGTGATCCGCAGCAAAGACGACCTCCAACGCAATATCGAACGCGTGAAAGGCGACATCGAGAGCGACCCCACAAACAAGAAAGTCGTTATCCAGCTTGGCGATCTCTACCGCCGCGGCAAGCGCTTCGATGAAGCCCGATCCGAATACGGCAAAGCAAAGGTCATCGACCCCAACGATGCCGCCATCGACGAGCGCCTCGGCGACCTCAGAATCGAGGAATACGCGGAGCAGATCGGCGATATCAAAGAGGCACAGCGCAAAGGCACCGCCGACCCCTCGGCCGCCGAACGCATCAAGCAGCTCACAGCCGAGCGAAACGACTTTGCCCGCGTGGAATACAAAGCCCGCGTAAAAGTCCGCCCAACCGATCTGCCGCTGCGCTACAAGCTCGGCGTGCTCTATTACAACGCCGGCGAGATCGACGACGCCCTCGGCGAATTCCAGCAGGCCGTGAAGTCGCCGCTGCACAAACGCTCGGCCACCACCTACTGCGGAATGTGCCTGTTCAAAAAAGGCATGCACGACCTCGCCATTCAGATGTTTGAGGATGCACTGAAAGACAGCGTAACGATCGACCGCGAAGACAAGCAGATACTCTACAACCTCGGCCTCGCCGCCGAAAAACTGGGCGACCTCAAGAAAGCCGAGAGCGCATACAAGAAATTGTTCAATGCCGACATCAATTTCCTCGACGTGAAGGATAAGATCGAGGCCCTTTACAAGAAACGAAATGCCCAACTGGGCAGCCAAGCCGGCTCATAGCAGCCGGAACCGATCTCGAAAGCCCAACGGCGCCCGCAACGACGCCAACGCGCCTTTCGGATGGTTCAATAGCAAAAAAGGAAACAGGAGAAGAATTTAGTGCCCCACACCAGATCATCTCTCAAACGAGTGAGGCAAACCGCAAAGAAGCAGCAGCAGAATCGAAGCCAGAAGGGCGTGCTCAAATCGCAGGTCAAGAAGGTATTGGCAGCAGTTCAGGCCAAGGACCGCGCCGCCGCCGAGAAGGAATTCCAGGCGGCAACCAAGCTCATAGACCGTGCGGGCACCAAGCAGCTCATACACGCAAACGTAGCAGCGCGCAAGAAATCCGCACTGGCAAAGAAGATCAACGCAATCAAGGCGTAATCCCCCGCTCCTGATGAGAATAAAGCCCTCGGCACGCGACTGATTCCCCGTGCCGAGGGTCTTTTCGTCGTGCACCGCCTGCCTGCAGAATTAGCTCAACACACCGCCGGACGCGTCGATACCAGATACGTCTAACGCAGAAACCCATCGGCAGCTCGGCAACCGAGCACAGCCGATCAACTACGCGAGCCGGGGGGTTGAGGTCGACGGCGCAATTAGTTGCCCCAGCCCCCCTCCTTCCTCAGCAAACGTCTCCGCGTCGCGCCCCCCCTCCGCAATGCCAGCCGATCCACGTCCTGGTATTCGCTCATAGGAGGTGCGAAAGTATAGGATAGTGCTCCGCCCCCGGGGGTCCACCTGTTGACCGCGATGCCGGAAGTGACCACGGTTTTTGAGTGCTCGGCGCTGCGGAGAGCAGGAACGGGCAATTAAAAGTACTTGACATTTCCCCACATTCTGCTATAATACATACTGAATCGCGGGGTAGAGCAGTCCGGTAGCTCGTCGGGCTCATAACCCGGAGGTCGTGGGTTCGAATCCCACCCCCGCTACCAGTCGTAAGTCTGGCTGACGTCGCTAGTTGCGACGACCGCCCCTCGGGGCGGAGCGGCCGTAACCCATAGGCAAACGCGAGTACTTACTCGCGGCGAGTTCACACTCGCCTACACCGTGGAGAAACGGCCGTGAACAACATCGCGAGTCAGCGCGCGGAATCAAGAAGGCACGTGAGGAATTCTGAAAAGAATCGTCGCGTGCCTTCTTTGCGTTTACACAAGGCCAGTGGACAGGCCTACGTCGTCCTGAGCGGCAAGGCCATCTACTGCGGCAAGCCCGATGCCGCCGGCTTTGCCGGCGCCGACACACAGCAGCGATACCACAAGGCCCTGGCCGAGTGGATGGCCGCCGGCCGGCAGCTTCCTGCCGACCCGAACACCCGCTCGTCCGCGAGCGCACATAACACGTGAAGGAACTGCTCGCCCGCTTCTGGACACACGCCGGACAGTATTACCGCACCCTCACCGATGGCCGCTGCAAGGAACTCGAGCAGTTCAGGCTCGCGCTCCGGCCGATGAAAGAGCTCTACGGCAACACGCCCGCAACGGAATTCGGTCCGCGTGCCCTGAAGACGGTGCGCCAGAAGATGATTGAAATGGGCTGGTGCCGCAGCTACACTAATAAGCAGGTAAACCGCATCCGCCACGTGTTCAAGTGGGCCGTGAGCGATGAGGTGATCCCCAGCTCGGTGCTGCATGCGCTGCAGGCGGTAGAGGGCCTCAAGCGTGGCCGCAGCGACGCTCCCGATCTCGAAGCGGTGAAGCCGGTGCCGATGGCGATGGTCGATGCGATCCAGCCGTTTGTCTCGCGGCAGGTATGGGCGATGACTCAACTTCAACTGTTCACCGCCGCCCGTGCCGGCGAGATCGCACGCGGCTGACGCTGGCATGCCTGCCCATCGAGAGCACCAGAGTTACGAGGAAGCGAAGCTCCGGCAATGCGAAAGCACGCCGAACCACTGAACCAACCGCGTGGCGTTTCCCGCCCGCGATGCGGCTGCCGGCAC
>DATLAR010000217.1:0-9692 GCA_035527355.1 Planctomycetota bacterium
ATTCGAGTTCATGGGCCGCAAATACGTGAAGGTTGAAGACCTTCGCTACGGCACCAACCCCAACCAGACCGCGGCGTTCTTCAAGCCTGCCGACGCACCCTGGCTGGTCATCGGCAACTACCAGATGCTCAAGAGCGGCAAAAGCGGCCTCTCCGAAACCAACCTCGAAGACATCCACCACGGCCTCGGCATCGTAAAATATTTCGACCGCCCCGCCTGCGCCGTCATGAAGCACCTTAACCCCAGCGGCGCCGCCGTACAGGCCGCCAGCGAATCCCTCGAGCAGGTTTACATCAACGCACGCGACGGAGACCCCATCGCCGCATTCGGCAGCGTCGTTGCATTCAATAAACCCGTCGATCTCGACACCGCCGATGAAATAATGTCCACTATCGTCGAAGGCGTGGTAGCACCCGGATACGAGCCCGGCGTGCTCGAACGATTCAACGACACCAGCAAGTACGGCAAGAACAAAGACATCCGCATCACCAAAATCGACAACCTCGACAAGGTGCCCAAATTCACCGGCGACCCGGGCGGCGAATTCAGCGAAGTGAAGGTGTTGCTCGACGGCTCGATCGTGCTGGCCGACCCCTACCTCTCATCGGTGCGATCAGTCAGCGACTTCAAACCCGCCTACGCCGACCACGCGAAGAAGGGCAAGATCACCATCAAACGCGCACCCACCCCCCAGGAAGCCACCGATATGCTGTTCACCTGGTATGTGAATTTCAACGTGCGCTCCAACGGCGCGATCATCGGCAAGAACGGCGTGGTGATGGCCGCGGGCACCGGCCAGCAAGACCGCGTGAGCGCCGTGCGGCAGGCGATTGGGAAAGTGCGCGAAAAATACGCCGGGCAGGAAACGCTCAAAGGCGCCGTGCTCGCATCCGATGCCTTCTTCCCCGCGGTCGACTCCATCGAAGAGTGCGTGAAAGCCGGCATCGCCGCAATCGTGCAGCCGGGCGGCAGCGTGATGGACTACGAATGCATCGAGCTGTGCAACCAGCACGGCATAGCAATGGTCTTCACCGGCGAGCGATGCTTCTCGCACCATTGATGTAGCACGGCCGCCCCGGCCGTGGCTGTATTCACCTCGCGGCCCACGCGAGGGCGCCGGCGGCGGCGCAGGCGATGGACGTGGAGACGAGATTGCCTAGCCGGATGGCGATGCCCGCGCGGCGGCGCAAGACAGCCGCTATCAGCGAAAAACAGAAACTTGCGCCGGCCACCGCCGCAATTACCGTCCACACGTGGGCAAACAATATCCCCCCCGCCGCCCAGCCCGCCAATGCCACCAGCGAACCGGCGGCCGTAGCCGATATCGCGCCGTTCAACGACAGCCGAACGCCGCCCGCGCTGCTCGCCGCGCCGCGCGCTGCGTGCGACAACCCCACGAATACCGCATTGCCCAAAGCGGCGCCAAACCCTGCTATCAGCGCCGCGTGGCAAGGCTCGGGGTCAGGCAGCCAATCCCAGAATACAGCCATCACCAACGGCGCCAGGCACCCTGCCCCCACGTTTGCCGCCGAGAAGCAGTTCCGTGGCGGCTCCGTAGCGCTCCCAGCCAAGCCCACCAGCACGCCGCCCGCCGAAAAAACCGCGAACGGCACGTAGGCTTCCATTCCCGCGAAATGCATGACCGCAACGCCAACCGGCACGCACGCGGCAACGCCCGACACGCCCCCCCAACGGAGGTTCTTCGCCAAGACGAGCAGCAGCAGATTCACCTGGAGCGCGAGGATGAGTGGGAGCATAAAATGGGATGCGGCCGGCCGTCAGGTTCGCGGCGGGCCTGCTTGCAGCTTCCTTGCCTGCTGAAGTGCCTGGTGCAGATCGGAAATCATATCTCTGGCGGCGGCCTCGATGGCGTCGCGCCATCGCTCCTCGCCGAATTGCTCCTTGTATGGAGAGCGCGTCCACGCGTAGATCACGCCACGCGACGAATTGACCACGGCACCCAGGCCGTCCTCCCTGAAACACGGCATCACGTCGGCCGCGCCGGCGCCCTGAGCGCCGTAGCCGGGCACTAGAAACGGCACCCCCGGCATCAGCGCGCGCAGCCGCACCGCCTGCTGCGGGTGCGTGGCGCCCACCACGGCGCCCACCGAGCTATAGCCCCGCTTGCCTGTTACCGCGCCGCCCCACTCGTTCACCTTTGCGGCCACCTTCACAAACAGCTCGTCGCCGTCGGCGAGCTTGAGGTCCTGGAAATCGGCGGATGATTTATTGGAGGTTTTCACGAGCACAAAAACGCCGCGGCCGGTTTCGTTCGCCGCCTCGATAAAAGGCCTCACGCCATCGCTGCCGAGGTAGGGATTCACGGTGACGGCATCGACGGTGAAATGCCCGTCTCCGTGAGCCTCGCGCAGGTGGCCGGCGGCGTAAGCCTCGGCCGTGGAGCTGATATCGCCGCGTTTCACGTCGCCGATCACGATCAGGCCGTGCTGCCGGGCGCGGCGTACTGCATCGGCATAGGCGAGCATGCCGGAGGTGCCAAGCTGCTCAAAGAACGCCACCTGCGGCTTCACAACGCCCACCAGCGGCGCCACGATCTCGATCACCTCCTGGCAAAACGCAGCCACGCACGCCGCCTGCGCGCCCGTTGCCGCGCTGTCGACCGCTCGCCTGCGAATCTCGCCGGGGATGAGGCGAAACTGCGGGTCCAGCCCCACGCATGCGGGCGTGCCCTTGCGCTCAACGGCTTCGATCAGCCGGTCGGCGAAGTTTTCCATTTCGGCCATCCTTGCTTTTGGCGGTTGCTGCTATTTCACGCGCTCGATCAGCAGTTGCTTGATTACCACCGGCTCCAGCGGCTTGTCGCCGCGGCCGGCAGGCACCTTGCTGATGGCGTCGGCCACGTCTTGCCCCTCGATCACCTTGCCGAAGATCGTGTGCTTGTCGTTGAGGTGCGGGGTGGGCGCCACGGTGATGAAAAACTGGCTGCCGTTCGTGTTGGGGCCGGCGTTTGCCATTGCGAGGTAGCCGGGGCCGTCAAACCGCAGCGATTTGTCGAACTCGTCTTTGAAGCGATACCCGGGGCCGCCGGTGCCGGTGCCCAGTGGATCGCCGCCCTGGATCATGAAGTTCGGGATCACGCGGTGGAAGGTGAGCCCATCGTAGAACTTGCTCTTCATTGCCTGGCCGGTTTTCGGATTTATGTATTCCTTCCCGCCGGTTGCAAGGCCCACAAAATTCCCGACGGTCTCGGGGGCTTTGTCTTCGTAAAGCTCCACCACTATATCGCCTTCGGTCGTCTCGAAAATAGCATACAGCCCGGGCGGCAGGTCTCTCTTGTTCATTTCCTCGTCTTTTCCAGCGGGGTCCTCCCGCGCTTCCGATTCCTCTGGTTCGTCGGCTTCTTCCTGGCCGAGCTTTTCGGTTATTGTTTCAGAACCCTTTTCTTCATCAGCTTGCTTTTCGGGTGCGGCTTGCTCCGGTGCCTTCTTCAATTCCTGCACCACCGACTCATCCTCGCGCACTTCCTTGTACTGCCTTGGCGGGGTCTTCGCCGAGTTTTCTTCCTTCGCACATCCCACCGCCAGCATCAACACCGCAAAACATACGGCGAGCATCATTCTGCCAAGCATGAATACACTCCTCATAACACTGTTGCCATGGAAAATTCCGCCGCTAAACTTCACGCGCCAAGCCGCCGAATCTCGACGAGATTGGTAGCGCCTCTAACGGGCATCGCGCCCGATACGATCACAACAACATCGCCCTTCTGCACCATCCCCTTCTGCAGCAGAAGCTCCTCGCCCTGGGCAAGCATGCGGTCGGTCTGCTCGCACAGCGCCATCTGCACGGGATGCACGCCCCACACGAGCGCCAGCCGATTATAAGTTTCGGCCGTTGGCGTGAGCGCATAAATGATTGCAGCCGGCCGGCGCTTGGCCACTTTCATCGCGGTGGCGCCCGATATGGTGAAAACCGCAATCTCCGAGGCACACAGCCGCTGCGCGGCGCTCACCGCCGCATCGGCCACCGCGGCCCCGATGTCAGACTCCCCCGGCCGCCGCAGCCCGGGCACTACCAGATCATAGTTCAACTGCCAGCCGCCCTGGTTGTCGCGCCGGCACTCGTCGTAAGACGCCTGCTCCACCGCGAGGGCGATCTTCGCCATCATCTTCACCGCATCCACCGGGTACTTGCCAATGGAGGTCTCGGCCGACAGCATCACCGCGTCGGTCCCGTCGAAAATTGCGTTCGCCACGTCCGACGCCTCCGCACGCGTGGGCTGCGGGCTGCCAACCATCGATTCGAGCATCTGCGTAGCGGTGATCACCGGCTTGCCGGCAAAATTGCAGCGCTCGATCAGCTTCTTCTGCTCCACCGGCACCTGTTCGGCCGGCATCTCCACGCCAAGGTCGCCTCGCGCAACCATTATCGCGTCGGTTTCATCGACTATCGCCTCGATGTGCTCGAGCGCCTCCGGCTTCTCTATCTTCGCAATGATCGGCACGTCGGCGCCGCGGTCGTGGATGCGCCGGCGCAGGGCCGAAACATCCTCCGGCCTGCGCACAAACGACAGCGCGATGAAATCCACCTTCAGCGAAAGGGCGAAGTCCAGGTCGTCCACGTCCTTCTCGGTGAGCGACGGCGCACTCACGTCAGTACCCGGAAGGTTGATTCCCTGGTGCTCGGCCAGCAGCCCGCCAACGATCACCCTGCACCTCACCTCGGTGCCGGTGCTGCTGATCACTTCCAGCGCCTTGGTGCCGTCGGCCAATAGTATTCGCTGGCCCGCGCGGACATCGGCCGGGAGGTTTGCGTAGGTGGTGCCGAGACGCTCGGCGGTGCCATCGGTGTGGTCGGTGGTGATCGTGCATTCCGCGCCCGGCACCAGCATCACCGGCTTGCCGTCCTTCAGTTTTCCTGTGCGGATCTTGGGGCCCTGCAGGTCGGCCAGCACGGCAACCGGCCGGCCCAGCGATGGCGCGATATCGCGCACCGCGGCTGCAATCTCGGCAAACTTCTCGCGGTTCGCGTGCGAGAAATTCAGCCGCACAATGTCAACACCCGCACGCAGTATCTCCTCCAGCCGCGGGCGCTCCCACGTGGCGGGGCCGATTGTAGCGACAATCTTGGTCCTTCGCTGCTGCATTTTTCTTTTTCCCCGTGTTGATTTTGCAGCCACACAATATAGCTATCGACATCAATGAGGTCAAGGGTAAATTCAATAAGATAAGGATTTGCACCAACATGACCACCGGCAATGCACCCATCATCCAAGCAGGTCCACCCCGCCCATTCCGCTCGCTCAGTTCGCTCCGGCCGCTCTTTTTGCCCCAGCAATCCCGCCTGCCTGCCATAAGTCCCGTAATCTCAAGAGCTTACAACTTTCAGCGCTCCGTCTTTTGCCCGGTGAAAACGCTTGAAGAATCGGTGCAAATCTGGTATAATTGAACCTGTATCTTGAGCGCTCCCTTGCCTTGTTCATGCCGGGAGGAGAAGCCTGTTTATGCAAGACTTTGTTCAAAAAGTCCGAGATGTCCTCATCGAAGAGGACATGAAGGACTCATACATCAATTTCGCGATGAGCGTCATCATCAATCGGGCGCTGCCCGACGTTCGCGACGGCCTCAAGCCCTCGCAGCGGCGCATCCTCGTAGCGATGAATGACCTCAACCTCGGCCCCACCGCCAAGTACCGAAAAAGCGCCAAAATCGCCGGCGACACCGCCGGCAACTACCATCCGCACCCCGAGAGCATCTACATGACCATGGTGCGCATGGCACAGCCGTTCAACACGCGCTATGTGCTGATCGACGGCCAGGGAAACTTCGGCTCCATCGACGGCGACCCGCCCGCCGCCGTTCGCTACACCGAAGCCCGCCTCTCGCACGCCGGCGCCGAAATGCTCGCCGATATCCACATGGATACCGTGCCCTTCATCAAGAATTACGACCAAAGCCGCGACGAGCCGACCGTGCTGCCCTCGAAATTCCCGAACCTCCTCGTCAACGGATCCGTTGGCATCGCCGTGGGCATGGCCACAAACATCCCTCCGCACAACCTCGGTGAAGTCGTCGACGGCCTCGTCGCGCTCATCGATGATCCGCACATCAAGATCGGCGACCTCATGCGATTCATCCAAGGCCCCGATTTCCCGACCGGCGGAACCATCGTCGGACGCAGCGGCATTCGCAACGCCTTCCTCACCGGCCACGGAAACGTAGTCATCCGCGCCAAATCACACATCGAAGAAGGCAAGAACGACCGCAAGAGCATCGTTGTCACCGAAATCCCCTACCAGGTAAACCGCACCACCATCAAGGAACGGATTGCCGAGGCGGTGAACGGCGACAGGATATCCGGGATTTCCGACTTCCGCGACGAGAGCGACCGCCACGGCCAAAAGCTCGTAATCGAGCTCAAACGCGGCGAAGACCCCCAGGTGGTGCTCAACCAGCTTTACAAGCACACGCCCCTGCAGGATTCGTTCAACATCAACACGATCGCCCTCGTGCACGGCCGCCCCAAAACGCTGAACCTCAAGGAACTGCTGGTCTGCTTCCGCGACCATCGCATCGAGGTCGTCCGCCGCCGCACGCAATACCTCTTGCGCAAGGCCGAAGAACGCGCGCACATCATCGAAGGCCTGATGATCGCACTGCGCCACATCGACGAAATCATCGAGCTGATAAAGAAATCGCCCTCCACCGATGCCGCCCGCGAGGCCCTCATCCAGAATTACCAGTTCAGCATCCGGCAGACAAACGCCATCCTCCAGATGCAGTTGCAGCGCCTCACCAACCTCGAGCAGCAGAAAATCTTCGAGGAACACCGCAAGCTCATCGAGCAGATCAGCGAATACCGCTCGATCCTGGCAAGCCCCGCGCGCGTGCTGGAGATAATCCGTGAAGAGATGCTCGAACTGAAACGCAAATACGCCGACGAACGCCGCACCATCATCTCAACCGACGTGCTCGAAGATTTCGACCCAACCGACCTCATCGCCGACGAGCCGATGGTCGTTACCTTCAGCAGCCAAGGCTACATCAAGCGCCTCGGCCTCGACAGCTACAAAACACAGGGCCGCGGCGGCAGGGGCGTGAGCGGGGCCGGCACCAAAGACGGCGATTTCATCCAGCGCGTTTTCGTCGCCTCCACTCACCAATACATCCTGTTCTTCACCGACAGTGGCCGCGTGCACTGGCTGCGCGTTTACGACATACCCGAGCAGAGCAGGCAATCGCGCGGCCGAGCCATCGTCAACCTCCTCGAATTGCGCGACGGCGAACGGGTTTCATCCGTGATTCCAGTCGATACCTTCGACGACCGCGACATCATATTTGCCACCGCCAAAGGCGTGGTGAAACGCGGCAAGCTCGCCCATTTCAGCCGCCCGATGCGCGGCGGCATCAACGCCATCGGCCTGAAGGAAGCAGACCGCCTCATCTCCGTTGCCCTCGCACAAAGCGACCAGGACATCCTCATCGGCAGCAGAAACGGCCGAGCCGTCCGCTTCGGAGGCGGCTGCGTCCGCTGCATGGGAAGGGCCGCCAAAGGCGTGCGCGGCATCAGGCTGCGCGGCCAGGACGAAGCCGTCGCTATGGTCATCATCGGCCAACGCTCTTCGCTGCTCTCGATCTGCGAAAACGGCTACGGCAAACGCACCGCCTTCGGCGAATACCCCGTGAAGGGCCGCGGCGGCTTCGGCGTGATGAACATCAAGACCACCCAACGCAACGGCAAAGTCGTTGGCCTCATCGACGTCGACGACGACGACGAGATCATGGTCATCACCAGCAGCGGCATGATCATCCGAATGAGCTGCAAAAGGATCAGGCCCATCGGCCGCAATACCGCCGGTGTGAGGCTCGTATCCGTGAAGGAAGGCGACAAGGTCGTTTCCATCGCCAGAGTCGAAAAGGACGAAGACGACCAGCCCAAGGACGACGCCGAAGCTCCGCAAGACGGGATCGACGACACGCAACTCGAGCCGCAAGACGAGCTTCCCGAAGAAGCCGATGACGACGCCGAACCGGACGAGCTTGACGCGGAAGACGCAGACGACGATGATCTCGATCTGGACGAAGACACTGAATCAGAAGCCTGACGCGGGAAACATCCGATAAGAAAGCGGCCGCTGTAGCACGGCACGCTCTTTGCGCGCCCTCGGCCGCTGTGTGTAGCATGGTCGCCCTCGGCGGTGAACATTACATAAGCAGAACTCGCCATGCAGGACGCGGAAGCGAACTTCACGTTTGACGAGGAGCCGGTTTCCGCCGTGCGGCGGCTGGCTTTGCCGTTCGGCACCGTTGCCCTCGGCATGTTCCTCGTCTACTCCTCTTGCTACGTCGTGAGCGAGCAGTGCGTAGGCGTTGTGCTGCGGTTCGACCGCCACGTCCGCACTGCCCGCCCGGGCATCTCGCTGAAACTGCCCTGGCCCATCGAGCGCGTCCGCATCGAAAACGTCACCGAAGTCCGCACTGCGCTGCTCGGTGCAAATCAGCCGCTAAGCATCCTATCGGCCGACGGCCACCCCCTCAATTGCTCGGCCTGCGTCCGGTATAAAGTCGTGCCCGCCGAAATCCATCAGTATCTCTTCACCACCAAATCCGTCGAAACCGTCGTGAGCGACCTCGCCATCAGCGCAATACGCACCGCGTCGGCCGGCCACAACGCCGACGATCTTTTCGGCCAGATGGCCGCACTGCGCACGCGCGCCGAGCTCCACCTCAAGCAGCACGTGGCCCAATACTCCATGGGCGTACAGATAGTCGGTTTCGACATCGAGAAGCTCTCATTCCCGCCCGAAGTGGTGGCGGCGATCGACTCCGTGGCGCACGCCGGCAAAGACGCATTCCAGGCGGTGGCGCTCGCCGAAAACTACCGCCGACAGAAAGCAGAGGATTCTGCACGCCTGGCCGATGAAATTGTCCGCCGCCAAAAGTCCGATAGCCAGAACCACATCCAGGAAGCCAAGGCCGAAGTAGAGCGATTCGACCGCCTCCTGGACGAATACCGCGCCCAGCCCGACAACGTGAAGCGGTCGCTCTACCTCGATACCCTCAAGAAAATGCTGCCTCACGTTCAGAAAGTGCTGCTCGAAGACGCCCCCGAGCCGAAGGAGAGCGGCCGATGAGATCAGACCGCCCTCTCCTTTTCCTCATCACCGCAATCCTCTGCGTCCTCTTCTTCAAGTTCTGCGCCTGCAACATCGAAGAAACCGAGCACGCCGTCATCTTCAGCTTTGGCCGCCCCCTGAAGGTGATCCTTCACCACAAGGAAAAGGCCAGCAACTTCGACCAATCGGTCGCCAGCGGGCTGACGATCATCACCGGCGCCGGTTTCCTCTTCAAAGCACCATGGCATTCGGTGCACCGCGTCGAGTCGCGCATCCTGTGCACCGATCCTCCCCCATTCAGAGTACTGATGGGCGGCGAGATGCGCGATCTGGACTACTTCTGCCTCTGGCGGATCACCGCGCCGCAGATTTTCCTGGGCCGCATCTCCAGCGAGGCAAACGGCAACCTCCTGATCGAGGAGGTCGTTGGCTCGAAGCTCCTCACCGAGCTGCAATCGAAATCTTTCACCACCGAATCAGACGCCATCGCACGGGCACGCGCCGCCGCACAAATCGAGCTGCACGCCGAGGGCATCGAGCTGGTCGGCCTGCACGTGAAGGAATTCTGCGCCGCGTCGGACAGCCGCCGGCAGGCCGTCGCGCGGCTCGTCCAGAA
>DATLAR010000218.1:0-22567 GCA_035527355.1 Planctomycetota bacterium
GCCGGCGGCACCCGAGCCGGCGAGGCCGCAGCGGCAGGCCCCAGTGCTGCTGTACCCGGTGGATGACGGCCCTCTGCCATCGCCAAGCATGCCGCCGCAATCGACCCGCAAGGTGCCGCCAGCCACAGCGTATTCCGGCGGTTGGTCGCGTTTCGAGGACACCATCGGCCGGCATTGGATGACGTGGGCCGGCGTGCTGGCGCTGATCCTTGCCAGCGGGTTCTTTGTGAAATACGCCATCGACGCAGGCTGGATCGGCCCCGCTGCGAGGGTGATCATGGGCGCGGTGGCGGGAATCGCGCTGCTGGCGGCGGGCGAGCGTTTCATCAGCCGCGAGATGCGCCCGCTGGGGCAGGGGCTGATCGGCGGCGGCATGGCGATCCTTTACATCTCGATCTACGCGGCCACGGAATACTACGACCTGATCGGCCAGGCGCCCGCGTTTGGCGGCATGACGCTGATCTCGGTTGCGGTCATGGCCTTGGCGCTGCGGCACGACGCCCGCGCGATTGCCGTTCTCGCCGTTGTCGGCGGCTTCCTCACGCCCGTGCTGTGCTCCACAGGCAAAGATGCCCGCGACGTGCTTTTCGGATACCTTGCCATCATCGACGTAGCCGTGCTGGCCATAGCTTTCGTGAAGCAGTGGCGCGCTCTCGCCGTGATTGCCTGCATCGGCACCGGCGCCCTTTTCACCGCCTGGTTCTTCAGCTTCTACAGCCCAGCCGCCCAAAACGCCACATTGCGGTGGCTCGGCGTGTTTTACGCGGTGTTCCTGATTCTGCCTTTTGCCTACACACTGCACAAGCGCAAGCCCGCAACGGTGGGGCAGTTTGCCGTGGCTCTCGGCGTTGCGTTCGTCACATTCGCCTATGCCTGGGCGATCCTGCATTCGCAAAACCGCCTGCTGCTGGGCCAGATCACGCTGGGCATGAGCGCGTGCTATCTTCTGCTGGCCGTGCTTACGAGCAAGCGCGTAAAAGACGATGCCGCCGCCATATTCACGCTGGTGGGCCTGTCGATCACCTTTCTTACCATCACGGTGCCGCTGCTGCTGAAGGGCGACGGCATCACCATCGCGTGGTCGGCCGAGGCAGTGATGCTGCTGTACCTGGGCTATCGGTTCGATCGCATGCTGCCGCGCCTGGCAAGCGTTGTGGTGCTGGTGCTGGCGGTTGCGCGCCTGTGGCTGATGCATTTTCCTCTCCACCCAGGAGCGTTTGCTCCGTTCTTCAACAGCGAGTTCCTCACCGTGCTGTGCGTACCAACGGCGGCCGGCGCGTGTGCCGTCATACATCGCTTTCGGAAAGCCGAGCGCGGCGAGGTCGACACCATCTTCGCGATAATAAACGGCATTGGTGCCGGCGCTCTTGCCCTCGTTCTCACGCAGATGGAGGTAGAAAGCTGGTTCGATTTGTATTCGCGATGGCAGCAACCTTCGCTCGGGTTCCCAATCAAGCCGCAGGCGTGGTTCAGAGTGGTGCTGTGGACGTTTGGCGCGCTTGCATTCCTCGCGGCGGGCGTGAGGCTGAGATCGCTCGCCGCGCGGCTGGCCGGCCTTGGCGCCCTCTTGCTGGCCACGGTGCTGGCCGCAGGCATGTACGACTTCGAGGGCGGGCATCATTTGTTCATCAACATCCGATTTGCGGCTGCGATGATCCTGGTGCTGGGATTTGCGAGTTATGCAGCCGTGATTCGGTCTCGCAAGGATTCAACCGACGAGGAGCGGTCGGTGGTGCCGAGGCTCTTGGCGTGGGCTCTCTGCGTGGGGCTTCTTGTGCTGCTCAGCAAGGAAAGCCATTCATATTTCATGGAAAAGATCAGCTATGGCGAGTTGGCCGCGCGGATGGCCCTCACCATAGTATGGGCGCTCTATGCGGTGGCGCTGCTGACCGTAGGCTTCTGGCGCGGGCTATTCCGCGTGCGGTTGGCTGCGCTCGGCTTGTTTGCCATCACGTGCATAAAGCTGCTGTTTGTAGACCTCGCCGGCCTGGAGCAGGGCTACAGGATCATCTCGTTTGTAGCCGCGGGCGTGCTCATGATCGGAGCATCGTACCTGTACCATCGCGTTGCGAAGATTATGGAAGGCGCAGACAAAAAATGATGCCGCCCGCATCCGTTGCTGATTTTCCTGAAAATGACGATATTCATGAATGACCGCCGGCAACAGACCGACGCCCGCGCCCGGCTCTTTTCCGTTGATTCTCGCTCCTGATTGTAGTACATTGGTATTCGGGCAAAAAAACGCTTTCAGGCCCAGACTTGCAGCCCGCGGAACCAGGGCAAGCCCCCGCCGCAGAAGCCCGCCCGACGGCTGCGAGTCTGCCGATTCACGCGATTTTCATGCAAATCTATGTAGTCATCCCGGCGCGGTATCAGTCCACTCGATTACCGGGAAAGCCCCTCCTCAAAGAAACCGGAAAATACCTCGTCCAGCACGTTTACGAACGTGCCGCCGCCGCCACGAAGATCAGCCGTGTAATCGTTGCAACCGACGACCGCCGCATTTTCGAGGCCGTGCAGGCGTTCGGCGGCAACGCAGCTATGACCTCCGCCGAGCATGCATCGGGCACCGACCGCATTGCCGAGGTGGCGCGGGCGTTTGGCGACGACGCAGACGCCTACATCAACGTGCAGGGCGACGAGCCGGAAATCGAGCCGGCAATGATCGATGCCGCCGCCGAACTGCTCGCCGACAAACGGGCCGATATCTCAACCCTTGCCGTGCGTAGCAGCGACCGCGAACGATTCCTGAACCCCAACACCGTGAAAGTGGTGCTGGACGGCGAAGGCTTTGCGCTGTACTTCTCGCGGTCGCCTTTGCCGGGTGCAAAAAAACTGGGCGAGCGCATCACGGCACCCGATTTCAGCTTTCTGGCGCACGTGGGGCTCTACGGTTACCGCCGCGATTTTCTGCTGACGTTTGCCGAATGGCCGCGCTCGCCGCTCGAAGAGATCGAAAGCCTCGAGCAGCTCAGGGCGCTCGAACACGGCTGCCGCATCAAGGTGGGTATCGCACAGCATGAGCCGGCCGGCGTTGACACCCCGGAGGACTACCGCAGATTCGTCGAACGCACCAGGAAACGGCAGTAACAGAAAGAGAACGACGGTCAACACCGGACAACGACGTGAACATCTGAAAACGACGTGAACATCGAACATCGAACACTGAACATCGAACATCGAACGAAAGAATCAGTTACAACGGTTTCAGGACTTCCAACTGCTCCTGACTTCTGACCTTGGACCTTGGACCTTGGCTTGGACTTCTGACTTCTGATCTTGGACTTTGGACTTTGGACCTTAGACAAATGGCAAAGCATATTTTCATCACGGGCGGTGTGGTTTCATCACTGGGAAAGGGCTTGACCTCGGCGGCACTCGGAATGCTGCTCGAGAGCCGCGGGCTGAAGGTGGCCCTCCAGAAATTCGATCCCTACCTCAACGTCGACCCCGGCACAATGAGCCCCTATCAACACGGCGAGGTATACGTAACCGACGATGGCGCAGAGACCGACCTTGACCTCGGCCATTATGAAAGGTTCACCACCACTACCTCCAGCCGCGACTGCAATTTCACCACCGGCCAGATATACAGCTCGGTGCTCGCGAAGGAGCGGCGCGGCGATTTCCTCGGCGGCACCGTGCAGGTGATTCCGCACATCACAAACGAAATCAAGGACTGCGTGAAAAGGCTGGCCAACCGCGGCGTAGACGTAGTGCTCACCGAGATCGGCGGCGTGATCGGCGATATCGAGAGCCTGCCGTTCCTCGAGGCCATCCGCCAGATGCCGCACGATCTGGGCCACAACAACGTGCTGTTCATTCACCTCACGCTCGTGCCATACATCCGCGCGGCCGGCGAGATGAAAACAAAGCCCACCCAGCACAGCGTGGGCAAGCTCCGCGAGATCGGCATCCAGCCAAACATCCTCATCTGCCGCAGTGAAAAGCCGATGAGCGACGACATGAAGGACAAGATCTCGCTGTTCTGCAACGTTGAGAAAAAGGCGGTGATCGAAGAGCTGGACCTCGCCTATCCATACCTCGTGTACGAGCTGCCGTGCGTGTTCATCGAGCAGGGCCTGGACGATATTATTCTCGACAAGCTGGGGCTGCAATGCCCGGAGCCGGAGCTCGGCGCGTGGCTGCAGATGCTAGACCGCCTGCGCAATCCGTCGAAGAAGGTCGAGATCGCGGTGGTCGGCAAATACATCGACCACCAGGACGCCTACAAATCGATTTACGAATCGCTTACGCACGCGGGCACGGCAAACGACGCCCGCATAGTGGTGCGGCGGGTCGAGGCGGAAGAAGTTGAGCGGCGCGGCGCGGCGGCGCTGCTCGAAGGCGCAGACGGCATACTGGTGCCCGGCGGGTTCGGCATGCGCGGCATCGAGGGAAAAATCAACTCGATCCGCTACGCACGCGAAAACCGCATCCCCTTCTTCGGCATCTGCCTGGGGCTGCAATGCGCCGTGATCGAGTTTGCTCGCAACGTTTGCGGCCTCGAAAAAGCCAACAGCATGGAATTCGACGTGAACTCGCCCTACCCCGTGATCTGCTACATGGACGAGCAGCTTCGCATAACAGACATGGGCGGCACCATGCGGCTTGGCTCGTACCCCTGCCGGCTGGTCGACGGCTCGCGGGTGATGCAGGCCTATGGGCAAAACCCGGTGCACGAACGGCACCGCCACAGGCTCGAGTTCAACAACAGCTTCAGGCGGATATTCGAGGAGAAGGGGATGATCTTCAGCGGCCTGTCGCCAAACGAAAAACTGGTGGAGATCATCGAACTGAAGGATCACCCATGGTTCGTGGCCGGGCAGTTCCACCCTGAATTCAAATCTCGCGCGCTTCAGCCGCATCCGCTGTTCAGGGAATTCATCGCCGCAGCCGTGAAGACTGCCGATGCTGAATAATGAAGCCGGCAGTGGGCCGCGTTGCGGCCGGTTTTCTGCACGGCCGTTTTGCCGGCAGCAAAGGATTGACGGATGCAACTGGAACAGAAGGATCGCGTGATCGAGCGGCTGAAAGAGCTGCACTCGGGCATCAGGCAGGCAATCGTCCGCCGCCGCAGCGAAATGCCGATGGAACGGCTGTCGCAGGTGGTGGAAGAAAATGAAAGCAACGTGAAGTACGACCTCGACGTGGCAGCCGAGCGGCACCTCGTCGACTATTGCACGGCGTGGGCCGCCGACGAGAAAACCTGTTTTGTCCTGGTGGCCGAGGGCCTTTCCGGTGCCGCCGCAAACGGCGATCACGTTGTTTTCCCCCAGACCGCCTCCGAGCGCGACGCCAAGTTCGTGCTGATCGTCGATCCGATCGACGGCAGCCGGCTGCTCACCTACGACAAGCGCAGCGCCTGGGCGCTCTCCGGAATCGCGCCGTGGAAACCTTCCGGCTGCACACTGGCCGACATCACCGTGGCCGTGCAGAGCGAGCTGCCCACCTCCAAGCAATCACTCGCCGATGTCCTCATAGCCACATCCGACAGCCGCACGATCTGCGAGCGGTTCGACACTTCAACCGGCAAGCTCGTTTCGCGGTTCACCCCCCTGCCCAGCAGGGCACGCACGCTGGACCAGGGCTTCGCCACCGTCAGCAAGTTTTTCCCCGGCGGCAAAGAGATTGCATCGCACATCGAAGAGAGCCTTGCGCACACACTTGTCGGGCCGATCCAGAAGGGCCGCGCGGCAATCTTCGACGACGAATACATCTCGACCGGCGGCCAGCTCTACGAGCTTGCCTGCGGGCACGACCGGTTCATCGCCGACATACGCCCGCTGATGTCGGGCTGGCTGAGCCGGCGCGGCGTTGAGCTGGGGCTGTGCGCGCATCCTTACGACCTCTGCACCGAGCTGATCGCACGCCAGGCCGGCGTGTGCGTTTCGCAGCCGGACGGCTCGCCGCTGAATGCGCCGCTCGACACGACCACGAACGTGGCGTGGGTGGGCTATGCAAACCCGACGCTGAAAGGCCTCATAGAACCACATTTCCAGGAGCTTCTGGCAAAGGTACTGGTGCACCTCGGAATGCACGACGAGCCGCACGGCCACGCAATGATGGGCTTGCCCGAGCAAAACGATTGAGCCTGCCGCTGCACCTGCGAGTTTCACAGCCCCGGCGTATTGCGGGTTTCATCCTCTGGCCCTCGCACCATCGCGAGCTTCCTGCCTTCCCTCGCCATCCTTCCACGCCTCTTGCCCGTCGGCAATTACCAGTGGTTTCTTTCAGCCGAAAATGCTAAAATCCCTCACCGAGACCTGATGCCAAACCCCAGGAAAATCGAGGTGTCAAGGATGAACGAAAAGCAGTTGCAGAAGAAGCTCAAACAGGGATGGAATACGTGGGACGTGCGCAGCCTCACGAGCCACGTTTTTCTGCCCGACAACTTCGCCCTGCGGTTTGCGGTGATGGACGCCGCCACCCGCACGTACGTGGCCGATTTCGGCTGGCCCGAAGTCGAGCGCTTCGGCCCGCACGCGATCGACGGCTCATACACCTGCATCGACCTCAAGACCGGCGCCCACAGCTTGCGAATTGAAACCGCCGCCGACGGCCGCAAGTTTGCCGCGCTCGTTACGCCCAAGTCGCAGGAGCCGTTTTACCTGCACATCGAGGCTTCCCTGCTCTGGGGCACCCAAGGCAGCATCAAGGCCGGCCCGCGAGCCATCGAAGCCCGCGCCGCCTCCGGCACCCGCCACGCCGTCAGCGTTTCGGCAAAGCACGATCCTCCCCCCAGCGATCCCTCCGTGCAGCCGCACATCGCCTTGCCCATGACCGGCCCCGTCGCCGTCTGCTGCAACGCATCGCTCAGCGTCGCACAGGCGCACAAGTTCATCGCCGGCCGGCGCGAGGCTTACTTCGCAACCGAAGCTCTGCACGCCGACGGCAACCTCGGCGACGGCCTGCACGCATTGCAGGCCACCGTTGCGTGGAATACCATCTACGATCCGATCACCGACCGCATCATGACGCCCGTGTCCAGAATGTGGGCTCGCGGCAACTGCGGCGGCTTCGTGCTGTTCGAGTGGGACAATTTCTTCCTCGGCCTGCTCGCCTCAACGTGGAGCAAAGAAGTCGCCTATGCGAACGTGCTCGACATGCTCGGCGAGATCGTGCCCGAGGGCCACGTGCCGAATTACGTCACGCCGCAAACCGTCAGCCGCGACCGATCCGAGCCCCCCGTAGGCGCCTATTGCGTGCTCAAGCTCTGGCAGGCCCACCGCGACGTCTGGTTCATCCGCGAATGCTTCGACCGCCTCGTGCAATGGAACCGCTTCTGGTTTGAAAAACGCGACCACAACAACAGCGGCCTGCTCGAATGGGGCTCCGATCCCTATCCCTTCAAAACAACCGAAGCCGAATGGCTCACCAAAAACATCGGCCGCCGCCAAGGCGCCATGTGGGAATCCGGCCTCGACAACTCCCCCATGTGGGACGATGCCGTATTCAACGAGGAACTGCATTGCCTCGAGCTGAAGGACGTGGGGCTGAACTCGCTTGTAGCGCTCGATTGCCAGTGCCTGGCCGCGCTCGCAGCCGCGCTCGGCAAAGACGACATCGCACGCGAGATGTTTGAAAAGGGCCACGCCCTCCAGGAACGCATCGAAAAGATGCTGTGGGACCCGAAATCGAATCTCTACCTCAACCGCCACTGGGACGGCAAGCTCTCGCCGCGCATCTCCCCGTGCAACTTCTACCCGCTTACCGCCGGCATTCCCGATCCCGAGCGCGCCCGCAAGATGATAGACGAGCACCTGCTGAACCCGAAGGAATTCTGGGGCACATACGTAATTCCCAGCATCGCGCGCAACGACAAAGCCTACAAGGACCAGCAATACTGGCGCGGCCGCATCTGGGGCCCCATGAACTTCATCGTGTTCGAGGGCCTGCGGCGATACGACCTCGACGACGTGGCCGGCAAGTTTGCGCAGAAGAGCCTCGATCTGCTCCTGAAGGAATGGCGCGCCAAGAGCCACGTGCACGAAAACTACAACGCAACCACCGGTGAAGGCTGCGACGTCAAATCGTCCGACGCCAACTATCACTGGGGCGCGCTGCTGGCGCACATCGCACTCGAGCAGTTGATCGACGTGGAGCCGTTTGGCGAGGGCCTGCGCTTCGGCTGCGGAATAGCCAACGCCGGCCGCGTGGAAAACGTGCAGCTTCTCGGCCACCGCTACAGCGTCATTTCCGACGGCGGCCTGAATGTGGCCGAAGACGGCAAGCCGCTGCTCGCTACCGACAAGCCCGCGGCGATCCGCAATTTCCATCGCGTCGGCAAAAACGGCGTCGCGTTCGAGGTGAGCGCGAAAAGCAGAACGCGGCTGACAATCTTCGGCCATGAAAGGTGCAGAGTGCACGGCGGGAAGTTCCACGCAATGGCGGTCGATGATTCCGGCTATACCGTGTCCGCGTGGTTCGTGCCGAAGGGCGTTACCAGAGTTGAGGCGGAATGAAGATCAATCGGCAGACCGGGCGCCGCTTTTCCTACGCAGCGCCGGGATGAGCAGGTAAACGACAGCGGCCGTGAGTGCGATATTGCGGAAGAACGCGAACCGCGCCGACTCGATGAACCGCACGATGGGCGAGCCGCTGCCGATCCCCAGCATGTGGAGGTCGAAGCAGCCGCACGAGATATCCAGCCCGCGAAACCACGCCTGCCCCGTGGCGTAGATGAATGCCACAAACATCACGAGCGACAGCGCCAGCGCCGATTCGGTCCACACGTTTGCCAGCAGTATCAGCCCGCACAGCAGCTCCACCCACGGCACGGCCATCGCCGCCAGCCGCGTCAGCACGTCGGGCAGCGGCATCTCGTAAGCCAAGGTGCTGGCCAGAAACTGCGTGGGATTTGCCAGCTTCGATATCGCCGCCCAGATGAACAGCACGCCGAGCAGCCAGCGCACCGCCGTCTTGATGTTGAACTTGATCTTCACTGCGTATCCTCTGGTTCAGCCGGCGCGTCGTGTTGGGCCGCCTGCCACTCTGCAAAACCGCCCTTCAGATACATCACGTTCCTGTAATCGTAGTCTTCAGCCAGCACCTTCGCGGTTTGCTCCGAGCTCGCGCAATTCTGGTCGCCGCAGTAAACCACCAGCAGCGTGTCGCGGTCGTATTTCGCCACAAAATCCGGCATCAGCTCCATCAAGTCCTTTGCCGGCAGCGAAACCGCCCCCGGAATATGCCCGAGGTGGAACGCCGTGCGCGGCCGCACGTCCACCAGCACCGCGGCCGCCGCCTCCATGAGCTGCTGTGCCTCCTCCCACGTGATAGCCTGCGGCTCGGCGGGCGTCGCTGCCGGCCGCTTCGTCTTCGTATTTGCCGGCGGCCGCTCCGCCCGGTTCGACCATCGCACGCCCAGCGGGCTCGCACTGTTAAACGCGATGCCGATGCAGATGCCTGCCGCCACGATCGCAGCGCACCGCCAAACGATTTGTCTGATCTCTTTATCGATCAAAACTGTTCATCCTGCTCTGCCGGATTCCCCTCTTCCGGTTCCGCTTTTTCACGCGCTCTCTATAGAATACGGCAAAGCTCCCGATTTTTCAACCAAAAGGCGGGGCGAAAAACGCCGTTGTTCAAGATAAAGTGTCTAAAGCACCGCCGCCCGCCTCACCGCGCCGCGACCTCCAGCTTCCGCTCCCGCTCCAGGTATTCCTTGAGGAACATGCCGGTGTAGGATTCGGTATTCTGCACGATCTGCTCGGGGCGGCCCTCGGCTATGATGCGGCCGCCGTCGTTGCCGCCCTCGGGGCCGAGGTCGATGATCCAGTCGGCGCATTTGATCACGTCCATGTTGTGCTCGATCACTACTACGGTGTTGCCCATGTCCACCAGGCGCTGCAGCACGGTCAGCAGCTTCTGCACATCTGCAAAATGCAGGCCGGTGGTCGGCTCGTCGAGCACGTAAAACGTATGGCCGGTGGCTCGCTTGCCAAGCTCGGAGGCCAGTTTCACGCGTTGGGCCTCGCCGCCCGAGAGCGTTACGCTTGATTGCCCGAGTTTCATGTACGACAGCCCCACGTCGTTGAGAGTGCCCAGCACGCGGCTGATGTTCGGGATGTTCTTGAAGAACTCCAGCGCCTCTTCAATCGTCATGTCCAGCACGTCGGCGATCGATTTGCCCTTGTACTTGATGTCCAGCGTTTCGCGGGCATAGCGCGTGCCGCGGCATTCTTCGCACGTCACGTAGATGTCGGGCAAAAAGTGCATCTCGATGCGCATCGTGCCCTGGCCCTCGCACGCCTCGCAGCGCCCGCCTTTCACGTTGAAGCTGAAGCGGCCCACCTTGTAGCCGCGTGCTTTCGCTTCCTTCATCATCGCAAAGGTCTTGCGGATTTCGTCAAACGTCTTTGTGTAGGTGGCAGGATTGGACCGCGGCGTGCGGCCGATGGGCGACTGATCGATCTCGATCACTTTGTCGATGTGATTCATGCCGAGCAGGCGTTTGTACTTGCCGGGCTTTCCCTTGCCGTGATAGAAATGCCGCCGCAGCGCCGGCAGCATTATCTGGCTCACTAGGGTGCTCTTGCCCGAGCCGCTCACGCCGGTGATGCAGATCAGGCCGCCCAGCGGAAGCCGCACGTCGATATCCTTCAGGTTGTTTTCGGCGGCTCCAACCACGGTGAGGGTCTTCGCGTGGCTCAACGTGCGGCGCCGCTCGGGCACCTGGATCTTCAGATCGCCGCGGAGGTAAGCGCCTGTAAGCGATTGCGGCGACCGTATGATGTCGTCGAGAGAGCCTTGTGCAACGATCTCGCCGCCGTGCACGCCGGCGCCCGGGCCGAGGTCGAGCACCTCGTCGGCCGCGCGGATCATCTGCTCGTCGTGTTCCACCACCAGCACTGTATTGCCGAGTTTTTGCAGCCGCCGCAGAATGGCGATCAGCTTCGAGTCGTCGCGCTGGTGCAGGCCGATGGTAGGCTCGTCCAGCACGTAGCACACACCCACCAGGCCGCTGCCCACCTGCGTTGCCAGGCGGATGCGCTCCGACTCCCCCCCCGAGAGCGTGGAGCTGCGGCGGTCGAGCGTGAGGTAAGGCAGGCCCACGTCGATGAGGAAAGTGAGCCGTTCGTTGATTTCCTTCAGCACGTGCCGCGCGATCACGGCATCGGTTTCGCCCAGGCGGAGGCTGTTGAAAAAGCCGCGTGCATCGCCGATCGACATTTTCGATATCGCCGCGATCGACCGCTCGCCCACGGTAACGGCCAGCGCCTCGGGGCGGAGGCGGTCGCCCTTGCACGCCGGGCAGGGCAGCTCCGACATGAACTCGTAAATCCTGCTCTTCACCAGCTCGCTGTCGGTGGTCTCGAAACGCGTCTTGAGGTCGGGCACGATGCCCGGCCAATCGTAGTCGCCGCCTTTGCCGGGCACGGCCGCGCTGCCATGCAGCAGCATTTTCTGGATATCCCTGGGCAGCTTTTTGAACGGCGTGTGCATGCTCGCGCCGTAGTTGCGGCAAAACCGCCGAAGCAGCCTTTTGTACCACCACGCAAAGCCAGGCGTCATCCGGCGATAGGCCGCCACCGCGCCGTCCTCCATCGACAGGTCCTTGTCGGGAATGATCAGATCGGGATCGGGTTCCATCCGCACGCCCAGGCCGGTGCAGGTGGGGCACGCGCCGAAGGGGCTGTTGAATGAGAACATCCTCGGCGTCAGCTCGGGCAGGCTGATGGCGCAATCGGGGCAGGCATAAAGCTCGCTGAAGAGGTGGTCTTCCCATTTGCCTGCTTTCTCGGCGGCGGCCACCACCAGCCCCTCGCCCAGCCGCAGGGCCGTTTCCACCGAATCGAGCAGCCTGGCCGACACGTCCTGCCGGATCACCACGCGGTCGATCACGGCCTCGATCGTGTGCTTGAATTTCTTGTTGAGCTGAGGAACCTCCTCCAGCTCGATCACCTTGCCGTCTACACGGGCCCGCACAAAACCTTCCTTCTTGATCCGCTCGAAAACCGGCTTGTACTCGCCCTTGCGTGCCCGCACCATAGGCGCCAGGATCATCAGCCGCGTGCTATCGCCCTGCGCGATCAGGGCGTCTACGATCTGCTGTGCGGTTTGCCGGGCGATCGGCTTGCCGCAATTCGGGCAATGCGGCTTTCCGATGCGGGCGTACATCAGGCGCAGGTAGTCGTAAATCTCGGTGGTCGTCGCCACGGTCGACCGCGGATTGGCCGAGGCCGTGCGCTGCTCGATGCTGATGGTGGGGGGCAGGCCTTCCACGCTTTCAACGTCGGGCTTCTGCATCTGTTCGAGGAATTGCCGCGCATAGGCCGACAAGCTTTCGACGTAGCGGCGCTGCCCCTCGGCGTAAATAGTGTCGAACGCGAGCGAAGACTTGCCCGACCCGCTCAGCCCGGTGATCACCACCAGCTTGTCGCGCGGGATCCTTACGTCGATACCCTTGAGGTTGTGCTGAGCCGCGCCCTTGATTATTATGTAGCGTTGTTCGTCCATCTCACTCCAGGCTGAAAACATGAAACGGCCGGCAAGCGGCCCGGTAAGATTTTCTGGAAGATAAGTATCATGTTAAAGGAAAACGGCCGGAGAGTCAAAGGGAAAACGGCGGGCGTGAGGCGGTTTCAGGCGCGGCCTGCATCTGGTTCAGCTGCATCAGCCGCAGGAAGAACCGTGCCGAGCGGCAGCGAAGGTCGTCGAGGCGCGAGAACGAGCCGTTGCGCATCGCCTCGGCTGCCAGCAGGTCGAGGTGCTCTTCGGTCTTGACGTGGGAGAAGGCATAGCCGTAGCGGCCGGTGCTTTGCCTCAGCGGCACCGACGCGGGGATAATGTATCTTTCCCAGCCTACGGTCCTGGCGAAACCGTATAGCTTGGGGTGGTAGGCCAGCGCCACGAACGGCACGCGCCGCGCGTACGACATCACGCACGCGTGCAGGCGCATTCCAATAGTGAGCGTGGCGCCGTCGATGATGCCGAGCATCTGGCGCGGCGCGAGAACATTATCGATGCAGTGGGCGCTGATCTCGGGATGGAGGAACTGCAGCACCTCGCATACGCGGCGGTGCTCGGGGCGGTCGTCGTCGATCAGCCACGAAAACGGCAGGAATACCAGCGGCACCTTCAGGCGAGCGGCCACCTTGTGCAACTGCTCGGCAATCCACGCGTACCAGCCGGGCCTGTCGGACCACCTGCTCGTGAGCGACACCGCAATGTATTGCCTGGGCAGTTTCACAGGCAGCCGGTGCTCCGGTTTCATCCACAGAACCGTATCGCCCACCACCTCCACATGGCGGTGCGGCATGATCCGCTGCAGAATCTCGGCCGAGAGATCGTCGCGGACGGTGAGCGGGGCCTGGGCGTCGTGCAGCAGCATGCGGATTCGCATACGCGTCATGCAATTGTATGGCAGGCCGGCCTCAACTGAGATCGCAAAGAGCGCGAAATATGACGGATGGATTCTCTTCAGCACCGGGGCGCATCGAAACAGCACGCTGGTTCTTGACGGCGCAACCGCGCCGCCCCCGATCAGCAGGCACGGCTGCCCGGCCAGGCTCTGCTGGCGCTGCTCGGCCTCGTGGCTCAGGCCGATTGAGCTTCTCAGGAAGGGATCGTCGTAGCGGCTCAGCAGGTTCACCTTCACGCTGAAACCGTGCGCGCGGGCGAGGTCCGAGAACGCAAAGGGCAGCGCTTCATCGCCGATGTTGCCCAGGCCAAACGAGCCGCAAAGCGTGATCTGCTGTTGTTGTTCTTTCGCCTCTTCCGACATTGCCGTTCCCCGCGTGTCGCAACGTACTCCCCCTTATCAAAACACCGGCGCGGGCAGGAGAGCCCATTGTGAATGCCGCAAGGCGGCGGCGGGAAAACCATCACGGAGGATTCGGCGTCATTTCCGCACGGTGTTGCGCGGCCGCTTCTCCTAGTCGAGATAGCGGCACCTGCTCGTATGGGAGCCGGCATTCTCCGCGCGTGTCAATTGCCCGGCTCCTTCCCCTTGGCCAAGGCCACCGGGAAGACTGCGGCGGTGGCGCCGGTTTGTGCGTCGCCGGCGGCAGCGGTCCATTCAAGGCGCGGCGGCGTGGCAGATTCAAGCTGCGAACGGCTCTGGAGGATTGCTCTCAGGCGAGCCTTCCGTTCGGTGTTCCGTCATCGTCGCTTTGCGCGGTCGGCGGCGGTTTGCCGGTCGCCCTCGCGAAGCTTCAGGCGTTTCACCGTTACGGCGCCATCGTATTCGATGGCCTTGGCGTATTGTTTGGCTGCTTCTTCATGCAGCCCGGCGGCATCGAGCGCCTTGCCCAGCTCGAATCGGAATTGCGGGTTCGTGGGATATGAAACCACCGCCGCACGCATCGCATCGACATATTTCTGCACGTGGTCTTGCCTGCCCAGTTGCACCGCCTCGCGATGCATCAGCGCCGCCTGGTAACGCGCAGCCGAATGGCCCGGGCTGAGCGCGGCCGCCTTATCGAAGCAGCCAATCGCCTCCGCCAGCGGCTGCTCGTCTTTGCGCTTCCTCGCCAGCCACAACGCCTGCCAGGCTCTGCCCTGCTCGTAGAAGATGCGGTCGTCGAGCGGGTTTGCATCAGCGGCCTTTTGCAGCAACTGCAGCGCCTCGACAATGCTCTTCTCATCGTTGGTGGTCTGGCCGGCCTGCCAGGCCAGGCTTTCGGCCTCAAATGCGCGGCTCAGCAATCCCTTCTCCGGAAGAATCACGACCGCCGTGAGTGCGGCGATCACCACGGCTATTGCCGCTCGTGCGCCTTGCCCGGCGGCTACGGGCCTCGGCTCGCGTCCGCCCTGGCGCATCAGCAGCGCCAGTGCCGCCAGCAGCCACGCGGTTTGCGAGCAGCCCGGCACGTATAGATCGAAATCGACCAGGCTGTGCACGAGAAAGCCGACAATGGCCACGGCCAGGCCGATGCGGGTGAAAGCCGGCGCACCCGCCCCCGGCAGCGGAATCCTGTACGCCGTCACGGCCCACGCGGCCGCTATCAGTGCCAGAGCGGCCAGGCGCGCGGGCGGCGACTCAAACGTGCTGAGCGTGCCGAAGAGCGCTTCGGCGGCCGCAAACGCAAACAGCCCGGCCGCTAGCGCCGTGCGCTGCAGCGTGCGGTCATGCGAGTTCAACCCAGCGTCTGCCTGCGCGCTCGGCACCGCGGCCAGCGCGATTCCACCCCACAGCAGGCAGAAGAACACCAACGCTGGAACGCCCATTTCGGCCGCGACCTGCAGGTAGTTGTTGTGCGCTTTCTGCACCTCGCCCGCTTCCGGCAGCTTGTATTCGGAATAACGATCGCCGAAGTTTCCCAGCCCCACGCCCTGCAGCGGATGATCGAGGATCATATTCCTTGCCGCGGCCCAGTAGCCCAGCCGCACGCGCAGCGAGCCTTCCGCGCCCTGCGACGCCTCGCCCAGCCCGCCCGCGCTGATCCGCTGAACGGCAACAACCGAGAACGCCGCGACCGCGACGATTACAGCCGAGCCGATGGCGATGCTCAGCGCCTTGCGGCGCCTCACGAACGGCGGCGCGTAGACCATCAGGCCGAAAACTATCGCCGCCGCCAGCAGGCTCACGCCTCCGCCTTTCGAGAACGTGAGGATGAACGCGTATCCCTGTAATGCGATGGCCGATGCAAGGATCGCCAGCGATCGCCGATCCGGACGGCGCTCGCGCAAGGCGTCGAGCAGCACGCCGAACGACAGCGGAATCGTCATCAGCAGGAAGCCCGCTAGCGAATTCGCATTCACGAACGTTGCGTAGATGCGCTTGTCGACCACGCGGGCCAGCAGGTCGTCTCTGGCCGACATCGGCAGCCCCGCGAGCTTCAGCGTGCTCTCGGGATCGCTCTCGATCATCCGCGCGGCGACGTCCAGCAGGTAGTAATACTGGAAAATCGCGAACAGCGCGGCCACCGCCGCGCACGCGATCAGCACGCGGATGAAAATCCCCGCCGACCTGCCGCCCAGCCCGTGCTGTATGACGAGGAAGAACAGGAGCATTCCGGCGGACCAATCGATAAGCGTTTGAATGCCGCTTAGCCGGTGCGGTGCGGCGAATGCCGATATCAGCGTGAGCGCGAAAAAGAGCGCGATCAGAATGTTCAGCCGCGAGCGCAGCCAGTGCATCGGCCCGCCCAGCAGCAGGTGCATCGCCCAGAAAAGCGCCGCAATGAGCAGGAATGTATTGACCAGCAGATTCGCGCTGTAGCTCACGCTGTCGCCCATGGCGATCACACGGGCGCACACCGCCAGGATGGTGAAGAAGAACGACGCGAGCCAGGCGACTCGCTGCAGCGGGTAGTCGGCGGGCAAGGCTGCCATAGCGGTTCGTTTAGCGGCCACTGGCGTCCTCCGAGCCGGCGTGTTTGCGGGCGGCGGTGATTTCGAGGATCACGATCAGGCCCACAATCGCCGCCGCCTGCACCACGATCATGATGCCGCCGGTGGCCGGCACGCTGTGCCAGAACGTTGCCCCGATGCCCGTGCAGAACGTGACGAGGTAGATGGTGAGCACCGCCTGGCGATGCGTCATGCCCAGCGCCGCCAGCCTGTGCGAAAAATGGTTCTTGTCGGCTTTGAAGATCGGCTGCCGCGCCCGCAGCCGGATCACGATCACCGATAGCGTGTCGAACAGCGGCACCGCGAGGATCACCATTGGCAGCAGCATCGCCAGCAGGCGGCTCTTGTCGTCGGGCGTGGGATTGTAGAAGGTGAAAACGATTGTGAGCACGGAGATGATGTAGCCGATGAAAAGCGCGCCGGCGTCGCCCATGAAAATGCTGGCCGGCGGAAAGTTGAACACCATGAACCCGCCGATGGCGCCGATCAGCGCCAGCAGCAGCGCCGCAACGAACAACTGCCCCGTTTGCACGGCCACGATCAGGAAGATGATGCTCGCCACGCACGCTACCCCCGCCGACAGCCCGTCCATATTGTCCAGCAGGTTGAACGCGTTTGTGATCGCGGTGATCCAGACGACGGTGTAGATGAACGAGGCGACGGAGCCGGGCGTGAAGGCCGTGATGCGAAGCTCGGGCGACAGTGTGAACAGCACGGCGGCGATGCCTGCCTCAAACGCCAGCCTCGTCCACGGCGAGAGGCGGCGCACGTCGTCGGCCAGCCCCACCAGCGTGATAGCAAGCCCGCCGCCGAGGATGGCCAGCAGCGTGGGCAGCTTGCCGGCCATGCCTGCCATATGCTGCTGCACTGCCTGAGGCAGCCATTCGAGCCGGCCGCCCAGCCGCGGCACGAGCACGGCACCGAGCAGGATGGCCGCCGCCACGGCCAGGAAAATCGCAATGCCGCCGCCTATCGGCATCGGCCGCGTGTGAAGCTTGCGCGACGCCGGGCGGTCTACCAGCCCCAGCAGCGGCGCGAGCTTGCGGATCAGCAGCGTGCCCGCGAGGCTGAGCGCAAACGAAGAAGCGAGGATGAGCAGGCCGATTTTAATCATAATGCTCAGTTGTTTGCCTTCGGCTTGCCTTTCGCATTGAGTTTGAGTTTTCGCAGTTTCTCTTCGGTTTCCCGTTCGGCGGCCTCGGTTACGTGGCCGCCGTTGCCGTAACGCACGGCGCAGAACATGCCGGTGATGGCATCCACGTCGGCCCATTTCGGCCCTTCGCAGGCCACCACCTGCCTGGCAAACTCGAGCGGCGTTTGGCAGGGCAGCCGGCGGTGGCCGCGCTTTTCCAGCAGCTTCAGCATGTCCCTGTAAAACTTAGTTCTGCTGCGGTCGGCATATGTTCTACGAAATCTCACGCGCAGCAGCCTCCGGAAAGCCAGCCAGCAAAGCCCGGCAGCCGCGGCCGCAATGGCCGCACGCAGAATCCAGCCCAAAACCGCGCCCAGCACCGAAGCGCTGTGCTCCGCGTTTCTCATCCCCAGCCATTCGGCGCCCGAGGCTGCAAAGTTGCCCACGCGCCGCGCCAGGTTTGCCTGGTGCTCCTGGCCGTAGTAGATTATGTTTTCCGTCCATTTTGTGTTCACGTAGTCGACCATTCGCGAGAGGTACGCCAGCATGCCGCTCTCGCGGCCGTGAACTATCGCCTCGCCGGGCGTGGGATCAAAAGGCACCCACTGCTGCAGCGAGTCGAAATAAACTTCGACCCACGCATGCGCGTATGACTGCCGCACGACGTATACATCGAGGAATTCATTCCACTGGCCGCCCGCGTAGCCGCCCGCCAGCCTCGCCGGAATCCGCACGCTGCGCAGCAGCACTACCATCGCGCTGGCAAACAGCTCGCAGTGGCCCTGTTTCGTGACGAACAGGAAATTGTCGACGGGATCGCTCACGTTTCCCGGCAGCTCGGTTGTATACCGGCAGGTGCTCTGGAGGTAATTGACAACGGCCTCGATCTTCTCCAGCTTCGTCGGATACTTGGCGTCGTCGGTGATTTCACCGGCCAGCCGTGACACGCGGCTGGATACGGCCGGAAGCTGAAGGTTTGCTCCCATCCTGCGCGTCGTCGGCCGGTCGTATTCCGCTAGCATCTCGCGTGGCGGCGGCAGCTCCGAGACCACCTCGTATGCAAAGGTGGCGGGGCGGCCCACGCGGGTCGAGTAGGAGTCATGCGCCTCATCGTGCAGCACCGAGGCAACCTCGATGGTATCGCCCGAGACCATCCCGCGAATGCGGCCTAGGGCAAACAGCGCGCGCGAGCGTGACGGCGCAAGCTCGATCTTCTGCTTGATCCTGCTGCCGGTGCCGGCGTCGTCGTTGAACGGCAGCACGCGCGAGGCAGGCGTGCGTACTGTGGTGCGCCATGTTCGGCCATCGAAATGGTCGAACGCCACGCCGCGCCACAGCAGGTCTTCGTCGGACAGCAATTCCGCGCGCGGCCCGCCGAGCGATGCCTTGAACACGATCTGCTGGTTGGGCGTTATGCGACCGCTGCGTTGAAGCTGCACGGTGTTGGTGAAGCCGGAGAATGATCTTTGCGAATCGGAGAGGTGCGGGAACGACGATCCCATTCGCGGGAACAGGAGGAAAACCGCGAGAGCGCCGGCGAGGCACACTAGCGAGAGAACGGCCCCGGCGCCCACCGTTCGCGCACCGATCGTCGGCCGGGTGCCCCCCTCGGCCGCGTCGGTGCGGATCGCGAAAAGCATCAGCGACCACACGGCCGACGCCACGTAAAAAATGAACGTGGGCGCGAAAACGATGTCGGCCGTCATCACCGCGGCCACGCTCGTGAGCACCAGGCTCATCAGGAACAGCTCCTTGTAATCACGGCTGGTTTTTGGCTGGAAGAGCTTGATGATCTGGAGCATGACCATGAAATTTGCGGAAGTGAAGAGGACGAGCTCCGAATTTCGAGCATCGTAAAACGTGTATGCGATAGCGAAGATCGAGACCAGAACGGCCGCGCGCCTGGAGAGGTGGAAGCCCGGCTGGCGCGCCACGGCAACGGCGTGCAGCAGGCATGCGGCGGCCATCAGCGCCGCATAAAGCCAGTGCTGCCGCGCCGCCGAGAGGATCACCGCACCGGCGATGAGGTTGATGTAGATCGAATGACGGAAGAGCTTCTCGAAATTCATAGCCGGCCCTCCGCCGCCGGGTTGCAGTCGCTATACCACCGGTCAAGCTCGGGATCGGATGCCGCCGCCACGAAAAACCTGTCGCCGGACGAGCACTTGCCGTGCGAGGTGATGCGCACCTTCAGGCCCTTGGCTCCGTTGGCGGGTTCGGGGGCGTTGCACTCGCAGACCATCGGCTCGACGCGTGCGAGCGTGTCCAGAATCTCGGGCAGGATTTTGCGGCCAGGCCCCGAAAGCGGCGCCTTGCCGCGAAGGCTGAAGCTCATGCTATAGCCGTCCGACAGCATCCTGTCGGCGAGGGTGGCGGCGAAGCGCGCGGCCTTCTCGAAAACCTCGAAGTCTGAACCCTTGCACACCGCCGTGTCGAATTCGATTTCGGCGCTCTTGGTGGGCAGGCCGTGAAATTCCATCACGTGCAGCTTTTGCAGCCTGGCCGACGTGCGCCAATGTATGCGGCGGGGGTTGTCGTCGGGGCGATAGTCGCGCAGGTTGGCAAACTCGTCCTGCCCGAAATTGCCGTGCGAGTGCGCCCGCTGCCCGAAATGGTCGGCGTGGCCGTCCGGCAGCGCCTTCAACGAGCCTATCGCCGGATACACCACCACTTCCTGTTCGAGCGGCCGCTCAAACTGCACCTCGAACAGGCCGAACGGGAATCGCGACTTCAGCAGCACGTGCGTGAAACGATACACGCCGCGCCGCGGAAACGTGCAGGTGTAGGTGAAGCTTTGGCGGCCGCCGGCCGCTAGCTGAACGGCGCTCACGGCCGACAGCTTCACGCGTGCCGGCCCGCCGGCGTGGTCCACCGCAACAACAGTGAACGCGGTGGCGCGCCGGTTGGCGTTTCGCAGCGTCAGTTTCACCTTCACCGGTTGCCCTGCCACGGCCGGCCCCACCGCCGCACGCGTCACCTCGATCTTGCGGATCACCCGCGAAAACAGCATCGATGCACTCAGCGCCGAGATCATCAGGCCGGCCACAAGGTACATCAGGTTGATCCGCGTGTTCACCGCGGCCAGGCACATCACGCCCGACAGCAGCAGGAACAGTTTTCCTTCGGTGGTGGCAATGGCGCGGCTGGGGCCAAAGATGCGGCGGAAGAATTTCAGCCGGCTGCCCCGCGAAATCAGCACAAACAGCCCCACCCCCACCAGCAGCAGGAGCACCGCCGCGAGGTCCAGCAGCGTTACAGGAATCTGGGCAACCACCGTATGGCCGGGCAATGTGCATCTCCTGCTAAAGAGGAACGCTGACCGATGCCACTATTTCGTTGATGATCTGGGCGTAGTGCGAGGCTTCGCCGTAGCGCTTCTTGCCGATCACGCGATGCGACAGGATCGGCACCGCCAGGGCCTTGATGTCGTCGGGCAGGCAATAATCGCGCCCGCTGATCGCCGCCAGCGACTGCGCCCCTCGGACGAGCGCCAGGAAGCCCCGCGGGCTCACACCCACGGCTAGCTGCTCGTGCGCGCGGCTGCGCGTTACGATCTCCATCGCGTAATCCACCAGGCTCGTTTCGATCCGCGTTTGCCGCACTGCATCCTGGATTTGCATCACCTCGTCGGCCGATATCACCGGCTGCAAACCGTCCAGCGGCTCGTCGCCGCGGCGGCCGTTCAGCAGGCCCTTCTCGTCTGCCTCCGATGGATAGCCCACCGTGATCTTCATGAAAAAGCGGTCCAGTTGCGACTCGGGCAGCGGGTATGTGCCCTCGTATTCGTAAGGGTTTTGCGTGGCGAAAACGATGAACGGCCTGGGCAGCGGATACGTGGCGCCATCCACCGACACCTGGAAATCGCTCATCCCCTCCAGCAGGCTGCTCTGCGTACGCGGCGTAGTTCGGTTGATCTCGTCGGCCAGCACCACGTTTGCGAAGATCGGCCCGGGCTTGAACACAAACTCGCTGGCCGTGGAGTTGTAGACCGACACGCCGAGGATGTCGGACGGCAGAAGATCGGGTGTAAACTGTATGCGCTTGAACGTGCAGTTGATGGACCTCGCAAGCGCACGTGCCAGCGTCGTCTTGCCCACGCCCGGCACGTCTTCGATCAGCATATGACCGTTGGCAAAAAGACCCGTGAGCACCATTTTCACCACATCGGGCTTGCCTCTGAACACCTTCTCAACGTTTGCAGTCAGCAGAGCGATCTGGTCCTTCATTCATCCTCTCCTTATCAAAATACCCGGATGAACCGCCTTCCCGCACGTTTGCATCTTGCCTATTCCCTTTCCACCCCGGTGAAAGGCCTCGCCGCCATATCAAACGAAACCGAAGAGCCTGGGTCTTTCCGGTTTCTGCGTTGCAGCAGGATGCGCTTCCCATGAATTATACTCTTGCGGGGCACGATCATCAAGCGCCAAAGCATGCAGCGGGCCTGCAAACATTTCCACTTGCGTCGATCCGCGTCCGGTTGCGTCCAGCGCGGATGACGTCCTATAGCAAGCCAAAAGCCTCTTTTTCCAAAGTCCAAAGTCCAAAGTCCCGACCTCGTGCGCGACCGGCTGAGTACAGCCTGCCCCTGACGGCCTGAGCCTGAAGACTGGCTGTAAATAACCGAGCGGGGCGCGACCAATACGGTCTCGCCCCGCTCGCATGCCTGGCAAGAACGTGCAAAGTGCAAAGTGCAAGGTGCAAATGTGTGCTTGCTGCGGTTGGGCAAGGTTGCACAGGCACCGAAGCCCTTCTTCCGCCTTCTGACCTCTTGACTTTGGACCTTGGACCTTGGACTTTTAGAGGAAAACCAGCACCACCAGAACAAACACGAGCAGCACCGACTCGAACTTGGCCGTGCGGGCGTCGATGTCGGGCAGGCGGCGGCCGCGAAGCGTAGCAGTCAGCGGCGTCCAGACCAGCACGAGCGCGACGGGTGCGGCGAGCAAAGCCAGCGGCAGCAGCCGCGCCGCCGCCAGCGCCGCTATGCCCAAGGCACCCGCCAGCACCAGCACCGCATAGCCCACTCGCATAGCTCGCACGCCCACCACCTGCGCCAGCGTCACGATTCCGGCTTCGCTGTCTTCCTCGCTGTCGCGGACGTTGTTGCCCACGAGGATCGCCGTGGTGAGGAACCCT
>DATLAR010000219.1:0-15626 GCA_035527355.1 Planctomycetota bacterium
ACCAATTCGAGGTATTCGCAGGCTTGATCGAATTTGCCGCCGGCGCAGAGCGCCTCGCCAAGCGCCAGCAGGATCGGGTTGCGCCAGAGGCTTGCCGGGTGGTCGTCGATGAACTTGGCTGCCGCCGCCTCGCCCTCGGAAGGATGATGTTTCAGCAGGAAACGCGCGCGGAAGTATTCGGCCGCCTCGCGCCCGTCGCTGCCGGCGTCAAGCTTCTCAAGTAATCCTTCATATGGATCGCCCTCCGGTGCGTTGCCCGGCGCCAGATCGGCCAGCCGCGCGTTTTTCAGCTCGCGCAGCCACGTGTGGGCGGCGTCGATCTCGTCGCGATATTTCGCCAGCCGCAGGTTTGCACCGATGCGGAAGGGGTAGTCCCACAGCTTGATCAGGTTTTTGCTTGCGGGGTTTTCGATCGTATGGGCGGTGGTTTGCGGCACTTTGACGCCGGGCCAGAGCGTGCCGGCGAGACCGGGAAGCGCCGCGGAGTAGTCGCGGTAGAGTATCGGTGCATCGGTATCGAGCGCAGCCTGCGCAGCCGCGGAAAACTCGTGCACCGTTTCAGGCTCTACGGCCACCAGCAGGATCGAGGCGGCAACTTCGGCACCTTTTACAAGCTGGCGGAGGCCGCCGATCTCGACGGAATCGATGTCTGCGGGATTCAGGATTACTTCTTCGAGTGTGGCGATCTTGCCGTTTTGCTTCAGCACCGGCAGGCCGCTGTAGGTGCCGAACAGGTAGATGCGGCCGTCGATTCTAACGCCGGCGATGGTGTGGTGCGAGATACCTGTTTCCGGATCGCGCAGGTATAGGATGTATGAGGCGAAATGGGTGCGCTCTTCGGGGTCGACGCGAAGCTGCTCGAGCAGCGTGCAGAAGAGCCACGCGCTGCGGTTGCACACGCCATAACCGCGCGCCAGCACGGTTTCGGGCATCACGCCGATATCGGGCTTCTCGCCCGGCCCGGCCACCGAGGCAACGTTTTGCACCACGTAGTCGAACACCGCCATTACGGTTTCGCGCGGGTCGTCGCGTTGAAGGCTTTTGACTAGCCGGGCATAGAGCACGCGGCGGCGCAGGAAATCGGCATCGGGCGCTACGGCGGGATACGCCTGTGACTTGGCAAGTTCGAGCGAATTGCGCTGGGCGGATTGGACGCGCTGATCGATGAAAGCGCCGGGCTGCGCAGCCAATCTGTCGAGGCAGGCCTGGTATTGGGCGGCCTGGAAATCGGCGCGGAATGCGCTGACCTCCTGCTGCCTGTATTGCAGGAAGCGGCTATGCTGCTCGAAGGCGGAGGTGTCGTCGGTGGGCGGCGTGCGGAGGGCGTAGTAGGCTATGAGTGCGATGGAGGCGGCCGCAACGACGGCAGCCGCCTGGGCATTCTTTGAGGGCCGCGGAAACTGCATTTACGGCTCCTGGGTTTGTATGGCAGGCGGCGGACCGTGCACGCGCGCGGCGGCTATTCCTTGTCGTTCTCTACCAGGGATATCGGGTACCGGTGGATCAGCTCGCCGTCGAGTTCTATTTCAACCCAGTAGGTGCCGGCGGCCTCGAAGGGAACGTTTGGAAATCGATGGATAACAGTGTGGCTGGCATGCGTGCCGGGCAGCGTGAAGAGTGCCTTGGGGCCTTCCACCACCTTGTGATTCGTGGCAGAGACGATTTTGGTGCACTCGGTGAAGCTGCCCTCGCCGTTGCGCCAGCGATTGACGATGAACAGCATAGCGTGGCGCACGGGGAACATTTTGACGCGGATGGCTTCGAATAGGCCGATGAGTATGAGCTTGCCGTTGAGTTCCTGCCGCACGTCGTCGCACAGCACCGAAAACTGGAGGTCGGGCCTGAGCGTGAGCTTCTGGTTTTCGCCGCCGGCACGATAGCTTTCTTGATTCTCCGTCATAGTGATCCTCTAAGTGTGATAGTCCGCGTTGATGGTCACGTAATCCTTGGAGAGGTCGCAGGTCCAGAAGGTATCGGTTTCGCTGCCCATGCCGAGGTCGAGGCGAAAGCTGACTTCCTCGCCCCGCATCCGGAGGGCTAGTTCGTGCTTGGGGATGGCGGCGGCCTGCCCTTTTTCGAAGACGAGCGCATCACCGATCCAGAGGCGCACGAGCGATTCATCGAGCGGAGCGCCGGAGTAGCCGGCGGCGGAGATGATGCGGCCCCAGTTGGGGTCGCCGCCGTGCACTGCCGATTTCACCAGCGGCGAGTTTGCGATGGCGCGTGCGGCGGCGGTGGCGTGCTCGCGTTCCTGGGCGCCGGTAACTTCGATTCGGACGAGTTTGGTGGCGCCCTCGCCGTCGCGCACCATCATCTTCGCCAGCGAAAGGCAGGCGACGTCGAGCATTTCGCAGAACGCGGCGTAGGCTTCGGTGTCTTCCCGGATCGGATCGTTGCCGGCTGCACCGTTTGAAAGCAGTAGAATGCTGTCGTTGGTGGACATGTGCCCGTCGATAGTGATGCGGTTGAACGACTGCTCGACGGCGTCCTTGAGGGCCTTTTCGAGTCCGGGTTTGGAGACGGCGGCATCGGTGGTGATGAAGCAGAGCATAGTGGCGAGGTTTGGCGAGATCATTCCGGCGCCCTTGGTGGCGCCGCCAAGCGTGATGCGTGTTTTGCCGATCTTCGACCGAAGCGCCACGCTCTTCGGAATCGTGTCGGTGGTCATGATGGCGCGTGCAAAGGCGTTGCCGGCGTCTTCGCTGCGTGAGAGGATCGGGATGGCGTTGCGCACGCCGTGCTCGATCTTGTCGACCGGCAGCGGCACGCCGATGATGCCCGTGGAGGCAACGTAGACCTGTTCGGGCGTGATGCCCAGGAGCTTGGCCGCGGCCTTTGCGGTGCGTTCGACGTCGGCATCGCCGTGCCGGCCGGTGCAGGCGTTGGCGTTTCCGGCGTTGACGACGACGGCGCGGATGTTGTTTTCGCGAACGCGCTCGATGCTCCATCGCACGGGTGCGGCTTTCACGCGGTTGGACGTGAAAAGCGCCGCGGCCTGCGTGGGATGCTCGGAGAAGATGACTGCGAGGTCGTGGCTGACGCCATCGGACTTGAGCCCGCAATGTGTGGAAGCGACTTTGAATCCAGCCGGTGCGGTCACGCCGCCTTTTATCGTTTCGATCATGTGCGAATCTCGAGGTACCCCGGGTGAAAAGGAACTGGCCGGCCTGCGCGGCGGTGCATAGATGCGGCAGGCGCGATGGCCGCAAAAGAGCAAAAAGGCAAGATGCTTGCCAGCCTCTTGCCTTTTCGCGAAATGCTCGTCAATTGGTTCGGTCGATCAACGCTTCGAGAACTGGAAGCTCGCCCGTGCGGATTTTTTGCCGTATTTCTTGCGTTCCTTCATCCGTGGGTCGCGCGTGAGCATGCCGAGGTCCCTGAGCTTCTGCTCGCAGTCGGGTTCGGCTTTCACCAATGCCCTGGCCATGCCGAGGACGATTGCGCCGGCCTGCCCGGTCATGCCGCCGCCATCGGTGCGAACGTGCACGTCGTAGCGGTTGGAGAGCTTCAGCTCTTTCAGCGGGGTCCTGATGGCCTGGATCTGGCGCTCGTCGGTGAAGTAATCTTCGGGCTCAACCTTATTGACGGTGAACTTGCCCGTTCCTCTGAATACTCTGACGCGTGCGACGGCGGTCTTGCGCCGGCCGAGGCCCCAGAAGATCACCGGTTTCTGGACGGGTTCTTGTACTCGCTCTACTTGTGTTTCTTCAACCACTCCCAACTCCCGGGAAATATGTGTGTCGTTTCAGGGTCAAACTTCAAGCGGAACCGGCTGCTGAGCGGTGTGAGGGTGCTCGGAGCCGGCGTAAATCTTCAGTTTTTTCATCATCTGGCGGGTTAGCTTGTTTTTGGGCATCATGCCGTACACCGCCTCGCGGATGATGTCGTCGGGCTTGTGTTTCAGTTTTTCGGCAAAGGAAACGGAATGGAGGCCGCCCGGATAGCCTGAATAGCGGTAGTAACGCTTGTTTTCGGCTTTCTTGCCGGTGAGGCGCACCTTGATTGAATTTGTGACGATGACGTAATCACCTGCGTCGGCGTGCGGCGTGAAGGTGGGCTTGTGCTTGCCAAGCAGCACGCGTGCAATCTGCACGGCCATCCTGCCGAGCACCTTGTCGTCGGCGTCAACCAGGTACCATTTCTTTTCTACGTCATTCTCTTTAGCGAAAAAGGTTTTCATTCTCACTTCTCTTGGTCTTGAATGCGAACGGCTCGTTAGTCGTAGAACTCTATATTATAGTGCGGGAGGGGGCGGATGTCAACAAAAATCTTTGGCAGACATGCCGCGGCCAGGCTCAGCTTTCCTGCTGGGGTGCGACGATGACGGCGGGAATGGTTTTCCAGCCAAGGCGTTTGCACGCCTCGAAACGCAGGTGCCCGGCCATGATGTCGTAGCCGTTGCCCTTGGGCGCTTTGGCCACGATGATCGGCTGCAGCAGGCCCTGGGTGGCGATGCTGCGGGCAAGCTGCTCGATGTCGCGCTGATCGACCGCCGGCACTCCGCCGTTCACCCGCACCACCTCGATCTCGCGCACGTTGCGCTCTTCCTTGTCGCGCTGGGTCTCGTCGCGCTTGTCCATACCGGACCGGTATGAGTATACGAACGGAATGGCGAGGTCCACTTCCGGCGTCTTCTGGATTTCTTCGAAGATTCGCTTTTGGATGCGGTAGGCGGTTTCCACGCGGTCTTGGACGGCCGTTTGGTAACGCAGCCGCAGGTACACGCCGTAATCGTAGAGGTCGGAGCGGATGTATGGGCTGGTGCCGGTGGCTTCGATGAAAGGCTTGGTAACCTCCTGGGCGGCGCCGAGCAGCACCTTTTCTGCTACCTCCCAATTCGAGTCGTAGGTGATTCGCACCACCACCTCGTCGAGCATGTAGGCGGCTCCCTGCGTAACGGTGTAGTTGATCACCACCTGGCTGAAGAGCATCGCATTGGGCACGAGGATGTCTCGGCCCACGGCCTCTTCGCTGCCGATGGAGCCGCCAACCTGGTCGAGCGTGGTGTACATGACGCCGACGTCTTTGACGTCGCCCGTGAGGCCGAGGTTTGGGAATTGAACGCGGTCGCCGGGGCGGAAGGGGCGTTTGAGCGACACGAGGAGGTATGCGGCAAAGCCGCTGACGGGCGCCTGCAGCGACCAGCCGAGCAACATGCCGCCGAACATCGCGAAGAAGGCGCCGAATGCGGAAAGCGCCCCGAGCCCCGCCGCGAAGCTGAGCAGAATGGCCAGCATCGCCACCAACTGGTAGAGCCGGCCGATCATCATGCCTTCGGCCAGAGGTTTGTTGCGCCGGGCGAGCACCGCCTGCGTGACGAGCTTCAGCACCTCGGATATGGCCAGGATGCCGGCAAAAACCGCGAGCAACTGCGGCACCGTCAGGCCCGAGGTGCCCGCAAGCCTATGCCAAGTTTTGTTCGTGCAGATCGGCAGCAGCCAGTTCACTGCGAGCGCCAGCGCAAGCACCGACAGCCAAAATGTGAGGAAAAACGGCGTTCTGGATCGGTAGCAGATGTTTTTCAACGCGCCAGGCTCCAAATCCGCAATCGCAGCATTCCGTTGTTGTTGGAATTAAAGAAGACACAGGTGCAGAACTAGCGGGCTATGAATTCCCGATATAACACTTGCACTATTATACCAAGCCGTCGATGATCCGCAAGGGCAAAAGCGAGAAAAAATGGGCACGGCCTTCACAAGCTCGTCGACGATCTGCACCGAGCCGGCGCCTTCGGCCTCGGCCGCGAAGTTTGGAACCACGCGCTGCCGCAGCACGCTTACGGCGCAGGCGCGGACGTCATCGGTGGAAACGTAGTAGCGGCCCTGGAGGATGGCCCTTGCCTTTCCGCCGATCAGGAGGTTCCGGATGGCGCGCGGCCCGGCGTGGAAGCGTGAAGCACAAGGAAGTCGATCAATTCGGGAAGCTGGAAGAAAACGGGGTCGTAGGTGTGCCCGCCGCCCTTGATGATGTGAAGCGTGGCCTGCCCGCCAAGCTGGCAGTAGCGTTCGACCAGGGCTTGGGAGTTTCTGTCCAGCGGCACCACCTTATCATCGTCGCCGTGCACGTGGAAGATGCGCACGCCCGCCGCGGCGAGCGGCGCGAGGCGGTCGACGGGGTTGTGCTGTGTGAGCAACGAGGCCATTCCTTCCTCGCTGAGACCATAGGCTTTGGCCGCGGCGGGCAGCCCGGGGAAGCTCTGCAGATCACAGACAGGGTAGATGCCGGCCACGCACGCGACGTCTTCGGGATTCTCCGCCGCCCAGTTGTAGAGCATCAGGCCGCCGCGGCTGCGCGCAAGCAGGCTGGCCTTTTTCCGGAATCCGCGTGCCACAAGCTCGCCGTGAAACGCGCTGAAGAGGCGGCGGCCCTCCGGATTACCGCATGACTCGCCTACGTCGATTCCCGCTACGGCAATGCCGCGGCCCAGAACCGGCCTCATCCACAGCGCATCGCAACCGTCCGGCAGGCCCGGCAGCGTTGGTGCGTAGAAGACCCAAGGAATCGGCCCCTTCACTGCGTGGCCGGGCAGCGCGACAAATGCCTCGCAACCCTCGAAGGCAAATATCTCGCCGTCCACGGGCAGACGCTTTTGGGGGTTATTGGAGCTGTCGGAAAACGGCATCCTGCCCCTTTCACTCAGGCCTTGGGCCTTGGCTTGGTAGGCTTTTAGCCTTTTAGGCTTTAGCCTCTTAGGCTCTTACGAAAAATATCTTACACAAATGCGCGTCAAATGCGCTGTCGTTGTAGGGGCGGGGCACTGTCCCCGCCCAAGGGCAAGGGCGGTGCCTTGCCCCTACAGATCGGCGATCAGTTGCTGCGTAAAGTAGCCCTGATTGGTTGCGGCTCGTCCGCGACAGGCTTTCATACAGAAGCACCAGACCAATCGAGCAACTGCCTGCTGTTTTCCCGCTTCTCGGTTTTGGACCTTGGACCTTTTTTCGGGAACTTATTTTCCCCCGAGCTTCTGGATTATCTGCTTCGCCAGAGCGTTGTCGGGCTGCTGCTGCTGAAGCCTCTGAGCCGTCTCGACGGCGAGCCGCGGGTTATACATTGCGTATGCGCGGGCAAGCCTCTCCATCGATGCCGTGCTCTCGGGCTGGCCGGCTTGCGTCTCGGCCTTCACCTCTTCGACCAGCTCGAGAAGCAACTGGTTGGCACGCTGCGCGTTTCCGGCGCGCTGATACAGCTCGGCCGCCTGCAGGGAAAACTCGAACTTGATCTCGCGCACCACGATCAGCTTGTTCTTGATCATGCTGTGCAGAGCGTCGGCGGCGGCGGCAATAATGCCGTCGCGGCCAGACTCGCCGCCGGTGCGCAACCACATATCAAAAAGGCTCGACATGTACCGCGTGATGATCACCTGCTGCGCAAAGCCTTGCCCCTGGATTTCCTTGTCTGCCTGCTTGAGCATCTCCTGCGACCTGAGGAGGTTCACCACCAGGGCCTGCGCCAGGTCTGAGCATTGCCTGGATACCTTCAGGAACAGCACATCGGCCTCGGCGGCGCGCCCGGCGCGCTTCAAGAACGCACCCCGCAAGAGAATTACCCGCGGAATACGCATCGTGTGCTCGAAGAACTGGAAGTCGAGGTCACGTTGCGTCTTCTGCTTTTCCCTGAACTCCGCAAGCGTTGTTTCGAACGGCTTCATCTTCTCGGCCACGGCCAGCACTTCGGCCCCGCGTTCGGCCGAGGCTTGCGGCTCGGCGGGCAGGCTGCCCAGCCAGAGAACCGCCGCATCGAGATCGAACGGATTCGCCCGCAGCGCCTGCTCCGCATACTTCAGGGCCTCGTCCGGCCGGCTCATAGAGTTGTACGCCTGGGCAATGTGCACGCGCACGCCGCCGTAGTTGGGGCCCAGCTTCTCGATCTCCTCGTACTCCGTCAAGGCCAGTGCAGGCTGCTTCCTCAGATAATGCAGATATGCCAACTGCATCCGCGTCTGCACTTTCATATCGTCTTCGTAGGGAAGCTGGTTTTTCGACTGCTGCAGCAGTTCCACGCGGTCCTTCACCAGATTGGTGGAGTGTGCTCTCGCGTAGGATATCCTGCCGACGATCCCTTGCACCGAAAGCATGATGAATGGAAGCAGAAACAGCACGACCAACCCCAGCGCCAGCGGCAGCCTGCCGGGCAGGATGCCTGCTCCCCGCGATTCCGCGGATGCGGCCGGCACGGCCATTGCCCCGCAGATGAAAGCCGCGCCAAGCCAGAAGCTGATCTGCACGTCGGGGTAATACGGCCCCACCTCCACCAGCCCGTGCACGATCATTGCCACCAGCCCGCAAACCATGCCCGTGATCAGCGTGCGGTCGAAGCCTTCGGTCTTCTTTCTGGCTTTTCGCGCCGAAAACAGCAGCCCCGCCACAAGCGCCCCAAAAAGCAGCATGCCGATCACGCCAAGCTCCGCCGTCACCTCCAGCGGCTGGCAATGAGCATGCAGCGTGGTAGCCGCCGCCGCGGGATGCGCGAAATATTCCAGCGGCTGAAATGCCCTTATGGCCGCCGTGTATCCGCCCACGCCCTGGCCCAGAAGCGGCGCCGATGAGATCATGTTTGCCGCGCCGCGCCAGAGGCTAAGCCGTATGCCGAACAATTCGCGAGCCTGCTCGGGAGACATGCAAAGGTAACCCAGCACCGCGATCAGTGCCACAGCGCCCGCAATCAGCAGGTAGCGGCGGTGCTTGAGGATCAGCACAAGCACCAGGAAGGCGCCTATCGCCACGCCCGCCCATGCCCCGCGCGAGGCAGTTACCTGCAGCGCGTATGCCGCCGCAAGAGCGCACACGCCCAGGCCGTAATGGGCCGCGGCCGAAATCTTCGCCGGCGGGTCCAGCACCACCGCGATCAGCACCGTGATCGGCAGCACGAGGAAACCGGCCGCGAGGTTCTGATTGCCGAAATAAGCCATGCGGCCCGCCTTCAGGCAGTAGATGATCAGCACCACTGCCACCACCAGCGCCGGCACCAGCCACACTGCAAATGTCCGCCGCGCCCTCGGCGACGACAGCAGAAACGACAGCCCGATGAATCCCGCAAGGAACGTAGATTCCCGCACGAGTGCCGCCGGCGCCGCCCACGAATACCTGTGCCAAGCCACCGACATGAACATCCACAGCAGCAGCGATGCCGCCGGCAGGATCAGGCGCAGACGCGGCCTCACCCACTCGGCCGGGGCTTCCAGGCGCAGCGCCATCGCCACCAGGCCCACTATCGCCACTAGCTGAAACAGCACCAGCTTCAGGTATGAATACTCGAACGTGAGGCCCGGGTAATACATCAGCGGCGTTATGCCGATCAGCACCAACGCCACGATCTCGAATGCCCCGAACCTCGTACTCCGTTCCTCGACAGACGCTGCAAGTGTCATAGTTGATCTCTACAAGTTGCTCTGATCGACCTCTGAAGACGAGGAAAACGCCGCCAAGAACGCGGCCCGCCATTGATGGCCCTACGCGCATGACCGCGCGGCCAAAACGTTCACCCGCGCAATTGCGCGCAGCGAGGTAGGGGCGGGCTGAGGCCCGCATGGGGCGCCGTCATCGGCGCCCGGACGCTCGTTTAGAGCGTCTGGCCGAATCGCCCGCCCGTCTGTATGGATGAGCTTCCATTACGAGCGCCGATTACGCAGATGAGGCCATACAGACGGGCAGGCAATTCGGCCGCCCGAAGACGGTCGGGCGCCGCAGACGGTGCCCCATGCGGGCCTCAGCCTGCCCCTACAAAGGAGGGCACCTTTGCACCTAAACCGTGCATTTGCACCTTGCACCCTTCCCCCTACCACTCCTGACGGTGCACCTTCACTTCGCGGCCCTTTTCGGCCGACTCGTAAAGGGCGTCCAGTATCTCCATCACGCGCACGCCGTGCTCGGCCGTTGCCAGCGGCTCCTTGCCGTCGATGATGCAATCCACAAAATGCTGCTGCGCACTGGCGTAGCGCGGCACGTAGTCTTTGGGCGTAACCACCTCCACGTTACCCAGGCGCTCGGCCACCACCTTCGCTTCCATCCGGTAGCCGTCGCCCGCGTTGTAGTGGAAAAGCGATCCCTTGGTGCCGAGTATGGCGGTAGACATATCTTCGGCCTTCTCGGTGTTTGTGGCCCAGCTCGCCTCGAGGGAGAGCACGGCGCCGTTGTCTAGCCGCACAAAGCCGGCCGAGAAATCCTCAACGTCCATTGTGCGGCCAAGCCTGGCCGAGAGGCTGAGGGCGAGTTTGTTGTGGCAGAACCCGCTGACGCTGATGGCCGCGGGGTTGCCCATCAGCCACAGGGCGAGGTCCAGCCGGTGCACGCCGAGGTCGATCAGCGGGCCGCCCCCCGAAAGCTTCTTTGTAGTAAACCATCCGCCCAGCCCGGGCACGCCGCGGCGGCGGTTCCACACTGTGCGCGCGTAGTAGACGTCGCCCAGGATGCCGGATTCGGCATATTCCTTGAGCACCTGCGCCTCGGGCGAAAAACGGCTGTTGAAGTGCATCATGAATTTTCTGCCCGACGCTTTCGCCGCCCGTGCCATTTTTCGGCCTTCGCGTGCATTCATCGCCATAGGCTTTTCGCACATCACGTGCTTGCCGGCGTTCAGCGCCTTGATCGTCACCGGCGCGTGCAGGTAGTTTGGCAGCACCACGCTCACCAGGTCCAGCTCTTTCATTTCGAGCATCTTATCGATGCTGGTGAACGTGAACGGCACGCCGAATTCCTGTTTCATTCGGGCCAGCCGGCTCTCGTCTACGTCGCAGATTGCCAGCACTTTCGCACGCGATTCCTTGAAACATCGCAGATGATGATGGCCCATGCCGAGGCCGATCACACCGGCATTCAATTCCTTGCTCATCCTGAACTCCGGGTAGGATATTCCACCGCTAGCAAACAGAGCCCTCGGGCCGGAGCGGTTGGTCCGGCGAGGGAGCGATTTCGCGAATCGAGGATGCGTTTCACATCTTCGGGCTGAATCCGGCCGGTGCCGGCCTGCACGAGCGTGCCCGCTATCGCTCGCACCATATTGTAGAGGAATCCATTGGCCGACACGTGAATCTCGATCAGGCTGTCGCGTCGGGCCACGTCGAGCCTGGTAATCGTTCGTACGCTCGACATCTCGTCCGATGCTTTCGACCGAAACGCCTGGAAGTCATGCTCGCCTATGAGGTGCTTTGAGGCGGCAATCATTTTATCAACTTCCAGTGCGCTTCGCAAGTGCCATGCGTAATTGCGCAGCAGCGGGCTGCGGATGTCGCGGTTGAGTATGGTGTAACGATAGGTTTTGCCGGTGGCGCTGTATCGAGCGTGGAAATCGGGCGGGGCGTCTTGGGCCGAAAGGACGGCGATATCGCGCGGCAGGCAGGCGTTGATCGCGTGCGCGAGGTCCTTTTCGGGTATCTGCGACGACGTGAAGAAACTTGCCGCCTGGCCCAGCGCGTGCACGCCGGTGTCTGTGCGGCCTGATCCGATCACGCGCACCGGGTGCTGCACTACCCGCCGGATGGCCTCTTCGAGCGCCTTCTGGACCGTGGGCGATTCGCCCTGGACCTGCCAGCCCTGGTAGCTCGTGCCGTCATACTCGATTGTAAGCTTGACGTTTCTCACTTCGCGTGATCTGAGTGTCCGGTAGGTGCGGGCTCGGCGAAAATCGACACAGTTACCGGGCGCTTGCGCGTCCCGAGGTCGAACGTCAGGTGCTGGGCCTGCGTGTCCATCCGCAGCTCCTTGCGCTGGGTCTTGTTGTCTTCGGTCACCGCCACCATCGAGGCGCGTGCGGGAAGCTCTGTCCGTGCGGTCACGGTGGCTTTCACCGACCATGTGCCGTCGGGCCTTTTCTCGGGCGACCACACCACCTGCGGCTGTGGAAACTCCTCGCCGGCAAAAACCGCCCGCACAAACTCGGAGATGACGCGCCTGTATTGCGTGCCCTTGTAGAAAACCGGCTCGGAAAAGTGGCCCAGGTCTTCCATCACCCACAGCCACTTCGGGTTTGGCGCCTGCTCGAAGAGCTTTGCGGCGCCCACAATCGGCGTGGTGCGGTCGCTGCTGCCGTGCACCATCAGGATCGGCCGCCCGGCCATGCTCTTGATGTCCACTTCCGGCCGCATGTCCGGCATTGTTCTGGAGATGATGAAAGCGATCGGCGTGCCGAGCGTGCCCATGTGCCAGTAGAGCTCGTCCCTGGGCACGAAGGCCCCCTCGAGTATCAGCCCGCGCGCCGCCGGCCGTTTCGCCGTAACAATGCACGAGATCGGCGTGCCGAGCGACACCCCCATCACGGCGATTCCGCCGCCGTTGTTGCCGCGGGCCGCCAGGTAATCGAAGGCCGCCAGGGCGTCGCCCTCCAGCGAACGTATCGACGGCGAGCCCTCGCTCTTGCCGAAGCCTTGGTAATCGTAGAGCAGCAGGTTTGCGCCGGCCTTCGTGAACATCGCCGCGTAGTCGAGATAGATGCCGATGTTGCCGGCGTTGCCGTGGTTGAGCACAACCGTGCCAATGGCGTTTTCCGCGGGGAAGTACCAGCCGTGAAGCTTAATCCCCTTCGGATTATTGAACGTTACCTCCTCGAATGGAATCTGGCGCGACTCCGGCGTATTGGCGAGCATTTTGGATGGGAAGAGGAAAAGCTTGTTTTGGCAGCTATCGGTGCTGAGCACGAAGCAAATGAGCACGAGCAGCAGCCCCAGGCGCAGCGCCGGCTTGTACCAGGATGAAAGGGTCAGATTCATGCCCCGCCCTTCAGCTTGATGTCAACCACGTCAAGCTCGACGGTAGGAGGACCATTGCGTTCCACCACCTTGGCTTTGAACGCAATATCGCAAAACTGCGTTTTTGCTATGGTGCTGTAGAGGCCGGCCATGCCCATCGCAACCGTTCGCAGCGAGGTGTTTCCCTGGCGAACGTAAAACGAGAGGTGGCGGTCGTCTTTGCCGATGATGCGTGGCGTGCCGACGAGCCGGACATTTTCGGCGCAGAAGATCGGAGGCCGGTTTCCCTCGCCATAGGGCGAAAGCTTGTCGATGGCCGATATCACGTCCACCGTCATGTCGTTCATCTCCACCTGCGCGTCGATGTCGATCGAGCATACCAGGTCCTCGAATGCAAGCTTTTCGGCGGCGTAGGCGTTGAGCGCGCCGCGGAACGAGATGATGTTGTCGTAGGCGATCTTGATTCCGGCTGCCTGCGAATGCCCGCCAAACGAGATTAGCTGCCCCTCGCATTCCGCGAGGGCGTCGAAGAGGTTGAACTGCGGGATCGAGCGGCCCGAGCCCTTGCCGATCCCCTCGTCGAGGGCTACCAGCACCGTTGGGCGGTAGTAGTCGTCGACGATCTTGGACGCGACGATCCCCAGCACGCCCGCGTGCCAGAACTGGTCGGCCAGCACCACTACCATCTCTTTCTTGAGATCGATTTCGGTTTTGATCCTCTCGCGCACGCTCTGCAGCACCTGGTACTGGATTTGCTGGCGCTCGCGGTTATTCTCGTCAAGCCGGGCGGCGATCTGCCGTGCGCGCTCGGTGGAATCGGTGGTGAGCAGCTCAACGCACAGCGACGCCTCGGCCATGCGGCCGGCGGCGTTGAGCCGCGGTGCCAGCCTGAAGCTCACGTGGTGCGAATCGAGCGGCTGGCGGTCGAGCCCGGCGCTCTCGATAAGCGCCCGCACACCGGGGCTACGTGAGAGGCGCAGCGCCTCCAGTCCGAATTTCGCCAGCACGCGGTTCTCGCCGATCAGCGGCACCACGTCGGCTATCGTGCCCAGCGCCACAAGGCCCAAGGCGTCCATCAGAAATTCGCGGAATTCCGGCTGCACCTTTGCCCCGGGCGACAGCTTCTGAGCGATGGCCCACGCAAGCTTGAAGGCCACGCCCACGCCCGACAGGTGCCGGAACGGATACAGCGAGCCCGGCAGCTTGGGGTCTATAACGGCAAACGCGTCGGGAACTTCGGTGCCCGGCTCGTGATGATCGGTGATGATAATGTCGATGCCGGCCGCACGTGCGTTGCGCACCTCCTCCACCGCATTGATGCCGCAATCCACCGTGATCAGCAGTTGCACGTCGTCGGATGTGAATTGCCGGATTGCATTGACGTTGAGCCCGTAGCCCTCGCGTATGCGGTGAGGCACGTAATAGCTCACGTTCATGTTCAGCAGCTTCAGGAACTGCACCAGCAGCGCGGTGCCGGCGGTGCCGTCTACGTCGTAATCGCCGTAAACAACCACCTTCTGGTTAGACATCGCGGCCTGGCGTATGCGTTCGGAGGCTTTCTCGATATCGGGCAGCAGGCCGGGGTCCTGCAGGTCTACCAGCCGCGGAGTGAGGAAAAGGCCGGCTGTCTTCTCGTCGACGATGCCGCGGTTAACCAGTATCTTGGCCATCACCAGCGGCAGCTTCGCATTCTCGGCCAGCTCGGCAACAGCTTCCCTGCTGCTATGCGCTAGATCCCATCTTTTATCCACGTTTTTACTTTGGCTACGGCCCTCGGATAGGAGGAAAAAACCCTTAGCTATAATGTTAATGTTTGGCGGGCATGTTTTCAACAGGAATTATCGGCGGAAGCAGAAAGGCCGTATTCTTTTCAAAAACGACCAAGCCCGATCAGGAAGGAAAGGCACGCAGGGTGCCAAATGCGCGCACCCCCCGGGGGCGGCTGTGCGATTATTCGGGGGATTATTCGGGGATACCATTTGGGGCCTAAGTTCACGCCATTTAACCGGCTCAATGAGCTTTCGGAACGGAAATAACGAGCGAAAACGGGGACTGGCAGCCGATTTGCGGAGTTTGCTCGGCAAACTCAGTCTGCGAAGCAAACTCGGTGCCTGTCCCCCGCTCTCGCCGGAAGCCCCTTCCGCCGGAAGCCCCTTCCGCCGGAAGCCCCTTCCGCCGGCACCGCGCAGAAATTCTTCTTGACCGCGAGGCTCGATATTGGTAAGCTCTAGCCATGCGGAGGAGCCGATCAGTCGGGGCTGCTGGACCTTCGCGGCTGGCAGTACAGGCCGCGCGAATGGCAACAGCGGCTCGAAAGGGTAGAGGATGCGACCACCCTTGCAGCCATCCGGCACAGCACCTCGCGCGGCCGGCCGCTGGTGGGCGACAGCTTCCTCAGCAAGCTCGAACACACTCTTGGGAAGCGTCTACGGGCGTTGCCGGTGGGGCGCCCGAGGAAAGAGCAGAAGTGAGAAACCAAGGCAGCGGATGGGTGCAGGGGATCCATAATAGGTGCCTGTACTCGAGGCGATGCAACTCGACCGCCATCGCATTCGTCAGACGCTGCTCGACCTTGTGGCAAGCCACACGTTGCCGCGCATCGGCGGTCGGGATTGGGCCTCGCACCTGGCCTGGCTGCGCTCGCTGACGGATTCGCGCTGGAATCTGGAGCGTAGATTCCTCGACGCCTTGGCTGCTGGGCGCTATCGCCTGCCCGACGATGCACAAAAGGCAATCCCCGAACTCCGCTGCATCCCTGACTTCTTCTACGAGCCGAACGTCTGCATCTTCTGTGACGGCTCCGTGCATGATGAACCTGAAGGCTCCTGCAAAATTGATCGGTGAATCCGTCGCGGAGTGCGGCGATGGCTTCTCGCAGGCGTTTTGAAGGCCCAGCCGCGGCTGTGGCAGGCCCCAAAGCCGGTTTTCGTGCTGTTGATGGCGCACC
>DATLAR010000220.1:0-3146 GCA_035527355.1 Planctomycetota bacterium
GAGCTACAGCAAGATACCCAGCACGCTGCGGCAGAAGCTGCTCTACGCGAATAACGTGACGGCGTTTCTGCAGGCCACGCCGCTGGGCGCGATGGTTTTCAGCGAGGAACAGGCTTTCCTTCAGAACGGCCGCCTCGACGACGCCGGCACGATGTGGTGCTATCGCCCGGACCGCATCGGCTTCAGCGTCATCCTCAAACAGCCGGCGTACGTTTCGCACCTGGTGATTTATCTGAACAACGCGATCCCCGAGCAATCCTATCGCTACATAACGATCCAGGCCAACGATCTTCAGAAGAAATCGCCTCGCACGATGGCATTTGTCCGCGGCAATCACCGCCGCTTCATCGTCATACACTTCCCCGAGACGTTCTTCACCGACAGCTTGAAGATACTGCCGGGCAAGACGCGCGCACGGTTCGACTCGATGACCGAGATCGAGGTGTACGGCCCGGTGGGCGGCCCCGAAATGCTCGCCGGCAAGAAGCTGCCAGACGATCCGCTGGCAATTCCGATGTTCATGGGCAACGCCGCTCACGTGCCGGCCGTGCTGCCCGAGGACTTCATTGGCGAATTCACCGAAGTGCCGCTGCGTGACATTCATTATCCGCCCGTGTACGGCGCCGGCATCACCATAGCCGACAACCTCCTCACCTTCCCGATGGCCGTGGGCCGGATCGATGGTTTGCCGCTAAAGGACGCGCGCCCTAACAATGTGGCGCGCGGCTGGCAGCCGGGCAGCGTTACGCCGCTTTCGACGCCCGCAAGGTACGCGTCGCGGCTGCTCGTAGGCTCGGCCGATTACAAGATGCACGCGATAGCCGACAACGGCACGCGCATCTGGTCGTTCAAGACGGGCGGGCGCGTCTATTCATCGCCCATTCCGCACGGGGATGAGGTTTACTTCGGCTCCGACGACGGCACGCTATACAAGGTGGACGTCGACTCGGGCATCCTCATCTGGGAATTCAAGACTCTCGACCGCATCCGCAGCTCGCCGGCCATCGACGGCAAGAACGTTTACTTCGCCTCGTGGGACGGCTTCATTTACGCGGTGAACATCACCAGCGGCATGCCGGCCTGGAAGACGCCGATCGCGCAGTTCACGCGCTCGTCGCCGGCGGTTCACGATGGCCGCGTTTACATAGGCGATGAAAACGGCGCCGTGCATTGCATAAACGCGTCAAACGGACAGCCGCTGTGGAAAGCCGAGATAGGCGGCCGCATCTCGATGTGCCCGCTGATCACGCCCGACGGCGTGTTTGCCGCGGCCGACGACGGCACAGGCGCGCTCATCGGCCTCGACGGTTCCATAAAGTGGAAACGCGATCTGCTCGGAAGCCTGCGCTCGGCCGGAGGGCCGCCGCCGCGCCTTACCGGGCAGCCATTCGCCACGAAAACGCAGGTGTTCATCACCAGCAACAGCGGCGTGGTCATGATCAACCGCCAATCGGGCGAGCGCGACGCGCGGTTCGTGCCGCCATCATCCGGCGGCAACTGCACCTGGGCGGCGCCCTACGGCAATTCCCTGTGCCTTGTTGTCAGCCATGCACGCTTCAACGGCTCGGTTTCGCGCTTTGTAATCGAGCACGGCGGCGGAGTGAGGATGTGGCAGCCAAAGTAGCAGACGCCCGGCCAACCGGAACATTATATAGGAATACGCAATGATCCGACGACCACTGATCATGCTTTGCTTTCTCTTCCTGGCGGCGCAGGCCCGCGCGGAAGAGAAGCCGCAGACTTATCACGTTATCAGCAATTTTACAAAGGTGCTGCCGTCTAGCGAGGCCATAGAATGCTCGGTAAGCGGCACCGGCCAGCGCATCGGCGTGGCGGCCGCTCGCCTGCGTTACAAGCTGCCGGAAAAGGGCGGCAACGTGCAAACGTCGCTCCCGCAAGAGTTTTGGCTGCTTCAGTCTTCGGGCCGCGTGGTGCTGTGGGTGAAAGGCGACGGCTCCGGAAACGAGCTGCTCTTCCGCTTTATGCACGCCGAGCTGCAGGTCGACCAATGGGGCAACCGCAACTTCCGCAATCAACGGCAGGAGATGCTTGATCGTATCCCCCTGAACTTTGTGGGCTGGGCCGAGCGCAGCCTGCCGGTGGAGGTGCCGGCCGGCCGCATCGCGTGGATAACCGATATAGTGATCTGCAAGCCCAATGAACGCGACGGGCAGGTTGAGGGCGAGATAATGCTCGACCACCTCCGCCTGTATCCGGCGCAAGACAACGCCCCGTCGTTCGCCGCACTCGATTTCGACGGGCCGTCGATCCGGCCATACGGCACCTCGATCGGCTTTGTTTTGCAGGCTGCAAACTTCACCAACGCACCTGCTGCCTTCACCGTGCGTGTAACCATGACCGACCGCAACGACGTGACTATGATCGACCGCCGGTTCGACGACGTGCCCGTGGGCGGCGGCGAATACCGCGAGGCGAAACTGGTGCTCAAACCTGAAAACCTCCACCTCTACCTGCCGCCGTTCAATGTGAAGGCCGAAATCAGCAGCCCCGACATCTCGCGAACGCCCGGCCTGAATACGAAGCTGGTGATGGGCAACAGTTGGCTGTTGTTCGACGACTTCAGCAACGTCTTCGGCCGCTGGTTCACATCGGGCATGGGCTTCCACTGGGGCCCAAGCAACGAGATTTACGGCGAGATGCAAACGGCCTGCGCCCGCACGCAAACCAACGCCCGCATCAGCCGCGTTGGAATCGAAAAGCCCGCCGACCCCAACCAGCCCGCGCCGCCCGGCCGCTATGCGATGAAGATCGATTACTTCGGCAACACGATGATCTTCAACGGCATCCAGCGCTACCTCCCTGGCGACCCATACCGGATGGGAATGTGGGTCTACGGCGACGGAAGCGGGGCAGACCTGCACGCGGTGGTGCTCGATTTCACCGGTGCCGGCTCCACCTTCTACACGTGGAAACGCAGCTTCGGCGAGCGAAAAATCTGCACGCTGGATTTCGAGGGCTGGCGCTATTTCGATTTCCCCCTGCCCGGCAACGGCGTAGGCCCGCGCACGCCGCGCGGCTCGACCGATGCCATTGATTTCCCGCTTGACCTCACGGCCCTGGCGATCATCCCCAAGCGCGGCGAGGCGCCCAAGGCGAGCTCGATCAGGGTAAGCTCGATCTTCATC
>DATLAR010000221.1:0-3763 GCA_035527355.1 Planctomycetota bacterium
AAGCGCCAAGCGGACGGAAGCGACGGAGGATCAAACGGTGGCAGTCGCGGAAGAACTGCGGGAGCTTGGGTGGGTGATCGGTACTTGTCCGCGAAAGGGCGAGCGTTCAGAAAGCGTAGAGCCGCAGTCGTTGCGAGAGCCGCCAGGGCAGAGAAAGAGAGATTGCCAAATGCACGTTCCCCGTCGGCAAGTCGGTGTGATTATCACGGGCAAAAGTGTGGCGTTGTTGGCGAGGGCGGGAAAGCGGGAGATTGATGTATCTTCACCTGTGCCGGAAACTGCGTCGTTCTTTACATCGTATTTCGACCATTCGCGGAATGCCTACGTGGCCGTCTTCGAGGACGAATCATTTGATCCGGTTGGCGATGGCGCTCTGATCCCAATATTGAGCGATCCGTGTTCCATGACTGAATCGCCGATTACACCCAAGTCGCTCGCGGAGATGGCGGCCGAAGCGGAGTCGGACCCGTGCTTTGACGATCTGAGCCTTGATGAACTCCGCTCGATGTTGCAGACTTTCGGAGACGTCCACGGTTCCGAAAACAGGGGTACACAATTCGTCAGTCAGGCCCTCGCACGGCGAGAGGCATCCGAGCGAGCGCGAAGGGCGCCCGATCCGGCTGAAGTTCCAAGGGAGGATCAATAATGGCTTACTACATCTTAACGACCGAATTGACTGAAGTCACTGACCGGATTCACCAGGAGCGGCAGCGTGTCGCTGAGGCATTGGCTCACGCGGCGCAGAAGGCTTCCGGTGACGGTTTCGCGGACGCGGATTTTTTGGCTGGCAAGTTGTCGGGCTTTGAAGTGGTGTGTCGCCTCCTGGATCGTCTGTGGGATGTTCGTGAGATGCAAATCGGATTTCAAAACGGGAGAACTCCTAATGGCTGCGAGTGAAGTTTTGTTGTCGTTGGTGGTGTTTGCCTGCTTCTACGTCATCGGGATGGCTCTCGGCATAATCCTTGATCATATCGTTAGCCAGCACTCTACTCGCCGGTGGGTCGCAAGGCGTGGAGGTCAGGTCCACAACAGCACAAGGGGAAGGCTGGGCGCGATGCAGGCAGGATGGGCGACAAAGCCGGAGTGGCTCGACGACGGTGCGGTTGGCAGAACGTGCCAGGCAAAAGCCGTCCAGGATCGTCGGTGGCGGGAGGCAGCCGTTGCGGCAGCCGAGCACAGCGCGAACTTGGCAGTGTTTTCAAGGGTGCGTTGAAAAGGTGCTGGAAAACGAGCAAGGGCTACAGACAAAAAGACCGCCAGATCGCCGCTCCAGCGTCGTAGATTGTCGGAAAGCTGCCAAGCGTAGTGAGCCCACACCTTGGGCTAAACGCCCCGTCCCCATCTTGCACTCTGAACTGATGGCGAAGTGATAATGCCGGACCCGAAGAAACGCAAGACGCTTGCTGAGATGGCAGCCGAAGCTGGCGGTAATCCGGGCGGCGGGAAGGTGCGGATGTGCCCGGCGTGTGGGAAGCGGCTGTTCAAGGTGAAGCAAACGTGGTACCTGATTGATGGAACGAAGCGTAGGGGTTACGCGTGTGCGGCCTGCGGTCATGTAGATACGTCATCAGTAACGGAGGTGTTTGACGCCGATGAGCAGGGAGAAATCGCTGGGCATTAACAGCACTGTTAGTTTTGCCTTTCCATCCCCCCATTTCCGCTTGACTAACTTCCCGGGCTTGTCATAACCTGTAGTAGACAATCTGATTGAGGCGACGTGCCGGAGTAGCTTCCCGGCGCGAAACCAGCGCAAGGTAAAGGCTGCATGGAGCCATGTTCTCCGTGTGGCCTTTTTCAATGCGCTCGCCTCAATCAGATGGCCCCGTGGTGTAACCGGAAGCACATGACGCAAGGGTGCCTCTAGCGTCAAAGTTCAGGTTCGACTCCTGGCGGGATTCCCTGATGAGACATAGCCCGCGGGTGAGGACATGGCAGCTCCAACGACTATTGACGAAGCGATTGACCAGGCTCTTTTGCTTCCTGCGAGCATAGAGGAAGCAGGCCGCACGATCACCGAACGGTCCATCAAGGCTCTGCAAGATGCGCGTGACCGCGAGACCGGCAGTCGGGCTGCGCTAAAGGCGCATTTCGGGCTGCGGTTCACAAAGCTGATTCCCCCCGGGGCTCAATAGTGGCATCACGCGTAAGCTCCATTCTTGACGCGAACGGCCGCCCGATGCAACGGGCCAACGGCAAACCTCGCCCGGAACTCGGGGCCGTATTGGATCGGCTTAACCATCGGCTCAACCATCGGCAGCAAGTCAACGCGACGTACGACGCCGCTCAGCAGTCGGACGACACGAAAAACTATTGGGCTGCCGCGGATGATTACGACGCCGACTCGGCCAACAGTCGCACGGTTCGCCAAACCCTGGTGAAGCGTAGCCGGTACGAGGTGGGGAACAACGGATTTGCCGCCGGCATCGCGTCAACGTGGGCAACGGACCTGATCGGCCGCGGGCCGTCGCTACGAATGCAGACTGCGAGCGCGGGCTTCAACGCGATGGTCGAGATTGCATGGCACTATTGGACCAAGGCCATCCAGTTCCGCCGCAAGCTGTGGTGTATGGCCCATGCCCTGGACGTCGATGGCGAGGGCTTGGGGGTTATCCGGCTCGCGAAGACGATCAACGATCCGGTGAAGCTCGACCTGCGTCTGTATGAGACCGAGCACTGCCAGACGCCGTTGCTGGGCTACAACGAGCCGGGGCGTATCGACGGAATATGGTTCGACGAGCATGGCACGCCGACGCACTACGACATCCTACGTGAACACCCCGGATCGATGTCCTACTCGCCAACGATGCTCGAACCCGAGAAGGTCCCCGCAAGGTTCGTGCTGCACTGGTTCAAGCTGAAGCGACCTGGCCAGCACCGCGGAGTGCCGCAGAGTACCAGCACGCTGAACGTTGGGGCCGCGGCGCGACGCTGGCGTGAAGCTACTTTGGCGGCTGCTGAGACGGCTGCCGACTTCACGATGTTTCTCAGGACGCAATTTCAGCCGGACGAACTCGACGAAGCTCAGCCGTTCAGCACGTTGGAAATCCAGAAGCGGATGATGACGGCGTTGCCGAACGCCTACGAGCCGTTTCAGATGCGAGCCGAACAACCGAACGCGACGTTCGACTCATTCCATCGGGCGCTTATCAACGAGCAGGCTCGCCCGAAGTCGATGCCGTTCAACAAGGCGGCGTGCGATTCGTCGGATTACAACTACGCGTCCGGCCGGTTGGACCACCAGACTTACTACGGCTCGCTGGACGTTGATCGGGACGATTGCAACGACCTTGTAATGGACCCGCTGTTCAGCGTGTGGTTCGACGCCGCGGTGGTCTATTACGGATGGCTCGGCGGTAACCCTGACGTCTTGACCCCGGCAGCGAAGGCACACCTCTGGGACTGGCCGAAACATGCCGTCGCGGACGTGAAGACTGAAGCCGTGGCCAACGACACGCAACTGAAAAACAACAGCAAGTCGCTCTCCGCTCTCTACTCCGAGGCCGGTAAGGATTACGACGACGAGGTGGTGAAGCAGGCGCAGTCCAATGGAATAACACCAGATCAGCAGCGGCAAATCAATATGCTGACCAACCTACCGCAGCACATCATCCCGGTTGTGCAGGCAATCCTTGGACTTCCTGTCGCAACGACTGGGGCGAAACCTGAAGGAGCGACCGATGCCCAAACCGAAGAATAATCCGAAGATCATCGCCATCGCGGCGCCCGTCACGATTACGGCAGCGGAAGGCGAAGGCGAGAGCGG
>DATLAR010000222.1:0-10403 GCA_035527355.1 Planctomycetota bacterium
CGGCGGCACCAGTTGGCTGCCCTGCTGGGGCGAAGGCAAATACGCGACTATCCAGTGCGACTTCAACGCACTGATCGGCCCCGATATGTACAAGGAGTTCTTCCTGCCCGAACTCGAAGCCGAGGCAAATTACCTCGACCATTGCGTTTACCACCTCGACGGCCCTGATACGCTTTGCCACCTCGACAACCTTCTCGCGATCCGCAAGATCGACGCCATCGAGTGGGTGCCCGGCAGTGGTCAGCCTTCCCACATCCATTGGCTCGACGTGCTGCGCAGGATTCAGAACGCCGGCAAAGGCGTGTGGATGGACGTGCCCGCCGACGAGGCAAAGCTGCTCGCAAAAGAGCTGCGCCCCGAGCACACTTTCTACAACATCACCGGCGGCATCAGTACCGAAAAGGAAGCTCGAGACCTGATCGAGTGGTTCAAGGCCAACACCTGAGCCTCAGAGCAAGATGCGAGTAGCCCAAGCGGGCGCCCGTGAAGGCTGCGATCCGCACGCTGCTGCTCGCAGGCCAAAAGCTCTGGATCGGCACCGACAAAGGTGTGCTTGCATACGAATGCCAAACGGGAAAGTTTCAGCAGATACCGCACGAACACCTGCCATCGCAGCAGGTGCTCTCGATGCTTCACGCGGGCGGAAGAATCTGGATCGGCACCGAAGGCGGCCTCGCCTCTTGCCTGCCCAACGGCTCCGGCTGGCGGACAATCAGGAAGGAAGATAAACTCGTGCACGATGTCGTCAGCGCCATCGCCGCCGACATTCAGTATCTGTGGGTAGGCTCGATGGGCGGAGGCTTCACGAGGATTTCGGGAATCCTCAAAGAATAGCTGCGTCAGATTTGCGGCACTGCCGCCGCACGGCCCGTGATAGCCGACTCCTCCGCCGCGAAAACGACCGCCACCGCGCGGCCGCCGTCTATGTGCGAAGGATACACCTGCCCGCCCCGCCTCACCGCGTTGTAGAAGCTTCGCAGGTTGCCGCAGTGATCGCTATCCGCCGTCACCGCCACCGAAACCTTAGGCTCCTTCGCCCTCCGCGCCCGGCCGCAGCCGCCAAAGCCGCCTACCCCCGCTTGGGCCACTGGCATCTTGCTCTGCTTGTCCACCGCTTCGCTCCTATGGGTTCACCGTCTGCGAAACGTCCAGCACCGCGTGTGCATACATCGGGCGCTGGCGGTCGAGATTTGGTATTCCGTGGAAGAAGCCGAGCACCTCGCCCATGGCATTCGTGATGGTGCCGTGGCCCACGTGGTAGAGATTCTGCCCGTCGTATCCGCAGAGGTTCACGGCCGCCATCGCGCGGCGGTAGAGTATGCAGTCGGTTACTGCGCGGCCGGGGAAGAAAACGCCCTCCAGAATCTTCGCATACTTTTCGCGGCCGGCGGCCGTGAGCAGGTCGGCGGAAGTAACACGATCTTCGCGTTTGCCGCCCGCGCCCGTCGGCAGCAGCACCAGTTCTACCTTCTCGGAGGCAAATATCTCGTTAACGTTCTTGATGCCGGAGTCGGCGCAGATGGCAATGGCGCATTTCACGCCCTTGATGTGGAAGTAGCTGAACATCACCTCCACCGGCTGCCCGCGGTCTGCCGGGTCCACCTCGTTTCCCTGCAGCACCAGCTTCACGGGCGAGTCCAGCGGAAGCTCGGCTCGCGTCACGCGGTGCTTGCGCTGCACGGCGTATTCTCCATCGGGAAACACGGCATAGTGCGCGAGGTGCCGCTTGTCGCCGGCCGATTCCACGAAACCAGCGCAAACCACCACGCCGGTCGATTGCGCCAGGTTGGCCAGCTCGGCGTAAATCGGCCCGCCGCCGGCTTTCTCGGCCGTGGCAACGACCTCCGGATAGCCGCCGTAGCCGCACGCGCTCATCTCGGGCGTGAGCAGCACGTCGGCTCCGTCGCGGGCGGCTTGCTGCGCGAATTCCGCGATTTGCCCAAGATTGCCCTGAACGTCGCCGGGCTTACTCGTAGTCGACGCGATCGCCACGTGAATCAGCTTGCTCATTGGCCGGTATCCTCCACGCCCTCCGCGATCACCTGCGCGATTGCGTGGCATTTGCAGTGAGAGATAGAGAGGAAGATTTCGGTAATGCCGAGCTTGCGTGCGCGGACGGCTGCCCTGCCGGAGAGCCGGATGCGCGGGCGGCCGCGGGCATCCGCCTGGACCTCGACCTGTTTCCAGCCGATGCCTTCGCGCCAGCCTGTGCCGAGCGCCTTGAACATGGCCTCCTTGGCGGCAAAGCGGCCGCCGAAATGCATCACCGGCACTTTGTGCCGCTGGCAATACGCGATCTCGGCTTCCGTGAAGGTTTTGCCCAGAAACAGCATTCCGTGGCGGTCTATCAGATCCTGCAGGCGATCCAGGTCAACGATGTCAACGCCCGTGCCGACGATCAATTGGCTCTCCATCGCAAGAACAAGCGGTTCATTTCCCGCCGCCACAATCACCTGTAGTCTACGTCCACCCATTTTCTGGCGCGTGCGCTCTTGAGCGCGGCCTCGCAGATGCAGAGCTCGGCGTGGCCGTCGGCGAAAGTCGAGAAGTTGATCTCTTTGTTGTCGCCGATGATGTAGCGGTAGAAATTCTCGAAGAGGTTCCGCGGCCCTTCCGGATACCCCTCGGGATGCCCGCCGGGGAAGTGCGCATACTTGCGGGCTTCGGGCTTCAGCAGCGACGGGTCCTTCACGAGCAGCTCGTTGGCTTTCTCGCGATAACCGATCCACATCTCGTTCGGATCTTCCTGGTCCCACGCGATGGCGCATTTCGAGCCGTCGATCTCGAAGTATAGGCGGTTCTTGCGGCCCGCGCTCACCTGCGACACCGTGAGTGCGCCGCGCGCTCCCTTGTCAAACTCCAGCAGCAGCGTGGCGTAGTCCTCGGTGGCTATCGCCATTTCAGTGAGGGCGGTGGGCTTGATCGTCTTGCCCGCATACGTCTCAACCGGCTTGGCGGGCTTCATGCGAATCGGATGGATCGTGGCGAAGTCGGCAAACACGCGCACGATCTTCTGCCCCGTGATGAACTGGATCAGGTCGCACCAGTGCGAGCCGATGTCCGCCACCGCGCGGCTGTCGCCGCTGAGGCTGGGTTCGAGCCGCCAGTTGTAGTCGGTCTTGAGGTATAGCCAGTCCTGCAGGTAAGAGCCGTGCACGATGAACACGTCGCCGAGGTCGCCGTCCTTCACCATCGCGCGCGCCTGCTGCGTGAGCGGATAGAAGCGGTAGTTGAAATCGATTGCGTTTGCCACGCCGGCCTTCCGGGCCATCGCTACCAGCTTGCGCGATTCCTTTGTCGTCATCGCCAGCGGCTTCTCGGAAACCACGTGCTTGCCGGCCTTGATGATGTCGCTCGTGATCTGGAAATGCAGGAAGTTCGGAGTGCAGTTGTGCACCGACACGATCTCGGCATCGGCCAGCATGTCCTTGTAATCGCCGTAAGCTTTCTCGATGCCCAGCTCGTCGGCTTTCTTTCGAGCCAGCGCCTCGCCCGCCTCGGCCACCGCAGCCACTTCCACCATAGGCAGCCGCCGCAGCGCCTCAACGTGCGCCGGCCCGATGAATCCAGTACCGATCACACCTACTTTTATCTTCTTCATTGTTACCTCCGTGGCAGTATTCATCAGCGTCGATTGCACACAAAAAGTTATCGCGTGATTATACACCGGCCCCGTGGAGAGTCAAGAGAAAAAGACCGGTGCGTGGCAAAACTCAACGCCGGACGCCGTAATTGCACTTTGATTCACCCCCGCGTTCTGCGATAATTGAAACAATGAAACCCGACGACAACTGGAGCCGCGCCGCCAGGCGCACAACGGCAAGCCGGCTTAGAGTGGTAAAGCCGTTCGACCCCTACCACTGCCCGCTGTGCACGTGCCCGCCCAAGCTCACGCTGAACGTTTACACCGGCTGCGGCACCGATTGCTTCTACTGCTACACCAGCAGCTACGCTTGGGGCCGCTGGGGCAGGCAGTCGCTGCGCTGGGGTGCGCGCAAAAGCCTGCACACCGGGCTGGAAAAAGACATCGCCACGCTCGCCCAGGCCGGGCCGCCCCTTAGCCAAATGCCCATCGTCCTCTCGCTGTCGTCCGACCCCTACCCCGACGCACCGCGCGTAAACGAAGCCCAGCTTGGCCATACGCGGCACTGCCTGAAGATGCTATCCGATGCAGGCATGCAGATCATGATCCAAACGAAATCCGACATGCTTCTGCGCGACATGGACATCCTCGACCCGCGCAGCACCGTCATCGGCATGACTATCACCACCCCGCATGAAGAGCTTGCTGCGCAAATGGAGCCGCACGCGCCGCCGCCGAAACGCCGCATGGCGGCCCTGGCCCGTGCCGCCGCCCACGGCTTCGCCACCGTCTGCAGGGTGGATCCGCTCGTGCCGGGCGTAAACGACGATGCCGAGTCGATCGCGCTGCTGGCCGCCCTCCTGCGCGATGCCGGAGTGAAGCGCATCATATCCAGCACGTTCAAGAAACGGTGGGACAGCGCCCGCCGGTTTGCCCATGCCTTTCCCGAGCAGGCCGCGGCCTCCGAGCAGCATTACGAGCGGCAGCCAATCCAAGGCTACCGCTACCTTACAGCAGAAATGCGCCGGCTGATGATGGAAGGCGTGCTGCGCATCGCGCACGATTGCGGTCTGGCTTTCTCGTGCTGCCGCGAAGGCTTCGCAGAGCTCAACGACGGCTGTTGCGATGGAAGGATTCCGCAAAGCGTCCGATCATAACTAAGAGGAAACGCCCGGCCGCACCGCCGCCGCCACAATGGAAAACAGAGGATTGCATGGCGCTCTCGCACGACATCATCGAAAACCTGACCGGCTACTCGAAGGCGATGTACGCCACGTGGTTTTACTACAAGCCCGGCCGCCTGCTGCTCGATGCAGGCGAGGGCGTGGCATCGGCTATGGGAAATTTCATCTTCGGCATCGAGAAGGTTTTCATCAGCCACGGCCACCACGACCACATCGGCGGGCTGCCCGGCGTTGTGCGGGCGCGCAACAGCGCCCGCGGCGACAAACAGAAGCCGCTGGCCATCTACTACCCCTGGGACGACAACCTCATCGAGCCTATCATCGAATACATTCAGAAAGTTTCCGGCCGGCTCGACTACGATCTCACTTGGAACCCGCTGAGGCCGGGCGACGAGCTGCCGCTGGGCGACGAGCATGACAAGCCGCGCTCCGCCGGCCGCACCATCGTGCGAGCCTTCCAAACGCCCCATTCAAAGCGGTCTACGAGCCTGGGCTACAAGCTGGTAGAACGCCGCCGCCGCTTGCGGCCCGAATTTGAAGGCCGGCCCGAAGCCGAAATCGCACGGCTCGTCAAAGAGCAGGGCCGTGAAGCCGTAACCGAACTCTACGAGCACAGCCTGCTGGTTTACGGCGGCGACTCCATGCCGCTGCCCGTCGACGAGGTGCGCGATTGCGAGGTGCTGCTGCACGATTCCACCTTCCTCACCCCCGAAGATCGCGGCACCGAAACACACGCCGCTATGGAAGAGGTCATGCAGCTCGCAGCCCAGGCAAACGTGGTGCACCTGGTGCTCGTTCATATATCGTCGCGCTATTCCAAAACACAAATACTCAAAACCGCACGCAAACTGGCGGACAAGTACGGCCTAGCCGACCGAACCACGCTGGTGATCTACAGGCAGATCATTCCGCTGATAGACGACGGCGAGCGACCAGCCGGAGGAGCTTAATGAATCTCCAAACCAACGACTTCTTCGAGCTCGAAGGCTTCCAGCACAGCAAGCTTTTCGACGGCACAACCAACCCATGGGAGGTGCTCGGGCAAGCACTGATCGATTATATCGCCGCGAACATCCAGCCCGGCATCCACGGCCGGGTGATGGACGGCGCCTGGCTGATGAGCGACCGCATCGAGATCGGCGAGGGCACCATAGTAGAGCCGGGGGCAATGATCAAGGGGCCGGCGATCATCGGCAGGAACTGCGAAATCCGCCACACCGCCTACTTGCGCGAAAACGTGATCGTCGGCGACAACTGCGTGATCGGCCACGCCACCGAGATCAAGGCCTCGGTGCTGCTCAACCACGTGGAGGCCGCGCATTTTGCGTTCGTCGGCGATTCCGTCGTCGGCGGCCACGCAATGCTCGGCGCCGGCACGCGGCTGGCCAACTTCAAGGTAGACGGCTCTGAGGTGATCGTCTACGCGCCAAACTGCAACATCCGCACCGGGCTCACAAAGTTTGGAGCTATAGTCGGCGACGGCTGCAAATTCGGCTGCAATTCCGTTTCCAATCCCGGCACGATCCTCGGCAAAGGCTGCATCATCATGCCCTGCACCGCCGCCAAAGGCTGCCTGCCGGCCGGCACCCGTGTAAAGTGAATTCAACAGGCACCCCAATGACACTCCGCCAAATCATCACCAAGGAACAGATCGACCGGCGCGTAAACGAGCTTGCTGCGCAAATCCGCCGCGACTACGAAGGCAAGGAAGTCGCGGTCGTCGCCGTCATGACCGGCGCCGTCTTTTTTCTCGTCGACCTCCTGCGACGCGTCGACCTGCCCGTCCGCCTCGACGTGCTGCAGGTGAAAAGCTACAACGGCACGGCGACCAGCGGAAGCCCCAGGATCGTCGGCCGGCCCGCCCTGCGTCTGCAAGGCCGCCACGTGCTGATAATCGACGACATCCTCGACACGGGCCTTACGCTGCAATCTGTAGTACGCGAGGTGAAAAAAAGCTGCCCCGAATCGCTGAAGATTTGCGTGCTGCTCAGCAAGAAACGCCGGCGCGAGGCCGACATCCAGGCCGACTATTGCGCCTTCGAAATCGCCGACGAATTCGTCGTCGGCTACGGCTTGGACTACGACGGCCAGTTCCGCTACCTGCCATACATCGCTGCCATTGATGAAGGCTAGCTCCCCTCTAACCGCCCAATAATCTTGCTTATTCACGCCTGCCGATTTATAATGGAAATAGCTGAAAAAATGGTTCCTTCTCAGGCTCGTCTATACCACGAAAAAAGAACAATGTCGAAAAATATCCCCCGCGATATTTCCACCGAGGCCCGCGAACTCCGCGAAGACCTCCTCCGGCACAGCCACCTCTACTATGTGCTCGACAGGCCCGAGGTGACCGATGCCGAGTACGACGCACTGCTGCGGCGGCTCGAAGCGATCGAGGCGCAATATCCCGAACTGGTAACGCCCGACTCCCCCACCCAGCGCGTGGGCGCCCAGCCCGCGAAGGAATTCCGCCCCGTGCCCCACCGCCTGCCCATGCTCAGCCTCAACAACGCAATGAACGAGGCCGAGCTGCGCGAGTGGTTCCAGCAGATTTCCTCCGGCATTTCCGCCGCCGATGGAGCGCTGTTCCAAACCGAGATCGAGCTGGTGGCCGAGCCCAAACTCGACGGCCTGGCCGTGGAGCTGATATACGAAAACGGCCTGCTCGTTACCGGCGCCACCCGCGGCGACGGCTCCACCGGCGAAGACGTCATCCAAAACATCAAGACCATCCGCTGCATTCCGCTGCGGCTGATGGGCCGCTTCCCCAGGCTGCTCGAAGTGCGCGGCGAGGTTTACTTCCCGTCGGACAAGTTTGCCGAGATGAACCGCAAGCGCCGCGAAGACGGCGACGAGCCGTTTGCAAACCCGCGCAACGCCGCCGCCGGCTCGCTACGGCAGCTCGACCCCCGCGTCACCGCGTCGCGCCCGCTCAAGTTTTTCGCGCACGGCATCGGCACCGTCCACGGCCGCAAGTTCGACAAATATTCCCACGCCATCGCGTTCATCGCCGAGCTTGGCCTGCCCGCGATCCAGCCCACGCACATCTGCCGCGGCTTCCACGAGGTCATGAAATTCTACAACGGCCTCCTGCCGAAGCGCGACGACATGCCTTTCGAGATGGACGGCGTGGTGGTGAAGGTGAACGATCTGCGGCAGCAGGAGGCGCTGGGCACGCGCTCGCGCAGCCCGCGCTACGCGATTGCATTCAAGTTTCCGCCGCGCCAGCAGCAAACGCTCCTCGAAAACATCGTGGTGCAGGTCGGCCGCACCGGCGCACTCACACCCGTCGCCTGCCTGAGACGCGTGAGCATCGGCGGTGTGATGGTCGAACGCGCTACGCTGCACAACCAGGACGAGATCGACCGCCTCGACGTGCGCGTAGGCGATACCGTAATCGTGCAGCGCGCCGGCGACGTAATCCCCGACGTAGTGCACGTAGTGCCCGACGCCGCCCACGAGCAGCGGCCGCGATTCATCCTGCCCGGCACTTGCCCCGTCTGCGGCTCGCCGGCCGTCAGGCCCGACGGCGAGGTAGTTGCCCGCTGCACCGGAATCGCGTGCCCCGCCCAGCTCGAAGGCTGGATCAAGCATTTCACATCGCGCCTCGCAATGGACATCGAGGGCGTGGGCGAAAAACTCGTCCGCCAGCTCGTCGACACGCAGTTGGTGAAATCGCCCGCCCATCTCTACCGGCTCACGGCCGAGCAGCTTGCCGGCCTCGAACGAATGGGCGGCAAATCGGCCGCAAACGTGATCGAGCAGATCGACGCCTCAAGAGCGCGGCCGCTGGAGCGCGTGATCTTCGCGCTTGGAATACGGCAGGTGGGCGAGCACGTGGCCCAGGTGCTGGCCGGCAATTTCGGCAGCATCGACGCGCTGATTGCCGCCACCGAAGAGCAGCTCGCATCGGTGCACGAGATCGGCCCCGTAATCGCAAAATCCGTCCGCGAATATTTCCAGCGCCGCGACATCCAGGCGCTCGTCGCCGAGCTCAAGAGCCTGGGCGTGCAGTTTCCATCCGCCGCGCCGATGCGCACCGGCGGCAAATTCACCGGCCTGTCTTTCGTCTTCACCGGCTCGCTCTCGATGCCTCGCGACGCGGCCGAGCGGCTGGTGGCCACCCTCGGCGGCCGCGCCAGCTCAAGCGTGAGCAAGAAGACGACCTACCTGGTAGCCGGGCCCGGTGCGGGCTCGAAGCTCGAAAATGCACGGAAGCTCGGCGTGAAAATCATCGAAGAGGAACAATTCAACAAACTGGTGCAGGAGGCTTGAGGGCAGGCCTGCGGAGAGCTGAATGACACAGAAGATTACAACGGGGATAGAGCATCTCGATGGCCTGCTCGGCGGCCTGATGGTCGGCCTAGCAAGCCCCTTTCGCACCCGGCCAAAAGCTCGGCGAGCATTTCTTCTCTACCAAATCGCCCGAGTTCGGTCTTGTGCTCTCGGGCCGCTTGCACGTTCAGGTTGGAAAGGCACCCTACGAGCTTGATGAGGGCGACAGCATCTTCCTGCAGGAAGACGCCCCCACCGCATGGAAGAACCTGGCAGACGACGAGAGCGTGATACTGTGGGTGTGCAAGCGCGACTGACGCTTACTCGGCCTCGCGCCGGTGGAGCTAATGGCCACTGCCGCATTTCACAAACGCTTTGCAGGCTGCGTCCTGCCATTCGGCGCCAAGCCCGATTGCTTCGTTCGACGGATAGTAGCCCGCAATGAAGCCGCCGCGTCCGCCCATTCCAAGCTTCTCGACCATCAGCCTGGCATCTTCCTCGATGATCGCGGCATCGCGCGTCTGGAGCGTGGCCTGGATGTCTACCGGCGACCAAAACGTGACGCGCCCGCCAAACTCGTCCGCCAGCCGCTCCAGCCCCATCAGCCGCGGCTGGTCCAGTTGCAGCACATTTATCCCCGATTCGATCAGATCGGGGATAACGTCGTAGATGTAACCGCACGAATGCATGAAAACATAAAGATTGTTTTTGTGCGCGCAGGCGCACAGCCGCTGGAAGCCGGGCTTGAGTATCTCGCGCCACATCCGCGGATGCACGAGCAGCCGGTTTTGCGTGCCCCAGTCTTCGGCAAACATCACAGCATCGGCGCCCGCAGCCGCGGCCTGACCAATCGAATCGGCAATGATCGACTCCACCTTGCGCAGCAGCTTTGCCACGTTCTCCTCGTCCAGGAGCAGGTCGGCCAGGAATTGCTCCATGCGCCGCATGTAACGCGCCACGGCAAACGGAAACCCGGGGATGCCCAGGATTCTGAACTTGCCGCGGTTCTCGGCAAAGATTTTGCGCGCCGGCTCGTACCTCTCGGGCAGCGCGTAATTCGGCCAGGTGTGGCTTTCCATCATCTCCCACGTTTCGAAGGCGCCCTTCACCACCTCGCCCTTCGATATCGATTCCAGCCGGCCCCACGTGTTGCCCCACTCGTCCTTCATCACCCAGTTGCCGTCGGCCTGCTGCTGCCAGCCGCTGCCCGGGCACTTCGGATCGGCGCCCGTCCAGCCCCAGCAGATGTCGTTTGGATACGGTGCCGGCAGGCTCATGGCCAGCCGCTCGGGCTGGCTGAATTCGAGCGTGCGAATCACAATCTCTCGGCTGGTCATAGGGTTTCTCCTTTCTTGGCCGCA
>DATLAR010000223.1:0-36294 GCA_035527355.1 Planctomycetota bacterium
CAGCGGCATGCTGTATTCAAACTCGCCTCCGGTTCTTCTAAGCGACGTTCAGATCGACGCCTCGGCCAGCTCGTTTTCGGGTTCGGGCATAGGCTTTCGCGGCAGCGCAAGGCAGACCATAGCCGGCCTGGTGAAGATCGACGGCGAGGTGCGCATGCTGCCGAAAACGCTATCGCTGAACGCCGAGCTCGAGCAGATCGACGTGCTCGGCAGTTTCAGAAACCTGCTGCCCGCGCACCTGCAGCACGGCTGGGACGACGTGAGCCTGCGGGGCCAGGTGGGCGTAACGCTCCAAATGCTTTACGCCTGGGGCGACAAACGGCAGATGCAGCAGAAGATCGTGGCACGGCCGGCAAACTGCTCGGTGACCATCAAGGATTTTCCCCTGCCCGTGCGGCAGCTCAGCGGCGTTGTTGAGAGCGACGGCCATAGCCTCAGGATCGTTCGGCTGATCGGACGATACAACGGCGGCACAATCGAGGTGAACCGCGGCACGATAGACAAGACCCTGATCGATATCGAGGTGCTTGGCCGCGGCCTGCCGCTGGACCAGCGAATGAAGGAGGCCCTCCCGCCCGATGTGCTGAACATCTGGGATGATCTCACGATCACCGGCGGCCTGGCCGATGTTGTTTACCGCCTCATGGTGCACAGGCCCGATGGCATTCCGCACGCGGAGCACAGCCTCGACATCCAGGTTCGCGAGGTGTCGGGCAGCTACAAAGAGCATCCCTATCCGGTGAAATCCATCAGCGGGCGCATCCGGGTGGAAAGCCAGAAATGGATAGAGAAAAAGCTGGGGTACGTAACCCTCGACCTCACCGGCACGGCCGGCAGCGGCAACGTGTCGATCTCCGGTCGCGTGCCGCTGGCTCCGAATCCGAAATGGGGCGACGTGCCGCAGAGGGACGCACGCCTCGAAGATGCCGCCGAACGCCTTCGGCCGGACCTTGCCATCATGGCACGCGACGTGCTTATCAACTACACCGGCCGCCGCGCCATTCCGCCCGACGTGCTCGATGTGGTAGACCTGTTCGAGCCGGAAGGGAAGGTGGACGTCGACATCCTGCTGAAGTTCGAGAACGATAAGAAACTGGAGGTGACGTCGAGAAAGGTGATCGTGGGGCTGAGGGGCAATACGGTGTCGCTGGACGAGCTGCCGTATCCCGTGGTGGAGCTGACCGGCCGAATCGAGTGGGACGGCGAGCTGATAAAACTGGTGGACCTGAAGGGCCTGAGCAACAAGGCCGTGGTGAACATAACGGGGCTGATCGACCCGCACGACCGGTCGGCCAATCCGCGGCGTGATATATTCGTGGCGGCCCAGGACGTGCAGCTAGACGACCGCAGCATCGAGGCGCTTCCGCCCGAAGTATGCGGTGTGGTGGCTTCGCTGTGCCCCGAGGGCAAGGTGAATCTGAGCGCGCACCTCAAGCTGCTGGGCGAGGACAGGCTGGCCACGGTGCCGCAATGGGTGAAGGTGGAGCTGCTGGGCGTGCGCGCGCGGGCCGATGCGTTCCCTTACCAGATGAAGGACATCACCGGGCGAGTGGAATGGCGGGACGGCAATGTGAAGTTTGTGGGCGTGCGCGGCTTTGCCGACGAGGCCGAGGTTTCCATCGCGGGCGAGGTGAAAATCGGCGCGCACGAAGGAGCCGATGCCATCGACACGCATAACGTTGTAGTTACCGCCCGGCGCGTGCCGCTGGACGACCGCCTGCGAATGGCGCTCGAAGAACAGCACAGGGAGGTGTGGGACGAGTTTTATCCGTCGGGTCATGTAAACGTGGTGTGCATGCTGCGATTGGGCGGCGACGAGGGCGAGCAGGTTGTGAGGAAGATTATTATCGATCTCGACCACTGCGAGGCCGAGTACGGCGGCTTTCCTTACCCGCTCGAGCGCATCACCGGAAGAATAGTGTTTGACGGCGGCCGAGTGCTCGCGGAAAACGTTACCGGCTATTCCGGCACGGGCCTGGTGCGCATCAACGGCCGCCTTTACACCGACGCGGACGAAAACGCCGAAACCGCGCACGTCAACCGCCTGCACGTGCACGCGTGGGGCGTGCCGTTCGACATGTCGCTGAAGCACGCGCTTCCCACCGAGAGCATGGACGTGCTGGGCAAGCTTGACAATGCCGGCAACATCGACGCCAGCCTGCATCTTGCGTGGGAAAACGAAAGCAGCATGCGGATCACGCGCGGCAGCACGATCACCACGCGCGGCCTTATGTTCCGCACCTTCCCGATGCCCGACATTACGTTCGCACTCACCGTTGACGACGATACCATCTCACTTGGCGAGATGGCCGGCACATTCTACGGCGGAACCGTGAAAGGCAAGGCGAATTACGCGCGCAAGGACGAGGCGTTCGACGTGCAGCTCAGCGCCTACAACGTTGACATCAAGCAGTTCAACACCGACAAGGGCCTGATCGACCAGGACGTGCGCGGCATGCTCACCTCCACGCTGAGCCTCAAGGGCCAGGGTGCGAAAACGGATGCGCTATGCGGCAGCGCGGAGATCGACATCAACAGCGGGCAGCTCGCAAATATTCCGTTCTTTGCCAAGCTGGTGATGGAGCTGATCAACCTCAAATGGCCCGGCGGCAACGCCATAACCGATGCAAGCATGAACTGCAAGCTCGAAGACGGCAAGATCGAGTTTGACGAGATCATACTCACGGGCACCAGCGTGCCGATCACGGGCGCCGGCAGCATAACGCTTGACGGAAATATCGACTTGCTCTTCAACACCAGCCGGAAATCGAGGGAAGGGCTGCTCGCGTCGATTCCGCTGGTTGGCCCGCTGATGAACGACATAGTGACGGGGGTGCGCAACTTCATCATCCAGGTGCGCGTCACGGGCACGCTGTCGAAGCCCGAGCCGCGGGCGCAGCCGTTCAACCCCATCGTCAGCCCGTTCAACTCGTTCGTGAAGCTGATCTTCGGATCGCCGAGCAGCGAAAAGAAACCGGAAAAACAGTAGGGGCGAGGGGTGCCTTGCCAAGGGTGACCCAACGGGTCGCCCCTGAGTGCCGCAGCGGGTTGGTTTGCCCTTGTTGCCACATTGCAACCTATACATAACATCATGGGCGGCAAGGCGGGCCTCGCCCGACGTACCGCGTGTGTCGGATTTTCCTAAACTTTTGGGCCGCCGCTGTCGATAATGAAATAGCTTATGTGAAGACCGGGATGTTCCTCCCCATGTTCTACTTCCAGTTCTCCATCTTCTGATTTTCTTCTTGTGGCGCACCGTGGCGGCAAGATTTCGTTGCGCTCCATCGGGGCATGTTGCTTTTTAGCCTTGACAATTCCTCGCGTTTCGTGTACCTTGTACAGAGCGAGGAATCCTTTCCGAAAGCAAGCTAGAAGGTAACCGCTCACCGGGGATCAAACGCAGTCCTGCAAGTCATGTGCGCGATGGGCTGCGGATGCAGTTATGAAGCAGCCGATTGGATTTTCGTGTGTTCTTGCTGTGGCGATCGTCTGCCTTGCGGCGGGGCCGATCTTCGATGCCTCCGCCGGCGAGAAAAGCGGTTATGCTTCGGCGGGCGCTCCCAAGTACGAGGCCTTGGCCGGCCGGCTGAAGGCCCTGTTAACAGCAAACAATATAGCTCTCTCGGACGCAGGCGTGAAGATCGTTTCGATGCGCACGGGCGAGACGCTCATTGATAATTATGCCGACAAGCTTTTCATTCCCGCGTCGAATCAGAAGCTCGTGTCAACGGCGGCGGCGCTGCATCTGCTCGGCCCCGACTTCCGCTTCCAAACGTTGCTGTATGCCCGCGGCAAGATTGCGCAGGGCGTGCTCGACGGCGACCTCATCGTAGTCGGAGGCGGCGATCCCGATATCTCGGGGCGGAATCATGGCGGCGATCCGCGTTTCCTGTTCAAAACCTGGGCAAAGGTGCTCAAAGATTCCGGGATCAGCGAGGTGAGCGGCAGCATCATCGCAGACGTCAGCGCCTTCGATGGCGTGCTCGTTCATCCCACCTGGCCCCGAAATCAGCAGGACAAATGGTATTGCGCACCGGTTTCGGCTTTGGCCCTCAACGACAACTGCGTTGACATCACCGTGAGCGCCGGGCCCGAGCCGGGAGCACCGGCGAAGGTGAGCATAGTGCCGGACACGAGCTACGCGCGCGTGACGAACAACTGCGCGACCACGAGTGCGAGGGGCGAGCACCTGTTCGGCTTCCTGGGCCGGGCCGGTTCCGAAGGGCTGGTATTGCGCGGGAAGTTCTGGCTGAGCGGCAGCCCTCTCACCACCAACGTGCCGGTTGACGATCCGCCGGTTTTCTTTCTGACGGCGCTCAAGGAAACCCTGCAAGCCGAAGGAATCGCGGTGAAGGGCACGACGGTGGCCGCCGCCGAGCCCGTGCCGGTGGCCGCCGGCTGCAAGCTGCTGCATACCTTCGCCACGCCGCTGGAACAGGCGGTGACGGTGGCAAACAAGCGCAGCCAGAATTTCTATGCCGAGCAGATACTGAAAACGCTGGGATGGAAAACGAGCGGCAAGGGCACGTTCGATAGCGGCGCGGCCGCGATCAAGGGCTTCCTCGGCAAGGTGAGCACGCACGGCAAGGACTGCGAGATCGCAGACGGATCGGGCCTTTCGCGCAAGAATCTCCTTTCGGCCTCGGCCGTCACCGACCTGCTGGTGTGGATCGTGAAGCAGCCGGGCGGCGCCGCATTCGCCAACTCGCTGTCGGTGGCCGGCTCCGACGGCACGATGGATGGCAGAATGACGCAGGAGCCTTGCAGCGGGCGCGTGCGGGCGAAGACCGGCACGATCGCGGGCGTGAGCTCGCTATCGGGTTACATCGAGGTGCCCGGCGATGCGCTGGCGTTTTCGATGCTGATGAACAGCTCCAAGGCCGGCGTGTGGCGAATGAAACTGGCCCAGGACGCCATCTGCAAGGAAGTGATCGAATTCTTCCTGCAGCAGGCTCCGAAGAAATAGAACGGCGGTTTGCAGCCTATGCTACTGAACCGCAGAGGTTCGCTCGTTGAAATCCTGTGCCCGGCAAAGCTCAACCTCTTTCTCGAGGTGAAGGGCAAACGGGCCGACGGCTATCACGAGATCGAAAGCGTGATGCAGACGGTGTCGGTGTATGACACGCTTTCGATCGAGCCGGCGGCGTGCGGCGTGCAGATCGCGTGCAGCGATGCGTCGGTGCCGTGCGACGAGCGCAATACCGTGCATCGCGCGTTGCGCGAAGTGCGCAGCGCGAGCGGAATCGACCGGGGCGTGAGCATCAGGATCGAGAAGCGCATCCCGGCCGGCGCGGGCATGGCCGGCGGCAGCAGCGATGCTGCCGGAGCAATCGCCGGGCTGAATGAGCTTTGGCAACTGAACCTTCCGAAGCAAAAGCTGGAGGAGATCGGTGCGGCGGTCGGTTCCGACGTGCCGTTTTTCTTCACGGCCGGCGCGGCTGTCTGCCGCGGGCGTGGCGAGCTTGTGATGCCTATCGAGGCGGCCTGCCCGCTGACGTTTGTGGTGGCGTGGCCGGGCTTTGGAATTTCTACAAAAGAGGTTTATCAGCGGCTGGAATTTGACTTGACAGTCCGTGAAGGGAGTGTTAGTATTAGCACGCTGGTAGAGGCACTGGTGCGAAACGACGTGCAGTCGGTTTCCCTGGCCTTTTACAATCGGCTCGAGCACGTGGCGCTGGCGATGCGGCCCGAGCTTGAAAACCTGAGGAGAATAATGGCCGAAAGCGGCCTTTTGGGCACGACAATGACCGGTAGTGGTTCGGCTTATTTTGGGCTATGCGAACGAAAGGAGGTGGTTGCACTCAGGGAAAGACTTGCGAAATTCGGCATCGGCACCGTTTTTGCGTGCGAAAGCGTGCAAGGCTGACCAATGCCGGAACGCAGGCCAGATGGAAATGATGACAAGCTGAAGCGATGAACGACGCTACCCGTAGTATCCCTCCCCGCAAACAAGTTGGTAGCAAGACCTGATTCAGGGCCCGCAGTTATAGCTGTGTGTTTTCTGGTAAAGTCGCGCCAGCACGGGCAACACGGCCCGGCAGCGCAGGGTCTCTTTGGGTTTAACCAAAGGAGGGCTACAGTGGAAATCACCGACATCAAAGTGAAACTGATGGGTGACCGCGACGACAAGCTTGCTGCGTTTTGCAGCATCACGATTGACGACAGCTTCATCATCCAGGATCTGAAAGTGATCCGAGGGCCGCAAGGCATCTTTGTGGCGATGCCCAGCAGGAAACTGACGGACAAGTGCCCGCGATGCGGCGGCAAGAATCACCTCCGGGCGCGTTACTGCAACGAGTGCGGCACGCGGCTCAAGGAAGACCGGGCGCCGATCGATCCGAATGGCAGGGCCACACTCCACGCGGATATCGCCCACCCGATCAACTCGGCCGTGCGTGAGCTTGTCCAGAGAAAAGTGCTGTTGGCTTTTGATATGGAAGTCGAACACGCAAAATCGCCCGACTACCAGTTCTCTGCCGAGTATGACGGCGATGACCACCTTGGCAGAAAATTTGGAGATGGTATCATCTGATGGCGGCATCGTGAAGACGCCGTGTCGGCCAGGCATCCGGCCCGTCCCCCGCGAATCCTGATCCCAGCGGGCCGTCTTGCTTTTTCTGAAAATCCCGGCGCATTAGAGCCTCATCTGTGGAGATGTTTTTGTGACGAAAATCGGTGCGGATATTTTTATCGACGCCTTGGTCAAGGAAGGAGTCGAATACCTCTTCGGGATACCCGGCGGCGTGGTAATCCCCCTTTTCGACAGGCTGTACGAGTCTCCGATCAAGCTGATCCTGACGCGTCATGAGCAAGGCGCGGGCCACGCGGCCGACGGTTACGCCCGCGCCAGCGGCAGAGTGGGCACCTGCCTCGTTACATCAGGCCCCGGCGCCACCAACCTCGTAACCGCCATCGCCACCGCGAATTTCGATTCGGTGCCGATGGTCGCGTTCACCGGCCAGGTGAAGACGCCCCTGATCGGCAACGATGCTTTCCAGGAAGCCGACATCACCGGCATCACGCGCACCATCACGAAGCACAACTATCTCGTGAAGGACGTGTGCGACCTGCCGCGCGTGATAAAGGAGGCTTTCCATATCGCGCGCACGGGCCGGCCAGGCCCCGTGCTGGTGGACCTGCCCGTCGACGTCTCGCTTGCGCAGTGCTCGCTGGAATACCCCGACGAGGTGTGCCTGCCCGGTTACAAGCCAAACTACAAAGGCAACGAGCGCCAGATCAGGCTCGCGGCCGACGCAATCAACGCCAGCTCGCGGCCCATCCTTTACGTGGGCGGCGGGGTTATCATCTCCGAGTCTGCACCCGAGGTGTTTGCGCTGGCTACGAAGGCCAACATACCCGTCACCACTACGCTGCTGGGTTTGGGCGCATTTCCCGAAACGCATCCGCTATCGCTGAAGATGCTGGGCATGCACGGCACCGCGTACGCCAACTATGCCGTTACCGATTCCGATCTCATCATCGCGGTCGGCGCGCGGTTCGACGACCGTGTGACAGGCCGAATCGACGCCTTTGCCCCCGGTGCAAAAATCATCCACATCGACATCGACCCTACGTCGATCAGCAAGAATATCCGCGTGGACATACCGGTCGTCGGCGACGCCAAGGGCATCCTGCAGGCGCTCGTCTCGATGGTTGAGCCGGCCGCGCATACCGAATGGCTCGAAAAAACCGCACGATGGAAGCGGGAGCATCCGCTCTGCTACAAGCCCGGCGGGCTCAAGCCGCAATACGTAATCGAGCAGATAGACGAAGCCACGAAGGGCCAGGCCATCATCACCACCGAGGTGGGGCAGAACCAGATGTGGGCCGCGCAGTGGTTCAAGTATACCAGGCCGCGGCATTTCATTTCGTCGGGCGGGCTGGGCACGATGGGCTTCGGCTTCCCGGCGGCCATCGGCGCGCAGTTTGCACGGCCCGATGCGGTGGTCTTCGATATCGCGGGCGACGGCAGCATCCAGATGAATATCCAGGAGCTGGCAACGGCGGTGAAATACAAGCTGCCGGTGAATATCGCCATCCTCAACAACGGCTTCCTGGGAATGGTGCGGCAGTGGCAGGAGCTGTTTTACAAGAAACGCTATTCCGGCACGGTTCTCGGCGATTCAAACCCCGATTTCGTCAAGCTGGCTGAGGCCTACGGGGCCGACGGCATCCGCGTGACAACGCCCGAGGAAGTGCGGCCGGCGCTCGAAAAGGCAATAGCATCGCCGCGGCCGGTCGTTTTGGATTTCGCGGTCGAGCCTGAAGAGAATGTTTTCCCCATGGTGCCCGCCGGCGAGGCCATCAACAAAATGATGGGCGGCATGGCGTAGAGGGCGAGGCGGCGGCTGCCACGACCGGACCGTCACCCCACAGATTATTGAACCGGAAACCACAATGAGACATGTCATCAGTGTTACTGTTGAAAATAAACCGGGCGTGCTCGCCCACATCTCCAGCCTTTTTGCGGCGAGGGGCTACAGCATCGATTCGCTGGCCGTGGGCGAGACAGAAGACCCGGCCACGTCGCGCATGACTATCGTTACCCACGGCGACGATCAGATCATCGAGCAGATCACAAAGCAGCTTCGCAAGCTTATCAGCACGCTGAAGGTGCAGGACCTGGGCGAGACGGAATTCATCGAGCGCGACCTCGTGATCGTAAAGGTAAACGCGGCCACAGGCAAGCGCGGCGAGATCATCGAGATCGCGCAGATATTCCGCGGCAACATCATCGACGTGGGCCAGAAGGACCTGGTGGTCGAGCTTTCAGGGCAGGAAAACAAAATCCAGGCCTTCATCGATCTGCTCCGGCCATACGGCATCAAGGAATTGGCAAGAACGGGCAGCATCGCAATGGCCCGCGGCGCCAAGTAATCCAAATCAAACCAACCCACCGGATCGCTTCCGGATACAGCAGTGGAGCCATTGCGTGAGGAAAATCGGCGCTGATATTTTTGTTGACGCTCTAGTGAAGGAGGGTGTCGAATACATCTTCGGCATCCCCGGCGCGGTGATCATTCCGCTGTTCGACAAGCTTCTCGATTCGCCCGTGAAGCTGGTGCTGACGCGCCACGAACAGGGTGCGGGCCACGCGGCCGACGGCTACGCGCGCGCCAGCGGCAAGGTGGGCGTTTGCATCGCCACATCCGGCCCCGGCGCTACCAACCTGGTAACCGCTATCGCCACCGCCAATTTCGATTCGGTGCCCATAGTCGCCATCACCGGCCAGGTGCGCACCCCGCTCATCGGCAACGATGCCTTCCAGGAAGCCGACATGACCGGCATCACCCGCACGATCACAAAGCACAACTTCCTCGTGAAGGACGTGTGCGACCTGCCCCGCGTGCTGAAGGAGGCCTTCCATATTGCACGAACCGGCCGGCCCGGCCCCGTGCTGGTGGACCTGCCGATGGACGTTTCGCTGGGGCAGTGCGATCTGGACTATCCCGACACGGTGAACCTGCCCGGCTACAAGCCCAACTACAAGGGCAACGACCGGCAGATCAAGCTCGCGGCCGAAGCCATAAACGCCAGCAAGCGGCCGGTCCTCTACGTCGGCGGCGGCGTTATCATCTCCGAGTCTGCCCCCGAGGTTTTTGAGCTTGCAACAAAGGCGAGCATACCCGTTACCACCACGCTGCTGGGGCTTGGGGCATTTCCGGAAACGCACCCGCTGGCGCTCAAGATGCTGGGCATGCACGGCACCGCATACGCAAACTACGCCGTCACGGAGTCCGACCTCGTCATAGCCGTCGGGGCGCGGTTCGACGACCGCGTGACCGGACGCCTCGATGCATTTGCACCCGAGGCAAAGGTCATTCACATAGACATCGATCCGACGTCGATCAGCAAGAACATTCGCGTAGACATTCCGGTGGTGGGCGACGCCAAAGGCAGCCTGCAGGCGCTCCTCCCGCTTGTGCGCCAGGCCACGCATCCCGAATGGCTCGAGAAGATCGATAATTGGAAGAAGCAGCACCCGCTGGTCTACAAGCCTTGCGGGCTGAAGCCGCAATACGTGGTCGAGCAGATTTACGAGGCTACGAAGGGCGAGGCCGTGATCACCACCGAGGTGGGGCAGAACCAGATGTGGGCGGCGCAGTGGTTCAAGTATAGCCGGCCGCGCCAGTTCATATCGTCGGGCGGGCTTGGCACGATGGGCTTCGGCCTGCCGGCGGCTATCGGTGCGCAGTTTGCCCGGCCCGACGCGGTAGTGTTCGACATCGCGGGCGACGGCAGCATACAGATGAACATCCAGGAGCTGGCGACGGCGGTGAAATACAAGCTGCCGGTGAATATCGCCATCCTTAACAATGGTTTCCTGGGAATGGTGCGGCAGTGGCAGGAGCTTTTTTACAGGAAACGCTACTCCGGCACGATCCTGGGCGACGCCAACCCCGACTTCGTGAAAGTGGCCGAAGCATACGGCGCCGATGGAATCCGCGTGACCACACGCGACGAGGTGCGGCCGGCGATCGAGCGCGCGATTGCGTCGCCAAGGCCTGTCATACTTGATTTTGCCGTCGAATCTGAGGAAAATGTATTCCCTATGGTGCCGGCCGGCGAGGCAATCAACAAGATGATGGGCGGCATGGCATAGCCCCTTGCGTTTCGCACATAGCAGTTCGGAAGCATGAATGAAACACGTAATCAGTGTAACAGTTGAAAACAAGCCGGGCGTGCTGGCGCATATTTCCAGCCTGTTTGCCGCGCGCGGCTACGGCATCGATTCGCTGGCCGTGGGCGAAACCGAAGACCCCGCCACGTCGCGCATGACCATCGTTACCCACGGCGACGATCAGATCATCGAGCAGATCACAAAGCAGCTTCGCAAGCTGATAAGCACGCTGAAGGTTCAGGACCTGGGCGAAACGGAATACATAGAGCGCGACCTCGTGCTCGTGAAGGTGAATGTGGCCTCGGGCAAGCGTGGCGAGATTCTCGAAATCGCGCAAATCTTCCGCGGCAATATAGTCGACGTGGGCCTGAAGGACCTGGTGGTCGAGCTTTCCGGCCACGAGAGCAAAATCCTCGCCTTCATCGAGCTTCTGAAACCGTACGGCATCAAGGAACTGGTGAGAACGGGCAGCATTGCGATGGCCCGCGGAGCCAAGTAAACAACGAAAGGTGGCAATCAATGGCAAAGATGTATTTTGACAAGGACGGCAATCTGGACTTCCTGAAGGGGAAGAAGATCGCCATCATCGGGTTCGGCAATCAGGGTGCAGCCCAGGCGCAGAACCTTCGCGACAGCGGCCTGGACGTGATCGCCAGCGATCTGCCCGGCACCCGCAACTACGACAACGCCGTGAAGCTCGGCTTCAAGCCGGTATCCGCCGACGAGGCCAGCAAGGCGGCCGACGTTATCCAGTTGCTCATCCCCGACGAGGTGCAGGGCCATGTCTACCGCGAGGCAATCAGGTCAAACCTTTTCGAGAATAACGTGCTGATGTGCTCGCACGGTTTCAACATTCATTTCGGGCAGATCGTGCCGCCGAATAATGTCGATGTGATCATGGTGGCGCCGAAGGGCCCCGGGCACCTCGTGCGCAGCGAGTTTGAAAAGGGCGGCGGCGTGCCAAACCTCATCGCCATCTTCCAGGACCACAGCGGCAAGGCGAAGGACATCGCCCTGGCCTACTCGAAAGGCATAGGCGGCCTGCGCGCGGCCGTTATCGAAACCACCTTCGCCGAGGAAACCGAAACCGATCTCTTCGGCGAGCAGGCCGTGCTGTGCGGCGGCGTGTCGGCGCTCGTCAAGGCCGGCTTTGAAACGCTCGTCGAGGCCGGTTACCAGCCCGAGATCGCCTACTACGAGTGCATGCACGAGCTGAAGCTCATCGTCGACCTCTTCTACCAGGGCGGCCTTAGCTGGATGCGCCACTCGGTGAGCAACACCGCCGAATACGGCGACCTCACGCGCGGCAACAGGATCGTTACCGCGGAAACGAAAAAAGAAATGAAGAAGATACTCGAGGAAGTTCGCAGCGGCCAATTCGCCCGCGAATGGATACTCGAATGCCAAGCCAACATGCCCGTGTTCAGGGCGCTCGAAAAACGCGAGAAGACGCACCTGATCGAAAAGGTGGGTCGCGATCTGCGCCGCCAGATGAAATGGATCGACGTGAAGGAAGTGGACTGATCGGCCGGGAATTTGGCGATACATCGAATCGCGGGCCGGCCACGCCGGCCCGCGTTCATGAAACCCACGCGGAGTAGCACGATATGATCTGCATCTCGCTCACGAGCACCGATCTCGACAAGCTGCACAAGGACATGAGCCGCGCGGCAAAGCTCGCCGACGTGATCGAGGTGCGGCTGGACTACCTGCCCGACAACATCGATATCGGCGCGGTGCTCGCCGGCCGCCCCAAGCCCGTGATCGTCACCTGCCGGCGCGTCGAAGACGGCGGCCTCTACGACAGCGACGACCGCGTGCGCATTTCACAACTGATTCGCGCAGCCGCGCTCGGCGCCGAATACATCGACATCGAGCTCGACGCCGCCCGCGAAGTCCGCGACGTGCACGCACGGCGAATCGTGTCGTACCATAATTTCAAATCCACCCCGCAAAACCTCGCCGATGTCCAGAAGCAAGCTATCGACGCCGGCGCCGACATCGTGAAGATCGCCGTGATGGCAAACAGCCAGGACGACAACCTCCGCGTATTCGACCTGCTGAAGAAATCGCAAGTGCCGACCGCCGCGTTCTGCATGGGCGAGCTTGGCACGATCAGCCGCATCCTCGGCCGCAAATTCGGCAGCCGCATCACGTATGCCGCCCTCGATAGGGGGCTGGAAAGCGCGCCCGGCCAGCTTGCCGCCGCCGAGCTGCGCGAGCTTTACCGATACCACAAGATCGGCCCCGAGACGGCCGTCTACGGCGTGATCGCAAATCCCGTGGCGCACAGCATGAGCCCCGCCATCCACAATGCCGCCTTCAGCGAAACCGGCATCGACGCGATCTACCTGCCGTTCAAGGTGGACGAGCCGGTGAGCTTCGTCAACGCCTTCAAAGCTATCGACGTGCAAGGCTACAGCGTGACCATTCCGCACAAGGAAACGATCATGCCGGCGATGGATGAGATCGACGCGACGGCCCGGAAGATCGGCGCAATCAATACCGTGGTGAACCGCGGCGGGCGGCTCTTCGGCTACAACACCGACTACATCGCGGCGGTGGGCGAGCTGGAGAAAGCGACCGAGCTGCGCGGCCGCAAGGCTTTGATGATAGGCGCGGGTGGCGGAGCGCGGGCCATTGCGTTTGGCCTGGTGCAAAAGGGCGTGAAGCTTACCGTTACCGATATCGCCTCCGAAAAGGCGCAGAAGCTGGCGGACGACGTGCATTGCAGTTGGGATTACATCGACCACGTGCGTGCGCCGGAGGTGGACATCCTGCTGAACGCCACGCCCATCGGAATGCACCCGAAGACGGACGAGTCGCCCGTACCCGCCGATTGGCTGCGGCCGGAGACCGTCGTTTTCGATATCGTTTACAATCCGATTGAAACGCGGCTGCTGCGCGAGGCCCGCCGGCGCGGCTGCAAAACGGTCAGCGGATTCGACATGTTCGTCAGCCAGGCCGTTGCACAGTTTGAGCTGTGGACGGGCCGCAAGGCACCCGTGGCCACAATGGCCGACGTGGTGCGGCGGAGGCTCACGCAGCAATGAACGTCTTCCTCATCGGTTATCGCTGCACGGGCAAGACTACCGTGGGCCGCGAGCTGGCCGCGCGGCTCGGCAAGGAGTTCATCGACGCCGATGACTACCTCGTGGGGAAGGCAGGCAAGAGCATCAAGCAGATGTTTGCCGAAGACGGCGAGCAGGCGTTTCGCGACCTCGAGGAGAAATGCCTCGCCGAGCTTGCGGCACGCGACAATCTGGTCGTAGCCGCGGGCGGCGGGGCGGTGCTGCGGAAGGCAAACATCGAATGCATGCGGAACGCCGGCAAAGTGGTCTTGCTGGAGGCCGACGCCCGCACCATCTACGCCCGCCTCACGGGTGATCCAAAAACCGACGCCCAGCGCCCCAGCCTCACGCGCAAGAATCAATACGACGAGATCGTGCATCTGCTCGAATACCGCAAGCCGTTTTACCACGCCGCCGCCGACATGATCCTCGACAGCTCGAGCCTCACGCCGCAGCAATTGGTTGACAATATCATTGCCGCTCTGAGGTAATCAGTCCGCCGGTTTCCGAACATGCTGCCTTGCCCCCACGGTTCGTTTACGGATTCACAGGCTCCGGATTCGCGGAAACCTGTTGATTCCATGGCGGTTGCGCGTTAGAATTTAGTTTTCCGCAGTCCTGGCGGTAGAGCACACGGAACTCAAGTGAGGGCAAGCAGGGGCACCGGAACCATGGATGTGCCGGAAGCCCGGGAAAACCGAAGGTTGGCTTGCTGGATGCCTTCAAACCAACCTTTGAAGATGGGGCTTGGAGAAACGGATGAAAGGCAACAACAATAACAATGGCGCGTACAGGCAGTGGCTGCTCGACAAGCTGAGGAGTCTTGTTGGCGACATGAACATCCTCGAAAACGAGGTGATTAGATCCAAGAAGGACATTGCAAGCTTGGACATCTCGAAATTCGCCGATCTTGGCAGCGACAACTACGAGATCGAGCTTGATATGGAGATCCTGGAATCGCAGGGCGACGAGATACGCGAGGTGGTGGAGGCGCTCAGGCGAATGGAAACCGGCACCTTCGGCACGTGCACGAAGTGCAGCAAGAAGATCGGCAAGAGCCGTTTGAACGCCATTCCATACGCGAAGCTGTGCGTTGACTGCAAGAAAGCAGAAGAGGAGAACGGCGGATCCAACTGCACATGAGCGGGAAGTTCTGGTTTTGGCCCACGCTGATCCTGGGCGTGGCCGCAGACCAGGCAACGAAGATACTTTCATTCAGTTGCCTGGGGAAGGGGCGGCCGGCCCAGGTGATCCCATACCTGATGGATTTTGCCTGCAGTGAGAACCGCGGCGGACTCTTCGGCATGTTCCAGGGGTCGGCGCCCGTGCTTGCCGTCTTCTCCGTCATCGCTATGGCATTGATCCTCTGGTTCCTGTATCGGGCGCCCGCGAAAGGCGCCTGGCTGCCGGTCGCGTTTGGAATGATCGGCGCCGGTGCCGCCGGTAATCTCATCGATCGCATCTACAACGACGGCGGCGTACGCGATTTCATCCTCCTGCACATCGGCAGCTACCAATGGCCCACGTTCAACATCGCCGACGCCCTCATATGCATCGGCTGCGGCATGATCATCTATTCCACCATAGCCGAGGAACGCGCCAAGAGCAAGTCGGCCGCTGGTGGAAAAGCAAAAAACTGACACACTTCCTGCTCGGAAAGCCAAAGCCTGAGAGACCGAACTATGGACACGCCTTCTACGCAGAGATCAAAAGCAACACAACCGCTCGTATCGATCGTAATGGGCAGCGATTCCGATTTGCCGAAAATGGAAGGCTGCCTTGACGCGCTGCACGAATTCGGCATCCCGTTTGATATCCAGGTGGTGTCGGCCCACCGCACGCCCCAGCTCGCCCACGAGTTTGCATCCGGAGCGGAAGGCCGCGGCGTTCGAGTGATAATTGCGGCGGCCGGCGGCGCAGCGCATCTCGCCGGTGTGATGGCCTCGCTCACGGTGCTGCCCGTGATCGGCGTACCCGTCGCCACGGCGCCGCTGCAAGGCGTCGACGCCCTCTATTCCACCGTCCAGATGCCGCCGGGCGTGCCTGTGGCCACCGTGGGGGTAGACGCCTCGCGCAACGCCGGCATACTTGCCGTGCAGATATTGGCCACGGCCGACCCGGGCCTGCGCGAAAAGCTGAAAGCATTCAAGATCAGAATGGCCGACGGCGTGCGCGAAAAATCTAAAAAGCTGCAAGATAAGTTGAGCGCGAAATGAAAGCGGTTGTTCAGAGGGTATCGAGCGCTTCGGTGCAGATAGGCGGCCGCCTGCATTCAGCAATCGGCAAAGGAATGGTGGTGCTGCTTGGCGTGGAATCGGGCGACACCGACGCCGACGCCGATCTGCTGGCCGCGAAGATCGCCGGCATGCGGTTCTTCGCAGACGCCGCCGGAAAGATGAACCTTGCCGCCGGCGACGTTGGCGGGGCCGCACTCGTCGTTTCGCAGTTCACGCTGTGCGCCGATTGCCGCAAGGGCCGCAGGCCGTCGTTCATCAATGCGGCGCAGCCCGCCGAAGCCGAAAGACTCTACGAGCGTTTTGCCGCCAATATGCGTGAAGCCGGCATCCGCGTCGAGACGGGCGTCTTCCAGGCCGAGATGCTCGTGCACATCGACAACGACGGGCCGGTTACGTTTGTCATCGACACGAAAACACTGAAATGATCCACGGAGGTGGCGAATGCCTCTTGCCACAATTGAATGGGTGGGCGGGCTGGATGGCTATGCCCGGCTGATCGACCAAACGCTGCTGCCCGGCGAGCTGAAGCACATCCGCTGCGAAGACACCGCCACGATGTGGTCGGCCATAAAGCGGCTGGCGGTGCGCGGGGCGCCGGCAATCGGCATCGCGGGCGCGCTCGGCACCGTGCTGGGCGTGCGCGGCTCGAAGGCTGCTTCGTTCAGCGATTTCAAGGCCGAGCTCAAACGCATCACCGACTACCTCGGCTCGTCCCGACCCACCGCCGTCAATCTTTTCTGGGCGCTCGACCGCATGCACTCCGTCGCCGAGCGCCACGCGCTCCTGCCCATCGAGAAGGTCAAGGCCCTGCTGCTCGAGGAGGCGCTGAAGATCATCGAGGAAGACAAAGCGGTCTGCCGGCAGATCGGCTTGAACGGCGCCGCGCTGATCCGCGACGGCGACTCGATCCTCACGCACTGCAACGCCGGCGGGCTGGCCACCGCCGACTACGGCACGGCGCTTGCGGTGATGTTTGCCGCGCACGAGCAGGGCAAAAAGATTCGGGTGTTTGCCGACGAAACCCGCCCGCTGCTGCAGGGCGCACGCCTCACCACGTGGGAGCTGATGCAGGCGGGGATCGACGTTACGCTGATCTGCGACAGCATGGCCGGCTTCGTCATGAAACAGGGGAAGGTGAGCTGCGTGATTGTCGGCGCCGACCGCATCGCGGCGAACGGCGACACGGCAAACAAGATCGGCACGTATTCCGTTGCCGTGCTGGCAGCGGCGCACGACGTGCCGTTTTACGTGGCCGCGCCCGCGTCCACGTTCGACCTCGCGCTGTCCGACGGCGAGCTGATTCCCATCGAGGAGCGCGGCTCCGAGGAGATTACCGACACCTTCGGCAAACGCACGGCGCCCGAAGGCATAAAAACCTACTGCCCGGCGTTCGACGTCACCCCGGCTTCGCTCATCGCCGCAATCATCACCGAGAAGGGGATCATCCGCAACCCCGACGCAAAGAGCATACGCAAGGCGCTGGCGTAGCGCGAGCGGCGGGGGCTTGATTCCGCACACGGCAGCGTTTACACTATTGGCCTGCACACTCGAACGCGCCATTTCAACTGGAGGCACGATAAAAAAGAACGACCCCGACTATATTGCCGGGGCCGTATTTTTTGAGGATATCGACTGACGGCCTTGCAGGCCGAAAAGGCTGAGCGCCGCCGCGCCTGTTCACTTTGCCTGCTTGCGCTGGGAAGACTCCTTCGGCACTTCCTCCAGAATCTGCCTCAGGATGTCGTCGGCCGATACGCCCTCGGCCTCCCCCTCGAAGTTCAGGATCAGCCTGTGCCGCAGCGCCGGCAGCACGCTCTCGCGCACGTCTTCGTAGCTCACGTTGTAGCGGCCGGCCAGCATCGCACGCATCTTGCCCGCCAGTATGATAGACTGCAACCCACGCGGGCTCGAGCCGTAGCGCACGTAGCGGTTTGTGATCTCCACCGCATACTCGCCCTGCGGATGCGTGGCCAGCACCAGCCGCCCCGCGTAATCCTTCACGTGCGGCGCGATGATTACCTGCCGCACCAGCTTCTGCCATTCGAGTATCTCCGGGCCTTCCAGCACCTTCGCCGGCTCGTAATCCTGCCGGGCGGTCGTGCGGTCTGCTATCTCGATCAGCTCTTCGAGATTCGAATACCGAACCAGCAGCTTGAACATGAAGCGATCCAACTGAGCCTCGGGCAGCGGGTAGGTGCCCTCCATCTCCAGCGGGTTCTGCGTGGCCAGCACAAAAAACGGCGCCTCCAGCTCGTGCCGCACGCCGCCCACCGTCACCGACCGCTCCTGCATCGCCTCAAGCAGCGCCGATTGCGTTTTCGGAGTGGCGCGGTTGATCTCGTCGGCCAGGATTATATTGCCGAAAACCGGCCCGTGCTGGAACTCGAAATGCCGCCGGCCGTTCTGGTCTTCCATCACCATGTTCGTGCCTATCACGTCGGCCGGCATCAGGTCGGGCGTAAACTGAATCCTCGAGAACCGCAGCTCGAGCGCCTGCGCCAGCGTGCGCACCAGCAGCGTCTTGCCCAGCCCCGGCACGCCCTCCAGCAGGCAATGCCCGCCAACGAACAGGCACGTGATCACGCCGTCTACGATCTCGCGGTGGCCCACGATCACCTTGCCCACCTCGTCACGCAGCCGCGCAACGGCAGCGCGGCACTCCTCGGCCTTCGCCTGAATATTCTCTGTCATAGTTTCTCCACACGCTATAGCAAACGTTGTGCCGGCGCGGCAAAGCTGAAAAGTGCAATAGTTCCTTCTGCTCTAACTATACCCTCGCGCCCCGCTGAAGTCAAGCTTCCTCCGCGGGGCGCGGACCCCCTGCCCGCAGATGCAGACTTTCCCATTGACTTTTCCCACCCGCAACGTAAAATGCATTCAGTGGCGTAATCCTTGGCGCGGATTCCTCGAAATCAGGGCCTCGTACGATGCTTGCTTCCGAAAAACTCGCAATTGACGGCGGCCAGCCCGCCATCACACAGCCGATTCCCGGGGGCGGTCATGGTGTGGAGCTGATCGACGATCAGGAGATCAACGCCGTTGCCGGCGTGCTCCGCAGCAAGAAGCTATTCCGCTTCATGGAAAATTCGCAGTGCCAGCAGCTCGAACAGGAAATCTGCAACCGGCTTGGCGTGAAGCACTCGGTGTTTCTAAACTCCGGCACATCGGCCCTCACCTGCGGCCTGGCCGGCATGCAAATAGGCCCCGGCCACGAGGTGATCGTGCCCGCTTACACCTATATCGCCTCGGCGGCGGCCGTCGTTGGCGTGGGAGCCGTGCCCGTTATCGCCGAAATCGACGACTCGCTCGGGCTTGATCCCGCCGATGTCGAACGCAAGATCACCCCGCACACCCGCGCGATCATGCCCGTGCACATGCAGGGCGTGCCCTGCCGGCTCGATGCCATCATCGCCATCGCCAAAAAGCATAAGCTCTTCGTTATCGAGGATTGCTGCCAGGCGGTGGGCAGCAGCTATTGCGGCAAACCGACCGGCACGCTAGGCAACTGCGGCGCGTGGAGCCTCAACTACTACAAGTCAATCACCACCAGCGAAGGCGGCGTTTTCTTCACCGACGATCCCGATATCTTCGAGCGGGCGCTCTTTCAGTCGGAGGTGGGCCTGCCTATGTGGCTGAAAGACCGCACCACGTGGAAAACGCCCCCCTTCAGCAGGGCCGGGTACCGCGGCAACGAGATTCTCGCGGCCATGGCGCGCGTGCAGCTTCAGAAACTGAACCGCGTGCTCGACCACTGCCGCAGCCTGAAAAAGCTGCTGCTGAAACTCCTGAACGAACCCAAGTGCTACGTGCGGCAGCACGTGGATGATCCCGAAGGCGACAACGGCTTCAGCTTTGCCATGCTTGCCCTCACGCCCGATCTCGCCCGCCGGATGGGCCAGGCCATGCAGGCCGAAGGGCTGGGCGTGGGCACCGCCTACAACGACGGCTTCCCCGACCGCCACATCTACGCCTTCTGGGATTCCATTCTAAACAAAACCGGCGCCACGCCCGCCGGTTATCCCTGGAAAGACCCCGCATACAAGGGAAATGTGGTTTACTCGAAAGATATGTGCCCGCGCACGCTCGACATCCTGAGCCGCGCGCTCCGCGTTGGCATTCATATGAAACTGAACGAAACGCACGTCCGCCAGATTGCCGCCGCGATAAACAAGGTCGACGCCGCACTGGCCTGAGCTCGCCGGGAGGCCTATGGAATTTTTCGACTGCAACTGCTTCATCGGCCGCCCAAGCAATTGCATGCTGCGGCCGGTTCTCTCGGCCGATGCGCTCATCGCCGAGATGGACCTCTCGGGCATTTCGAAGGCGGCAGTGTGGCACGTGGCCCAGCGCGACTATTCCGAGCTCGTGGGCAACGACCTCCTGGCCCAGGCGCTCGCAGGCCGCACCGACGGCAAGCTTGTGGGCTGCTGGAGCATTCTGCCCGACCAGACCGGCGAGATGCCCGTGGACGACCAGTTTTTCTCGCAAATGGCCCAGGCAAACGTCCGCTTGCTCCGCGTGCATCCCAACCACAACTTCCTGCTCCGGGGCGAGGTAGCAGGGCGGCTGCTCGAACAGATCACGGCACGCCGCATTCCGATTATCCTGTCGTGCGGGCACGTAACCTGGCCGAATATGTATGACCTGCTGGCCGAATTTCCCGAACTCACGGCCATCGTCGCCGACCTCGGCTGCTGGGGGTCCGACCGCTGGTTCCGTTCGCTGATCGAGCGATACCCAAATGTCTGCATCGAAATCAGCCAATACATTCTGGACGCCGGCATCGAGGCATTCGTGCAGAGCTACGGCCCGCGCCGGATGCTCTTTGGCAGCGGCTTCCCCGAGTACGACCACGGCGGGATGATGCTTTCACTGCGTCATGCCGAGATCGACGACGACGCCAAGAGCCTGATCGCGGGCGGAAATTTTGAGAGGATGATTGCAGAGGCAAGAATCTGAAGCTGGACGATGATTATGTCAGGCGGCCTATCTGGAGCACAGGCAGATGGTCATCTATTTGGACAAGGACATAGAGGAGTTGCTGCACGAGAGGAAGCAGTTTGCCTCTGCTTTCCCGAACTCATTGCAGCTTCGCCAGAAGCGCGGCCACAAGGAGCAGGAATTCAGTGTGAAGGGCGAGGCAGGCAACCAGTTCCTTCTGATAGTCCGGCAGAACGATCTGGACCCCCTTGATTTTTCCGTCATACTTGCGGCTTGCCCCGCCAATTCAAACAGGCTATTTCGGCTGCGCCGGTACAACGGTATGAGCCATGAGCACACGAATATCATCGAGGCGAATAGATTCGGCGGATGCCATATCCATCGGGCCACACAACGATATCAGGAATTGGGGATCGCTGAAGATTCCTATGCGGAGCCAACGGATACATTCGTCGACCTGCAATCTGCATGGAGGTGCCTGTTGGCCGATTGCGGTTTTGAGCTGCCGCAGAACCCTCAGATAGACTTGTTCCCCCATGAGGAGCAGACATGATTGAGCAAATGGAACAGCAATTTCGAGAGAAAGTTTGCACCCATATCCGCCTCAGTCCGCAAGGCATCGATCGCTTCAGGGTGTTCACACCTTTCATGTTCAATGACGGCGACAACCTGGTGATCATCCTCAAGAAGGAGAATTCGCACTGGATGCTGACGGACGAAGGCCACACCTTCATGCATCTCACCTATGAAATGGATGAGAAAGACATGCAGCGCGGAACGCGGCAAAGGATCATCTCCAGTGCGCTTTCTGCTTTCAGTGTGCAAGACAGAAACGGTGAATTGGCGCTGCACCTGAGCGAGGAAAACCTTGGCGACGGCCTCTATTCGTTCGTGCAGGCTATCCTGAGAATCGCCGACGTGTCGTTTCTCAAGAGAGAAGCCGTACGTTCAACTTTCCTCGATGATTTTCGCAGCCTCATGTCGACGGTGGTGCCTGCAAACCGGCTGGCTTTCGACTGGCACCACCCGGAGCACGATCCTCGGGGCATGTATAGCGTCGATTGCACCGTGAATGGAATGCCGCGCCCATTGTTCGTGTTCGCTCTTCTGAACGATGATCGCGCGCGCGATGCCACAATCGCTCTACTGCAGTTTGAGAAATGGAACCTGGCCTTTCATTCCCTCGGCATCTTCGAAGACCAGGAAAGCATCAACAGGAAGGTTCTGGCTCGATTTACCGACGTATGCGAGAAGCAGTTTTCAACGCTGAGCAGCAATGTTGACAGAGTAACCGGTTACCTCAAGGAAACACTCAAGGCACAGGTCTGAATAACAAGTGCAATTCCAAAGCTTCATCCGCCGTTCTCCTCTCGCTGCCGAATTCTGGCAATTCGGCAAATCCGAATCGTGCCCCGTTTACGACATGCACGGCCACATGGGCCCGTGGCACTCGATCTGGTTTCCGCGGCCCGAAGCGGCCGACATGGTCCGCTCGATGGACTCCGCCGGCGTGAAGCTCCTCTGCTTCGCCCACCACGCGGCGCTGTTCTCGCCCGAGATCGGCAACGCCGCTGCAATCGAAGCCGTGCGGGCCTTCCCCAGCCGATTCCGCGCTTACCTCTCGGTGAATCCCCACTACCCCGATCTGCTCGCACGCGATCTCGCTGAATACGACAATTTGCGGGACGTCTACGTCGGCCTGAAATTCCTCGCCGATTACCACGGCGTGCCCGTTACCGACGACCGCTATCGAGCCGCGTGGGAGTTTGCCAACGACCGCTCGCTGCCCGTGCTCATGCACACCTGGGGCGGCAGCGCCTGCAACGGCTCCGCCGAGGCACGCCGGATCGCCGGCCTTTACCCAAACATCAAGCTCTTCCTCGGCCACTGCTTCAACAATCACTGGCACGAAGCCGTAGCCGTGGCAAACGAGCATCCAAATACCTGCCTCGAACTCACCAGCGTGCTCGGACGGCGCGGTGTGATCGAGCTTTTCGTGGAAAAGGTGGGCAGCCACCGGCTGCTCTTCGGCACCGACCTGCCGTGGTTCGACGAGCACCAGGGCATCGGCTCGCTGCTGTCGGCCGACATCACCGACGATGACCGGCACAATATCCTGCACCGCAACGCGCTCCGCATACTCGAGGGCGCCGGCATTGCCGCACAGTGAGCGGCTGAGCTGCGGTTATTCCCGGTACTGCTTAGACTTCTGAAACCTGAACTATGAACACCTCCATCTTTCGCATAGCACTGGCCCAGATCAACCCGACCGTTGGGGCACTCAACGACAATGCAAGGCTTATAGCCGACTGCATCCAGCGCGCCCGCGCGCTCGGCGCCGATCTCGTGGCCTTCCCCGAGATGTGCCTCGTCGGATATCCGCCCGAAGACCTCCTGCTGCGCCAGCATTTCATAGACGACAGCCGCGACAGCCTCGACAAACTGGCGCCGGCGTCGGACGGTATCACGGCGGTGGTAGGCTGCGTGAATTCGCGCGGCAAAAAGGTATACAACGCCGCCGCCGTGCTGCACCGCGGCCGGAAAGCGGGCACGTACTTCAAGCAGTTCCTGCCCAACTACGGGGTGTTCGACGAGAAACGCTACTTCCATTCGGGCACCGAAAACATAGTCTGGCAGCTCAACGGCGCCGGCAACGGCGCCGCCAATGGCGTCGCCATCGGCGTGTCGGTTTGCGAAGATATCTGGTTTGCCGACGGCCCCCACCTCGACCAGGCGCGGGCCGGTGCCGGAATCATTCTGAATATCTCGAGCTCGCCATATCACGCCGGCAAAATCCGCGAACGCCAGCGCATGCTCCAGGCACGGGCCCGCAGCACCGGCGCTTACGTATGTTATGTGAATCTCGCGGGCGGGCAAGACGAGCTGATCTTCGACGGCGGCAGCCTCATCATCGACCCCGCGGGAAAACTGCTCGCCGTCGGCCGGCAGTTCGAGGAAGATTTCATCGTGGCCGATCTCGATCTATCGGCGGTGCGCGGCCCTATGCGGCCGTTGCCGCCCGCGCGGCCAGTGAGCGTGCGCAAGCTCGACCGCACCCGGCCGGCGCCGGCCCGGCCGCCGATCGTCTCGCACATGGCGCCCGCATACGATCGCTGGGAAGAGGTGTATCGAGCACTCATGATCGGCCTGCAGGATTACGTGTCGAAAAACGGTTTTCAGAAAGTGGTGATCGGCCTCAGCGGCGGCGTCGATTCCGCCATCACGGCCGCCATCGCCGCCGATGCACTTGGCCCCGAAAACGTGATCGGCGTAACTATGCCCTCGCGTTACACCTCGCACGGCACGCTCACCGACGCCGAACGCCTCGCACAGAACCTCGGCATCCGCCTCATCACCTTGCCAATCGAAACGGTTTTCAAGAGCTATCTCGAAGAACTCGCCGAAACATTCAAGGGCCTGCCGGCCGACTCCACCGAAGAGAACATCCAGGCGCGCATTCGCGGAAACTTCCTGCTGGCTCTTTCAAACAAGTACGGCTGGCTCGTGCTCACCACCGGCAACAAAAGCGAAACCAGCGTGGGATACTGCACGCTCTACGGCGACATGGCCGGCGGCTTCAGCCTGCTCAAAGATGTCTTCAAAACCTCCGTGTGGGAGCTGTCGAAACATCGCAACCGCAAAGCCGGCACCGATGTCATCCCCCAGAGCGTGATCGACCGCGTACCCACGGCCGAACTGCGGCCCAACCAGACCGATCAGGACACGCTGCCGCCGTACGACGTGCTGGACGACATCCTCCAGGCGTATATCGAGATGGACAAAGGCCGCGAGGAGATCATCCAGATGGGCTTCGATCCCGTGCTAGTCAACCGCGTAGCGGGAATGGTTGACAAGAACGAATACAAGCGGCGGCAGGCGGCACCCGGGCTGAAAATCACGCCCAAGGCCTTCGGCCGCGACCGCCGCATGCCCATTACGAACCGATATGTTTAGCGGCCCAAGGATTTCTTCAGAAGGAGCTTAGCTTTGGCAAAAGTGAAAAGAGTAGGCGTGCTCACCGCCGGCGGCGATTGCCCCGGCCTCAACGCCGTGATCCGTGCAGTTACCAAAAGCCTCATCAACAAGCACAACATCGAGGTTGTCGGCATCAGAGATGGCTTCCTCGGGCTGATTGACAAACGCGCAATCATGCTGTCGTCAAACGACGTCTCCGGCATCCTCACGCAGGGCGGCACCATTCTGGGCACCACAAACAAGGCCAACCCGTTCAAATTCCATGTTGAACGCAACGGCCAGATCGTCGTTGAAGACCTCTCCGACGACGTGATCGCCAATGCCGAAAAAATGGGCATCGAGGCGCTCATCTGCATCGGCGGCGACGGCACCCAGCATATCTCGCACGAGCTTGGCGCGAAGGGCATGCACGTGATCGGCGTGCCAAAGACCATCGACAACGACCTGCGTGAAACCGATCTCACGTTCGGGCACGACACCGCCGTCAGCATCGCCACCGATGCGGTCGACCGCATCCACACCACCGCAATGTCGCACCACCGCGTAATGGTGATCGAAACGATGGGCCGCAACGCCGGCTGGATCGCGCTGAACGCCGGCATCGCGGGCGGCGGCGATATCATCCTGATCCCGGAAATCCCATACAAGCTCGATGCGGTGAAAAAGAAGATCGAAGACCGCGTGCGAAACGGCCGGCTCTTCAGCATCATCGTCGTTGCCGAGGGCGCCAGACCCGCCGGCGGGCATATGGTGATCAGAGAGCGCGTGAGCGACCCGACCGAGCCGATAAGGCTGGGCGGCATCGGGCAGAAGGTGGCAGACGACGTGGAACGGGTGACCGGCATTGAAAGCCGGGTGACGGTGCTGGGCCACTTGCAGCGCGGCGGCACGCCCACGGCGTTCGACCGCATACTTGCCACGCGCTTCGGCGCGCTTGCGGCCGATCTGGTGGCCGATGGCATCTACGGCAAGATGACCGCGCTCAAGGGCAGCGAAATCGTGCCGGTGCCGCTCGAGGCGGCCGTGGCCGGCCTGAAACTTGTCGACCCGGAATCGTCGATCGTGAAGGCCGCACGCGAGGTGGGCACGTCATTCGGCGACGAAACATAGCGGCATCACGGCGAGAGATACGCGGGGTTTCTCAACCAGCGAGCATCTTCTTCATCCGGCGGCGATAGACCAGCCGCGATACGAGAACGCTGAGCTCGAAGAGCACGTACAGCGGCACGGCGAGCAGCGCCATCGTGAACCAATCGGGCGTGGGTGTGATTACCGCGGCCAGAACCAGGATCACGAGCACCGCGTGCCGCCGGTAGAGCGAAAGGAAACTTGGCGTTACCACGCCCACCTGTGTAAGGAATACGATCACCAGAGGCAGCTCAAACGCCAATCCGAAGGCGAACAGCAGCATCAACTCCGAGCTTATCACGCTCGACATCGACCACATGACCTCGGTGCCGTAGCTCTTGTTCATATTGATGAAGAATTCGTAAACGACGGGCAGCACAATGAAATAGCACAGCGACGCGCCGGCCAGGAAAAGCACGGCCCCGGCCGCAAGCGCCGGCTGCACGTAGCGTCTTTCGCGCTCCTTCAATCCGGGCAGCACAAACAGCCACGCCTGGTGTATCACCACCGGCGAGGCGAGCACAAACGCAGCAATGAAGGATATCTTTATGACTACAAAGAAGACCTCGAACGGGGAGAACGTTCGCAGTTGAAATTCGCTGAATGCCTTGGTGATCGGCGCCTCGAGGATTCTCAGAAGATGCCTGCCGAAGAACGCGTAGATGACCACAAAAAGCCCGCCGGCTGCCCCCAGCGAGATCAGCAGCCGCGTGCGAAGCTCGGTTAGGTGCTGGCCGTAGGTCATCATTTTTTCATCCGGCATTGTTCTTAGCCTCTCAGCCCTTCACGTACTCGCCGATCCACACATACTTGAAACCGCGGCCGGTCCAGGTGAAAACCGCCGCCACGATCCCATACACCCAAGCGGCCATGCCCAATACAATTGCCAGCGGCACCAGCAGCATGGTTGCGCTCAATACCATCGCGGCGCCAAGCACGAGCACCTGGTAGATCATCGCCTGTTTCGCATGAAACACCACAAACTCCGACCGGCCGGGCTTATCTTTCTCGATCAGCCAGATCAGCAGGGGCACCACCACCGCCGGCAGCACCGCTATGATGGCGAGGTGCGCGAGCGTTGCCATGATGCGCTCGTCGTTCTTCAGCCCAGCCTGCATCGGCTCCGGTTCGGGAGCGAAGGGCGTGTCGGACATATCATTCTTATCACTCTGGTAATCCACGCCGTATCTCCTTATGAGAATCCATCTCCATACATCGAGTTTAGTGCAAATACCTCCCATTATCAAGCACTAAACACCGGCGGCAGTTCATTCCGGCGATGTGGACGGGCAAAAAATTACGGAATCCGGCCGGCGTTTGCGGTATCATAAATCCCAAAGGTGCACCAATGCGAATAATCGGTATCGAAACTTCAGGAAGCGTGGGCAGCGTGGCCCTGCTGGAAGACGATCGCGTGCTCGACGAGCGATTCTTTGAAAAGGGGCTGCGCCACGGAAAGGAACTGCTCCCCTCGCTCGATGCCATCGTGCGCGGTCAAAACCTGCAACCGGCCGACATCGATCTTTTCGCAGTCAGTCAGGGTCCGGGCTCATACACCGGCATCCGCGTGGGCATCACGTGTGCAAAAACCATCGCATACGCGCTTGGCCGGCCTGTGGTGGGCGTGCCCTCGCTCGATGTAGTGGCGCACAACGCCCCGCCCGCGGCCCGCAAAGTGCATGCCGCACTCGACGCCAAACGCAAGCGCGCATACCTCGCCGGCTATCACCGCGAAAACGATACCCTCGTGCGCGATACGCACTACGCGGCGATGCCCATCGCCGAGGCCGCGGCCGCCGTGCAGCCGGGCGATCTGGTGATCGGCGATGCCATCCGCCTGCACGCGAAGGAATTTTCCGCACGCGGCGCCGTGCTGGCCGACGAGCCGCTGTGGCTGCTGCGCGCTAGCATCGTGGCCAAGCTGGGCCTGCTCAGGCTGCACGCAAACCAGTCCGACGACCCATTCAAGCTTGTCCCGATCTATCTTCACCGCCCTGAAGCGGAGGATGTGTGGGAGCGCAAGCATAAAGATAAAGGCCCGGAATGACGATGGTACTATAGGACGCCGAGGCGGGCCGTTGGCACGCCTGCGCATCGCCGGCAAAACGGACCAGCAAAAATGGATTTCGCCGCCATAAGAGAAACCTGCCACCGTCTGTGGGCCGAGATCGACCTCGAAGCCGTGGCGCACAACTACCGCGCGATCAAGCAGCGCACCGGGCCCGGCGTGCGGCTGATGGCGATGGTGAAATCCAACGCCTACGGCCACGGCGCCGCCTCAGTGGCGCCGGCCCTGCAAGACGCCGGCGCCGACTACTTCGGCGTGGCAAACGTTGACGAGGCCATCGAGCTGCGCCGCGCCGGCATCACGAAGCCCGTGCTGCTCACCGGCCCGATCACCGAGTGCGAAATCGAAGAAGCCGTCGCAAACGATATCGAAGTTACCGCGTCGCCCCCCGAAATAGTAGACCTGCTCGAAGCCGAAGCACGCCGGCAGGAAAAACCTGTTCGCGTTCACCTGCTGCTCGATACCGGCATGACGCGCTCGGGCCTGCCGATGGAAACGGCCATGGAGCTTGCCGCACGAATGAACGTCTCAAACGACCTCAAGCTGATCGGCGTGGCCACGCATTTCCCGCTGGCCGAAGACGCCGAATTCAGCCGGTGCCAGCTCGGCGAATTCGACCGCATCTGCCGCCAGATGCGCAGCCTCGGCCTGCTGCCGTCCATCCGGCACGCGGCCAATACTATGGGCATTTTCAACGTTGAAGGCTCGCATTATGAAATGGTGCGGCCCGGCATCGGCCTTTACGGAATGCACCCGCACAACGACCTGCGCCGCCACGCCGCGCTCCGCCCCGCGATGACCGTGCGCACGCAGATAGTTTACGTGCGCGACGTGCCCGCCGGCACCGGCATCGGCTACGGCCACACGCACCGCACCGCCCGCCCAACCAGGATTGCCACGCTGCCCATCGGATACGCCGACGGTTTCCAGCGGTCGCTCTCGAACCGCGGCCGTGTGATCGTGGCCGGCCGATACGCCGCCGTCGTGGGCAACGTGAGTATGGACATGCTCACCATAGACGTAGGGCACATACCAAACGTATACGTGGGCATGCCGGTAACCATCATCGGCGCCGAGGGCAACGCCTGCATCACGGCCGAAGAACACGCCGCTCACCGCGGCACCATACCCTATGAGGTAACATGCCTCATTGGAAAACGCGTGAAAAGAATCTTCATAACGAAGCAGCACGATAGGCAAATGCGAAAGAAAGCGACGATCGTATGAGACGAACCCGCGTAATCGACATCGACGGCGTGAAGATCGGCGGCGATTACCCGCTGGTGCTCATCGCCGGCCCCTGCGTCATTGAAAGCGAAGACTCCGCCCGCCGCATCGCCGGCGACCTGAAGCGCATCTCCGTCGAGCTTGGCTTCCCCGTGATCTTCAAGTCGTCGTTCGACAAGGCAAACCGCACGTCCATCTCGGGCTTCCGCGGCCCCGGGCTGCGCATCGGCCTTGCGATCCTGAACAAGATCGGCCGCGACTTCGAGATTCCCGTCATCTCCGACGTTCACGCCGTGCAGGAAGTCTCCGAAGCGTCCGACGCCCTCGACGCCATCCAGATTCCCGCCTTCCTCTGCCGGCAAACCGACCTGCTGATCGAGGCCGGATCGTGCGGCAAGCCCGTAAACATCAAGAAAGGCCAATTCATGGCCCCCTGGGAAATGGCCAACGCCATCGAAAAGGTAATGTCCACCGGAAACGAACAGGTGCTCCTCACCGAACGCGGCACCACCTTCGGCTACAACAACCTCGTCGTCGACATGCGGTCATTGCACATCATGAGGCAAACAGGCTGTCCGGTCGTCTTCGACGGCACCCACAGCGTGCAGTTGCCGGGCGGCCAGGGCCGCAGCTCCGGCGGGCAGCGCGAATTTGTCCCCACGCTCTCACGGGCAGCCGTAGCCGCCGGATGCGAAGCCCTCTTCCTCGAAGTGCACGACAACCCCGACGATGCCAAATGCGACGGACCGAACATGCTGCCCCTCTCGCAGCTCAGGCCATTGCTCCTCGCCGTGAAGATGATCGACCGCACCGTGCGGCTGGAACAACTCGAATAGGGTACTCCCTAATCTCACGTCATTCGAGACTGTCCCCGGTTCAGAAGGCCATATGATGCAGTTGCTCAGAATCCCCAAAGCGAGCGAAAACCTCGAAACCGCCACCGTTGGCCGATGGCTCAAGGCCGAAGGCGACAACGTGGCGGCCGGCGAGCCGATCGTGGAAATCCTCACCGACAAAGCCGATTTCGCACTCGAAGCCGAAGAACCGGGCCGGCTGCGGCGGATCGTAGCCGTGGAGAAAAGCACGGTGCCCGTCGGTTACGTGGTGGGGATCATCGCCGCCGAAGACGAGCACCTCCCCGATGTAGACGCCGAAAACCTCGCGCTGGTTACGGCTTCGGCTGCCGCGAAACCGGCCGATCAGGCAAAACCTGCACGCACCGGTCCTTCATACATGAGCAGGAAGATAGCCGCAACCCCCGCCGCCCGCCGCCTCGCCAAGGAACACGGCGTAGACCTGGCCGCCGTGGCCGCCGAACTCCGGAAAACCGCCGCGTTGAGCGCCGACGACGTAACCGAATACTTGCGCCGTCGCGGTTTTATTCTTTGACACCGCCCCGCTCCTGCTGTATAATTCATGCAGCAGTGCGCCCTATCTCTCCGATATGGAGGACCTCCCATGCAAAAACTGAGCATTCTCGCTGTCATGCTGCTGCTAACCTTGCTGTGCCTCGGCGTGCCCGCACGGGGTGAAGCCGTCGAGCAGAAGCAGACCGCAAAAACCACCGAGGAACGCCGCCGGGAACGCGAAGAAGAGCGCCGCCAGAAGCGCGAAGAACAATACCGCGAGCGCGAAGAAAAGCGCAAGAAAGAGCAGAAGCCCCAGGAAGAAACCAAGCCCACGCCTCAGCAGGAAGAACTGAAAGCCGCCGAGGCTCTGCTGAACAAGGGCGACATGAACGGCGCATACAGGGCCTTTGCCAGCCTCGGCGAGCAGAAAAACGATGACGCCGTGGCCAAGGCCGCCGCCGAGCACGCGAAAAAGCTTGTGAGCCAGGGCGAAGACGAGGTGAAGAAAATCCTCTCGATCGCCGATCCCGTGGAAGCGCAAAAAAAGCTGAACTCCATCTATGCCACCTGGTGGCGCACGCCCGTAAAGGATGCAATGGCGGAAGCCCGCCAGCAACTGCGCGTTCGGGCCGCGCAACTGAAGGCGCAGGCCGGCGCAGCACCCGCCGATGAAGCAGGCGGCGCCGACGGCGGCGCCGGGGAAGGCGCCGACGGCGGCGCCGAAGAGGGCGCAACACCAGAAAGCAAGTTTTCTCCCGAAGAAACCGCGCGGATGTGGATTCTCGTGGGCGACATTCACCACGCAAACGGCCGCCTCAGCAAGGCCGCCGATTCCTACAACGTCGTAATCTTCGATTACCCCGATTCGCGCTTTGCCCAGGAAGCGCGATACCGGCTTGATGAACTGCGCACGGAAAAAGACGCAGACACCGCAGGAGGCGAAGAATGAAACCGATGTGCTTGAGTGTCATTGCCGCCGCTGCCGCACTGTGGCTTTCACAACCGGCCAGCGGCCAGGACGCCACAAACGCAAAGCCCGACGCCGAACCGAAACCGGCCGCCGAGCTGCCCGCCGACGCACCCAAGGATGCTCCGGCCGACACGTCGAACGTTGAAGTGCCCATAGCGGCCGACGAGCCCGCCACGCCCGAAAAAGAAATGCCGCTGAACCTCTGGGCCGATCAGATCGTCTATGAAGGCAACGGCTTCACCTGCACCGGAAACGTGGTCCTCGTTCGCGGCGAATCGCGAATGGAATGCGAGAAGATCATCGGCACCATCGCCGACGTGGAAAAAACCGATAAGGACACCGGCAAAAAGAAATCGGAAAAGGCAATCACAGACCTCACCGCCAGCGGCGCGCCCATAAAGATGGATAGCGGCCTGCGGAAGGCTCGCTGCCTCAAGGCCGTTTACGACCTCATCGAGGGCAAGATCATACTCACCGGCTCGAAGGAAGAACCGCCCATCCTCATGGAGCAAGACCGCACCGCCCGCGGCGAGCGCATCATCTTCCTCGTGAATGAAAACAAGGTAATCATAGAAAAAGGCCCCATCGAGATTCCCGTATCGGGCAACATGCCCGGCCTGCCCAAATAGGACGCATTCATCCCATCGCATCGGACACAGCCGAGGGCGCCCGTGGGGACACTGGGCTGTGCTACACCGCGCTGTTCTCCCTCCGCGTCTTGTTATCATAGCAGTCGAGGACGTTGTTTTTCAGCCCGGGAGGTAAGGCCCTCATGGCCAATGCAGATAGCGTCGCTTTCTACCGGTCCAGGGCGGAGGACACCGCGACCCTGCTGAGCATTCTGTCCGGCGGCGTTAGCGTCAAAGCATTTGTGCTGTTCATCGCTCTGCCGCAGGCCTTCCGTCTCGTCGAGGAGTACGGCATTCCACCGCACGAGAGCATCGAGCTTCCCCTCGGCACCGATCTGCTGAAATGGCTGCGTGATCAGCATTCCAGCGAAAGCTCGCTTGGCGGCGACTGCGTGCCGCTGGAGCACGAAAATCACAGCGAAGGCTTCCTGTGCATGCTCTTCGCAGGCGACAGGTCGCCGGCCAGTGCTCAGCCCGACGCATTCGAGGCCTTCCAATGCAGCGAGGCCGGACGCCTCGCCGATATGCGGCACGTGATCGAGCTGGACCAGGAAATGGAGTTTGTGAGGGAGATGTTTCGCGCGCTGTTCGACCGCCTGCAGCAGCCTGCGGTGATCATCAACCGCCAGAGCGGGCAAATCCAGCAGGCAAACCCGGCATTCGAGGCGCTGGTGAGTCTCTCGCCCGTCGAGATCATAGGCAAGAGCCTCTGGCGGCTGGGCGCATTCTCCGGCGAGTGGAGCTTTCAGCGGGCGATCGAGGAATCAGCCCGCGAAAAACGCCCCGTTCTTATCCGCACCGCCGCACGTTTTCACATGCCCACCATCCTCGGCGTCTGGGCATCTTTCGTCGATCCGGAAACCGTCTGCGTAACGCTCGCCGATTTCAGCGAACAGATCAACCTGAGGAACCGCCTGCTCGAGGCCGAGAAACGCGGCGCGATCTTCGACCTCTTCCGCCGGATAGTCCACGACCTCAACAACCCGCTCACCGCCATCCGCGGCTTCGCACAATTGATGTCAACGCGGGCAAGCAGCCCGGACGACGTGAAACGCGACGCGTTTCTCATAATCTCGCAGGCGCGCCGCTGCAACGAAATCCTTGGCCAGGTGAGAACGATGGCGCAGTCGACCCAGCGCCTCAATACCAAGTTTGATCTGAACAACCTCGTCACGATGTCAGTTGGGCTGCACAAGATCGAGGCCGAATCGCGCGGTGTGGACATCATCACCAGCCTCAGCGAAAACCTGCCGGCTGTCACCGGCAACTATTACTCCGTGCAGAGCACGCTGGACGAGGTAGTGCTGAACGCGCTCGAATCCTTTCGCGAAGCCGGCAAAACGGGGATAATCCAGATCGCCACACGGCGTGAAAACGAACACGTACTGCTCGTGGTTGAGGACGAGGCGGGGGGCGCCCCGGAGCCGGAGAAGGTATTCCAGCCATTCTACACAACGCGCCGCGATCCCGGGCACGCCGGGCTGGGCCTCACTATGGTGAAAGCCATGGCCCAGGAAATCGGCGGCGAGGTCGATTTCCGAAACACCGAGAAGGGCAGTTGGTTTTGCCTGCAACTGCCGATCTCTGCACCATGAAAACAGGCTTTGGCCTGTCAGGCTTCAGGCCAGATTCAGAAGCAACTGGAGCAAGCGAGCAATTGCCTGCTGCCTGCTGTCTTCTGTCTTCTTGACTTCTGACCTTGGACCTTGGACGTTTTTGGACCTAGCGCGCCAGCAGCTCTTCGATCCGCATTTCCTCCTGCAGCGGCTCGCGGCCATTCGCACACGCGGCATGGGCGGATTTCGACAGCTCGCTCAGCTCGCAATGAATTGCGTTGGCCGGGTCAAAACGCGGTATCTGCAGATACTTCATCACGCCCGCCGATCCGAAACTCTTGCCGCCGGCCACCGATAGCGACCGCGCCCGCGCCGACGTTTGCGGGGCGTTCAGCATTGCGCACAGGTAATGCGCCTCGAGCTCGGTTTCGCAAGGGATAAACGTCAGCGTCTCCTGCGGCAGCATCGGCCGCCGCACGCCGGCCGCGTCTGCCTCGCCCGCCACCGCCGCGGTAAACTCGCGCACCATTCTCCGCCACACCACTTTCCACCGGCTCAGGCTGTAGTGGCCCACGCCAAACATCGCGTAAAATGCCGTGCGGCCCATCAGCCGGCGGATGATCCCGCTCTGACGCTTTTCGAGCACGTCGCGAAACCGCAGCAGGTAGCCGTGCGCCAGCGGAAATTCGGCCCGCAAAATCTGCTCGGGGATCGGCCTTCGCGAGGCCGCATCCTGCACCAGGATCACGTGCTGCCGCGGCACCGCCGACCAACGGCGCACGTCTAGCCAGCGCAGCAGCGGATACAGCAGGCGGCTCTCGACCTGTGCCGTAACCTGCGGCACCGTGGCCTTGCACGCCGACGCGATGTTTCTGATCCGCGCCGTGCCGCCGCTCGCGTCGAGGATCTTTACCCAAAACACGCCGTTGGCGCCGCCCGAGTAAACGCCCGTCCGTGCCGTGTAAGCCGCCGGTGCCGCCGCTGGCGCCGGCGACGATGCGTCGATCACCTCCCACGGCGCGCCTGCCTCGCCCGATGCCGGCCGCGCCTGCATCTCCGCCCGCGAGCCATCGCGCAACCACACCGTGTAGCGCACCGGGTAATCGGTGGGCCGGCCTTTCTCGAGCAGCAGCACACCGGTGCGCGCCGCCGCGTCAAACGGCGAGAGCCGCGTGAGATCGTCAAATCCCAGCACACGCAGGTGGTGCCCGGCCTCGCCGATGCGAAATCGCCGGAACCCGGCACCCGCGCGGCCGCTCTGGAATATGCCCTGGTTGATCACAAACGCCAGCCGGCCGGCGTCCGCGAGGTAGTTGGCCGCCGCTGCATACGTCACCAGCATCGCCAGGTCCTTTTTTCCGCCGCCAAGCTGCGCCTCGCGAGCCGAAAGGCTGAAAAGACCGTAGCTTTTCCACAGCCCGGTCGTCTGCCTGCGATACTCGGCCGAAAGGTTGTCCCACAGCACCCACGGCGGGTTGCCCACTATTGTCTCGAATCGGCCCCAGCGGTTATCGCCCGATACGAGGTCATGCAGAAAGACGTTCGGCGGCGAGCGGCGCCCTGCAGCGGCCTCGCCCAATGATGCGAGGAGGTTCACCCGCGACGTAAGCACCGCCAGGGGATTCGTATCGAAGCCGAAGATGCGGTCGACGGCATCGGTGCCGCCCAGCCGCCGGGCTGCCAGCAGCAGGAAAACGCCGGAGCCGCACGAGGGATCGCACAGGCGGCCCGGCCCCGGCGCCGCCACCTCCGCGCGATCCAGCACGGAATCGGCCAGCCACGCAGGCGTGTAAAACTCGCCGCCCGCGTGCCGCAGCGCCGCCGGGAAGACCGCTTGGTAAAGCAGGTGGAAAAGATCGATGCCGGCCGCCCGCCGTGCAATATCGCCAAAGACGCCGCACTCGCGCGCGAGCGCATCGCGGGCGTGTCCTTGCGGCCATGCCTGCACGAAAGGCTCGGCGCCGCTGCCTGAGAGCAGATCGCAGGCCGGCGCAATGCAGCGGCCGGCCTCGAACACAAGCGTGGCATAGTAAACGCGCAGGGCCTCCACCAGCCGCGCCGGCTCGGCGCATGGCGCGTATTGCCGGCGGATGGCGGCTTCAGCTTTTTCGGAAAGCTCGCAGGGCGGCACGCCCACGAATGGCATTATTTCATCGAGCGAGGCCCGCATCACCTGCGATCCGTGCCCGAATGCCGTGGCTACGCCGAGGCAGGCATTTGTGCATTCTGGGGGCGAGTCGCGAATGGCAGAGACTCCTTTACGCAGGGTTTTCCGGAAATGATAATCGTAAAGCGGAGGAACCTTTTCAATACTGCCATAAGGCAACGCGGAAGTCCAGAGAATTCCGCGGCGGCAGCATTGGATGGCTCTGTAAAGGATTGGCGCGCTGGGCGAGGCTGCTCACACTGCGATCAGGGCCTTTATCCGCCGGGCGCCTGCGCCGCGCTTCACCTCGACCATGATGGCCAGTTTGCCTTCCCTGAAATGGCAGAGCGAATCGCCGCCGGTGCCGCAGTAGTAG
>DATLAR010000224.1:0-6363 GCA_035527355.1 Planctomycetota bacterium
CCCGAAAGTCGAGTTTGCCCGCTTTGTGCTGGAGATATCCGAGCTGGTATTTCTCGACAGCCCGCCCCGCCTCGCGCCAGGGCACGAATTCCTCCCCAAGCTCCAGGAAACTCTCGGAGCCGAGCTGAAGCCCGTATGGTATGAGATGTAGGCACGGCATCCAAATCCAACCTAGGCTGCCGCCCGGACATTTGACGTGGGTGCCAGAGAGGGATTGACATTTGTGGCGTTCATGGTTACGATATGTGGAGACAGTTATACCACAGGCACCAGCAAAAGGACAATGAGCATGACACCGCAGGAAATCCTCAGTCACGTGCGAGAGTTGATCAGGCAGCACGCCGGCGACGACGCAGACAAGTGGTGGTACGCCAACCGGTTTGTTTTCGCCAGGCTTAACCTCGATGAGCGCAAGACCAAAACGAGCATCAAGCAGCGGCTCCTTGAAAGCGCCCGCCCTTGCCATGCTTGCGGCGAGAGCTTCGAGTCGCGACGGAACATCCACCTGCACCGCCTGGACGGAGACAGAGGTTACAGCAAAGCCAACTGCGTGCTTATGCACGCCGACTGCCACACGAAGCACCACGCCGGCGACCGTGCGAAGGAGCCGACCCCGATGACACATGAGCCGGTCCTGACGAAGTGGAGCAAGGCCTACGACGACAAGCCGTTCACGTACTGGTGGGACATCACGCCGTCGCTCGCCAGTTCGATTGATTATCTGGAGGCGGTGGAGTTTGCCAGGAAAGATTCTCGCGAGCGATGCACCGTGCCCATTCCGGTTCTGAAGGCGTTCCTCACGCCAGACCGGCAAACCACACGGGGCTATCTGGACGAGAATGGCAGAGGCCATTGGGGGATCAAGGTTCTCAAAGACAGGCCCGACGAGCTTGCCTTCGAGCCGGGGCACGGGCAGGACAAGTGGCTGTTCCTCCCGGTCGTCTGGTGCAACGATGAAACTGAAGACTGAGAATGGCTGATTCGCTGAGGAAATGCAGCCCGGAATCCTGCCAGTGCGCCCATAAATCGTCAATGGACCCAGCCCCCGCCCAGCAGCCGCGCTAAAACATTGATTCTTTCCTGCCTTCTTAGTAAACTTGGAGGGAATTAATTCAGAGGAGGTGTTCTAACGAAGATAATCTCAATCCTGGGCCTGGCCTTGGCCGGCTTGGCGTGCGCGGGCTGTGCCACCACGACGCGCGCTGTGAAGCCGAGCGAGCGCATAATGACGGCATCGCTCACGCTCACCGAGGGCACATCCACCGAAGGCGTATGGGTGGCCGGCGATGCGCGGCTGCTTGGCGTAACGAACGAGAAGTTCATCGGCAAGCTGCCCGTGAAATGGCGTTCGGCACCCGTGCGCGAGGGAGACGAGCCGGCGCGGTTCGCGCTGCTTTCGGCCGAGCAACTCAAGGCGTTTGAAACCAAAGGCAGGAAGAGTTTTTCATATCTGCAGGCGGAAGATACGGTGGCGCTGCTGCTCACCGGCGAGAATTCGTGGGTGGCATACTTCAAACCGCAGCTTTCATCCACCGGCAACGGCACGTTCATCGACGTCGGGCTGACGGCGGGCATTGACAGCGAAGGCAATGCACTGTGCGTGCAGGTGAATGCGTCGGAGGCTGAACCGCAAAACAGAGCTCCCTCGGCCTGGTCGGGCTCCGCATGGGTGCCCCTGCAACGGGATTGTTACCTGCTGATCGATATCCCCACGACCAAAGAGCATGCGTCGGGCACTCGCACCAAGTTGATGGTGATGATGGCGTTCAGGACGTTTTCATGGAGGGACGGCCGGCATGCAGACACGCTGCCCTGGGGAAAGGCGCGGTTTATTGTGATTGAGGGCCGGACGATTACAGTGAGATGGCTGCCGGAGCAGTACATGCAGGCAAGCGGCCTGCAATAGCAGTTTTGGCGGGTGACGATGCTCGATTTTCTGTTACTGCTGGTCTCGCACGTGGTGCCTTGGCGGCGCGACCGCCTGCGCTGCACGGCGGTGCTGCGCCGGGCGCAGCGCGCGTGGCGCCGGCAGCGATTTCCGGAATCGGAAGCACTTTTCGAGCAAAGCCTCTCGCTCGGCCTCACGGATTCGCGGCCAAGCGTGCAATACGCGTGGGCGCTGCTAGATCAGGGCGATGCTCCGCGAGCCGTGGAATTGCTCGAGGGCGCCGTTGAGATGGAGCCTGAAAACCCCGTGCCGCTCATAATGCTGGGGCTCGCGCAATCCGATGCCGGCCGCCAGGCGGAGGCGTGCGAAACGCTGCGGGCGGCATGCGGCCGGGCGCCGCTGAACCTGCTGGCCGCTACCAGCCTGGCGCTCGCGCACCTGCGTGCCGGCCAGCCGGCGGCCGCAAATAGCCTGCTGGGCGCCGTGGCCGATAACCTCGCGGTGCGGGCGCGGCTGCTCGTCGAGCTGGAGAAACCCCTTCAGCACCGGAACGCGCCGCCGCACGAAGACCTGCTGCCCCCGCCGTCTGAAGACGCGCACCAGCCGGAAATCGATCCGAAAGCCGGCGGCCGGCGCTGCTTCAACCAGGCCGTCAAGGCTTTCCACAAGGGCAAATACAAAACGGCCGCGGCTCTGCTTAATGCGGCCGTGAGCCGGAACTTCAATAGCGACGAGGCGCGCCTCTATCTTGCAGGAACGGAGCTGGGCCTAGGCAATCACGAGCCCGCCGCAAAGCTGCTGGCCGAGATGCCGCCAAACAGCATGCTCCGCGGCCCTGCCTTGTTTTACTCGGGCCTGGCCCGATACCTGAATAACGAACCGCAGGCCGCGCGCGAGCTGCTGGATAAAGCGGCCAACGCCGGCGGCGTGCATGATTTCGATGAGTTCATTCACTACTACCGCGGCCTCTGCTTTCTCGCCGATGGAAACGAGCTTGCAGCCCGCCGGGAATTCGAGCCGGCACTGGACGTGAATTGCAGCCTGCTGAGCAGGCGGCTTTCTGCTGCCGCCGGTTTCAGCGCGGCGGAAGCTCCCGCCGTTTGAGGCTCGCCAACCGGCGGCGCTTCGGCCCGAACGCGGTCCGACGCCGTCAGTTGTACCGCAACCGGAACTGTCAGGGATTTCAGTTGAAGCTAACCATCGACTCGATTCTCAGCAAGCAGGAGACGCGCTGGTCGGGCCTGCGTGAAGTGCTGCTGCTGGCTTTCCCCATCATCCTTACGGTTGGTTCAAACACCTTGATGAACGCAACCGACTCGTGGATGGTGGCCCAGCTTGGCAAGGAACACATGGCCGCGATCGTGTCGTCGGGCATACTCAACTACGTGCTCGTCGCGTTCTTCATCGGCGTCATCAGTTGCGTCAGCACGTTTGTGAGCCAGAGCTACGGCCGCAACCTGCTCAAAGACTGCTCGCATTACGCGTGGCAGGGCGTGCACGTTTCGCTCATAATCGGCGCCGGATGTCTGATGCTGCTGCCTTTTACCAGCACGATTTTCGGGTTTGTAAATCACGAGGAAAAGGTGCAGGCGCTCGAATGCACCTATTTCAATTACCGGCTGCTCGGCATGGGCGGGGCCATAATGAGCGTGGCACTTGGCTCGTTTTTCCAGGCCACAGGGCGCCCCATCGTGCCAATGATCGCCACGATCGGGTCCAACGTGTTCAACCTCCTGGGCGATTACGCGCTGATCTTCGGCAACTGGGGCTTTCCGCAGATGGGCATTGCAGGGGCAGCCATCGCCACCAATGCGGCCGCGTGGATATGCGCGCTCTCAATGCTCGGCGTTTTCCTCACCAAAGGCTCCAACCGCCACTTCGCCACGTGGTCTACGTGGAAATGGGACGGCCCCAAGGCCCGGCAGCTTTTTCGCATCGGCTGGCCCGCCGGCCTGAGCCTGGGGATGGACGCCGGAAGCTGGGCGATCTTTGTGAACGTGCTCGTGGGCCGGTTCGACACCGATACGCTGGCCGCCGGCGGCATCGTGGGCCAGATCATGATGGGTTCGTTCATGCCCACCGTCGGCCTCAGCCTCGCCGTTACGGCACTTGTTGGGCAATGGATCGGCCGGCGACGTGTTGACATCGCAAAGGCCCGCTACCGCACTGCACTGAAGATCGGCGTTACATACATGACGATCATGGGGCTGCTCTTCGTGATCTTCAGAAACCAGCTCGTTGGCCTCTTCATCAGCGATCCGGCCACCGGGCAAGACGTGCTGAAATACGGCGGCAACTTCCTCATGTTCGCCGCTGCTTTCCAGTTCTTCGATGCCATAAGCATCGTTACCAGCGGCGCGTTGAAGGGCGCCGGCGATACCAAGTGGCCTATGGCCGCCGGCATGATCTCCGCCTGGTTCATCTTCCTGCCGCTGGGTTACGTGCTCTCCTTCCACACCTCGATGGGCGTGTACGGCGCGTGGTTCGGGGCAAACGTTTACATCTACCTCCTGGGCGCCTCGCTCTTCTGGAGGTTCCTGAGCGGCAAATGGCAGAAGATCGACATCTTCGACGCGTCGGACCTGATTTCGGCCGCCAAGAGCGAGCAGCAGCCGGAAACCGCGACTCCCGGCGCCGAAGAGACGCCCGGCGAGCAACCTGTGATCGACCAGGCCGATCGGTCTCAAGAAGATCTTTGTTGACGATTCAGAACAAGCGCCATGCGGGCACAAAACCACCTCTCAAACGACGACAAGCGCTACCTGTGGCACCCCTTCACGCAGATGAAGCAGTGGCAGCAGTGCGAGCCTCTGCTCATTGTGGAAGGGCAGGGCGCCGTGCTGCGCGATGCCGGCGGCCGCGAGTACATCGACGGCGTGTCTTCGCTTTGGTGTAACGTGCACGGCCACCGGCGGCGTGAGATCGACGATGCAATCCGCGCGCAACTCGACAAGATCGCCCATACTACGCTGCTCGGCCTCGCAAACGAGCCTTCTATCGTGTTGGCCGCAAAGCTCGCACGCGTAGCGCCGCCCGGCCTGAGCCGCGTGTTCTTCTCCGACAACGGCTCGACGGCAGTAGAGGTGGCGCTCAAGATGGCATTCCAATACCAGCTTCAGCGGCCGGACCCCAAACCATCCAAGAAGCGATTCCTCGCCCTGCAAAACGGCTACCACGGCGACACTATCGGTTCGGTGGGCGTGGGCGGAATCGAAACTTTCCACAATCTTTACGGTCCGCTGCTGATGCCGTCGATGTTTGCGCCGTCGCCTTATTGCTATCGTTGCCCGCTGGGCCGCAGCCGCGAAAGCTGCCAGATGGCCTGCGCCGCCGAACTCGAGCGGCTGGTGGAAACGCACGCAAACGAGCTGGCCGCCGTGGTGCTCGAGCCATTGGTGCAGGGTGCGGGCGGCATCGTCACGGCACCCGCCGGCTACCTGCGCCGGGCTCGCGAGATCACCCGCCGTTGCGACGTGCTGCTGATCGCCGACGAGGTGGCCACCGGCTTCGGCCGCACCGGCCGCATGTGGGCATGCGAGCACGAGGGCGTCAGCCCCGACCTGATGGCGCTTTCAAAAGGCATCTCCGGCGGCTACCTTCCGCTTGCCGCCACACTCGCCACCGAGGCGATCTATGCCGCGTTTCTGGGCGACCCAAACGAAAACAAAACCTTCTATCACGGCCACACATACACAGGCAATCCTCTGGCGTGCGCCGCGGGCATCGCCAGCCTCGACCTGTTCCAGAGCGACCGCACGCTCGAAAAGCTTCAGCCAAAGATCGAGCGGCTGACGCGGCACCTCAGGCAGATATCTGCCCTCGAGCACGTGGGCGACGTGCGGCAGTGCGGCTTCATGGCCGGCATCGAGCTGGTGGCAGACCGCACCACGCGGGCGGCCTATCCGCCCGAGCGCCGCACAGGGGCGGCCGTTGCAGCCGCCACACGCCCGCGCGGCGCCATCATCAGGCCGCTCGGCGACGTGCTGGTGGTAATGCCGCCGCTTTGCATCGCAGACGCGCAGCTCGACCAACTGATGTCGGCGGTGCGCGAGGCCATCGAGGAAACGACCTGACCGCAATGCGAATACGCGGGAGATGCACATGAAGCACAAGCATTCCTCGGATGCCGCCAACGCGCGGCTGGCCATTGCCCGCACCGCCGAAGACATGCTGTGGCGCTGGGCGGCCTTTGCCGAGCGCTACTGGTGGGCTCCGCCCGATGCCGCCCGCAAAGGCTGCTTCGGCACCGGCTACCAGGCATGGGGCGTGCAAACCAACCAGAAATACGTGGGTGCAATGGCTGTGCTGGCCGCGCGCGCTCAAACCGAGCAGTACGGTTTCACCCGCCGGCAGGCCCTCGACCGCGCGGTCCGCGGGCTGCGTTATTCCCTCTCAAGCCACGTTACCGGCGACTATCACTGCTCCGACGGCACCAAGTGGGGCCGCACCTGGATCAGCTCGCTCGGCATCGAGCG
>DATLAR010000225.1:0-6229 GCA_035527355.1 Planctomycetota bacterium
TCATCATCAAAGATGCCGATGGCACCACCGTGCGCCAACTCGTGACCGGTGAATTCCTCAAGAAGGGCAAGCACGAAATCCCGTGGGACGGCCTGACCAACCCCTTCTGGAAGACGCCCGGTAAACCCGTTGCGCCCGGCACCTACACGTGGCATGCAATCTGGCACAAAGGTGCAAGCCTCAAATTCCGCGGCTGGGCGTATCACGGCTCCAGCGATCCCTGGGATGCCTCCCCCACCACCTACTGGGGCGGCGACCATGCTCTGGCAATCAGTTGCCACAACGACGGCGAACGAGTGTACCTGGGCTGGGCCGGCTCCGAGGCAGGCAAGGCGCTTATCGCAACCGATCTCGACGGCAACGTGCAGTGGGCCGCCGGCCAGCATTTCAACGCCTGCATCCTCATCGGTTCCGATGCCGGAGTCGTCTACTATGTCGATGCCGGCACGCTCAAGCGCGTCAACGCCAAAGACGGCAAGCCCGTGAACTGGCCGGGCCGCGACACCGCAGACATCCCGATCGGCTCGCTCTGGGGCGACGAGAAGGGCCTGCCATCCCAACTTACTTGGATGTGGGCCGACGGCTTCGCCGTGCGCGACGGCAAGATGTACCTCGCGTTCTCGTCGTGGGACTGGGCGCGCGGCGACGTGATCGACTGGCGCGCCTTCCTCACGAAGGTGAAGGCCGACGAGCGCGTGGGAAAGATCATCTGGGACAAGATCGACGGGCGCTGCAAGGACATCATCACGAGATGGCTGGCGGGCGATCAGGCCGAAAACGACGCATTCAAAGCCCCCAACTACTACACGCCCGACGTTCGCGACGTGGTGGTTGGCGTGCTGCAATCGCTGCTCTCCGAGAAAAGTTTTGTGGACGGTGGCGACAAGCTTTCGCGCGAGAAGCTTGCCGAAGCCAGCCGCCGGCTCGTTGAACAAACCTTCGGCGACTGCCTCGCCAAGAAGCAAACGAACCTCGTCGCCGTGGTTGACATCCAAACGCAGAAGCTGCTAAAGAAGCTCACCGTCGACGTGCCCGGCAAGATGGTTCCCGCCAAGGGCAACACGCTCGTCATGTTCAAGGGACGCGACAGCGTGATCTCGCTGAATACTGAAAGCGGCGAGATCAGCCCGATCATCACCGGATTGAAGAACCCCTCCGCGCTCGCCCTCGACGACGCGGGCAGCATCTACGTCAGCCTCGGCGACCCCGTCCATTATATCGAGGTCTACTCACCCGACGGCAAACTGACCCGCACCATCGGCAAGAAAGGCGGCCGGCCGCGCGTGGGCGTGTGGGACCCCAACGGCATCTGGGGAGCAACCGGCCTGACCATCGACCCTAAGGGCAAGCTGTGGGTGGCCGAGTGCGACATCTATCCCAAGCGGTTCAGCGTGTGGGACGCGAAGACCGGCAAGTTCATCGCCGAGTACCTCGGCCCCACACACTACGGAGCCAGCGGCGGCACGGTGAACCCGCGCGACCCCGACCTGCTGGTCGGCGAGGGCTGCGAATTCCGCATCGATCCGAAAACCGGCCAGAGCAAGCTGCTGGGCATCATCACGCAAGAGATACACAACGGATGCGTGCGCTTCTGCGAAGGCTCCAACGGCAAGCAATATCTCGCCGGCTCGTTCAGCGGACGCGTGTGGGGCGCCGGCGAGCCGCCGCAGATCAATATCTACGAACGGCTGGGCGAGGGCGATTGGGCACATCGCGGCGAGATCCGCGCGCAGAACGGCAAAACGCATTTCTGGGCCGACGTGAACGGCGACCAGATCGAGCAGCCTGATGAAGTGGCAACGATGCCCGTCCAGTTCGGAATGGGCGGCTACCTGTCGCTCTCGATGAACATGAACACCGACCTCACGTTCTACGGCACCGGGCCGCAAGGCAAGTGCACTCAGGTGAAGGTAACCAGCTTCACCAAGTGCGGCGCGCCGAAGTACGACATCGCCGGCGCGAAGGAACTGCCCACGCCCGCCCTTGGCGCCCCGCTTTCCAGCCCCGACAACTCGATGATCGCGTCGTGCGAAGAAAGCATCTTCCGCTGCTACGACACCGCCACCGGCAAGCTTCGCTGGTCTTATCCCAGCACCTACTCCGGCGTGCACGGCTCGCACGGCGCACCCGGGCCGTTTACCGGCCTGATCCGAGGCGCGTTCGGCTACGTGGGCAACGCCAAACTTCCCAAGCCGTTGGGCAACGTGTGGGCGATCAATACCAACGTGGGCGAGTGGCACATGCTCAACGAAGACGGCCATTACGTCACGCGCATCTTCCAGCCTGACGGCCAGAAGTGGCGCTTCCCCGAAAAGGCCCTTCCTGGAGTTGACGTGACCGACATACCCCCAGGGCTGGGAGGCGAAGACTTCGGCGGCTCGCTGATCCAGGCAAAGGACGGCAAAATCTACCTGCAGGCCGGCAAGGTGGCGCTGTGGGCTATCGAGCTGACGGGCCTGGAGACCGCGAAGGAAATCAAGGGCGGCAAGATCAAGGTCAGCGAGAAGCAGACATTCGAGGCCCAGTTGATCCGCGGCCAACTCGCGCAGGTTGCCGTCGGCGCAAAATCCGTAAAGATCAAAAGAATGACACAGAAGCTCACCGGCAACATCGACGCCGATTTCCATGGCGCCGAGCACCTGCGGTTCAAGAAGCAGGACAACGCCGAGGTGAAATGCGCGGCCGCATACGACAACCAGAACCTCTACCTCTGCTGGGAAGTGCAAGACGCCACGCCGTGGGTGAACGGCGCCGACCAAGTGGAATACATGTACACCAAGGGCGACACGGTGGATTTCCAGCTAGGCACGGATCCGAAGGCCGACAGAGGGCGCGGCGACGCCGCGGCCGGCGACCTGCGTATTTCGATCGGCAACTTCAAACGCGGCGACGCCGCCGCGCCGGCGGTCGTCATCTACCGCCCGCTGCACGCCGAGAAGAAGCCGATGAAACTCAGCTCGGGCGTGGTTAAGAATTACACGCTCGATAGCGTGGTGGAGACGAAGGATGTGCAGGTTGTCGTCAAGACGCGCGACAAAGGCTACCTGATCGAGGCTGCAGTTCCGCTGTCGACGCTGGGCGTGAAATCGCTGGCGGGCCTGAAGCTGCGCGGCGATTTCGGAGCCACGCACAGCGACGCCGGCGGACAGGAAACCGCGCAGCGCACGCACTGGAGCAACCAGGCCACCGGAATCGTGAACGACGAGGTGTTCGAGCTGAAACTCGAGCCGCGCAACTGGGGCGAGCTTGTTTTCGAGGAATAGCATGGCTTTCGCAAAAAGGAATCATAACCGATGACTAACCACAGAAGGGCTTGTCTGACGTTTGCAGTTGCGGCGGCGATTTCATCCATCCTGTGCGGATTCGCCGCGGGTGAAACCGTCCTGCTGCGTAACGGCGAGGACACGTGGCTGGACGAGTCGGCGCCGCATAAGAACAACGGCGGCGACCGGCTGCTCTGCGTGGGGAACACGCAGGGAAGCGCGCTGGCGCTGCTCCGGTTCGACCTCAGCGAGATTCGCGGCCGCTACAACGCCATCACCGGCGCGAAGCTGCAGATGAAGCTGTCGAAGGCTTCGGGCGGTTTCGCCGGCCAGGCGTTCGATCTGTATTGCGTGGCGCGAACAAACCGCGGCTGGGGCGCGGGCAGCTCCACGTGGGCGAGCCTCAGCGACGGCGGGATCATTCATCTCGACACGGGCGATCCGATCCGCACGCCGTGGGCGGGCGGCGCCGGCCTGGCGAAGGATGGCACCGGCAAACTGGCCGCCTCGGCAACGGTGAGCGCGGCCGATGCCGGCAAGACGATCACGTGGGTGTTTGCCGATTTCGCATTCCTCGACGAGTGGGTGAAGAACCCGGACGCGGAGTGCGGCTTTGTGCTGAAGGCCGCGAAGCTCGAGGCCGGGCAGGCGGCGTTGTTTCATTCGTTCGACGCCCCCTCCCCCGCCGACCGTCCGCTGCTCGATGTGTCGATGGAAGGCTATCGGCCGCCGGCCTGCGCCATTCCCTACACGCTGGCGGAGCCGGGCAAGGTTTCCATTGTCATCATCAACGACAAGGGTTTGATCGTGCGCGAGCTGCTGCACGGTGCTTTTCGCGTGGCGGGGCAGCACGCGGAGGCGTGGGACGGATTGGACGAGCGCGGCAGCAAGCTCGCCCCGGGGACGTACGCGTGGAAGCTGCTGCAGACGCAGGGGCTGAAGGCCGAATACGTGATGACAATCGGCACGAGCCCCTCGCCCGGCTGGGAGCGCTGGCCCGGCAATCACAACCCGGTAACGAACGTGGCGGCCGACGAGACGGGCTGCTATTTTGCCGCGGGCAGCAACGAAGGCCCGCTGATGATGGTGAAGCAAACGCTCGACGACGAGAAGCGCCTGTGGGAGAGCGGCCATTTCGGCGCGTTTGCGGGCGCGTATGCGCTGGCGTCGGACGGCGGCAAGCTTTTCATGGTGGAGAGCAGCAGTAAGAAGGTTTTCCGGCTGAATGCTGTCAGCGGGAAAAAGGAAGCGACGCTTGATGGCGTGCCGGCGGCCAACCAGCCGCTACTGCACATTGATATTGCGGCGCGCGGCGGCAAGCTGCTGGTGAGTTATTTCGACAAGGACGTGGTGCGGTGGTTTGACGCGGACGGCAAGCAGCTTTCGGAAGCGAGCGTGCCGGGCCCGCTGGGTGTGGCGATCGAGAAGGACGGCAGCGGCCTGGTGATAAGCAAAGGCAAGGTGCTGCGCCTGGCGGCCGGCAAGCCGGCGGCCACCGTGGTGGCGGCCGACAAGCTGACGCACCCGTGGCGGCTGGACACTGCGCCCAACGGCGACATACTGGTGGCGGAGTCGACCGGGATGTTTCAGTGGGCATGCCGCGAGTTGAAGCAGCCTGAGCCGAAGGCCGAGGCGGGCAGGGGCAACCAGGTGAAGCGTTTTGCGCGCGGCGGCACGCTGAAGGCCGCGTACGGCAACGCGGGCGGGCGCCCCAAGTGGGGCAAGTATGAGCCGGAGAAAGGATTCGGCGACATCATCGACATCGCGGCGCTGCCGGACGGCGGCGCGTTGATCACCGACATGGGCGCACCGGCGCGCGCCGTGCGGATCGACGCGGCCGGCAAAGTCTTGCGCGAATGGTTCGGCGGGCAGACGTATGGCCCCTGGGCCGGCGTGAACCCGGCCGACCCCACCGACGTGTGGCTGGTTTACGGCTGGGGCTACCTGGTGCGCTACAAGGCCGACTACGCGAAGAAGACGTGGAAGGTGGCGTCCGTTTACACCACCGCGGTGCCACTGTTCAAGTTCGACGCGAACGGCGCGCTGTTCATCAGGCGGCTGGGCAAAGACACATACGTATGCACAAACAGGTGCCCGGCAATGCTGCGGCTGGACGAGAAGAATGCGACGATGGTGCCGGCGTCGACGCTGAGCTTTCCGATGGGCGGCGGGCCGGCGGCGCCGGCCGAGATCGAGCAGAAGATGAAGGCCCAGAATCAGCTTGTGTATCAGTGGGCGGACAAGAACGGCAACGGCAAGATGGACGCCGAGGAGTTCGACTTCCCGGGCGGCGTGTTCCGCGCGGGCGGAGCGTACGTCGACGAGCAGTTCAACTACTACATGCCGATGTCGGATAACCTGCTGAAGTACGGGAAGATCAAATCGGGCATGTGCATCCTGCGGCCGCAGGGTTACACGGCCGCCGGCGTGCCGATGTATGACAACCGCAAGCAGGAGTACATCGACCCGATCCCCGACTACTACGCGCTGGGGTCGTTCGAGGACGTTGGCGTGTGGAAGGACGAGGACGGGAGCTTGTTCAATTGCTTCAACACGAACAACGAGAAGAAAACCGGCGTCGGGTTCTGGTCGCCGCGGGCCGGTGGCAACCGGGTGGCGAAGTGGGACAAGGACGGGAAATTTCAGTGGTGCGTGGGGCGGCATTCGGCGACGGGCGGCGCGGCTCCGGGCGAGGGGCGGTATTTTTGGCGGATGATCGGCATCGCCCACGGCTGCGTAGTGGTGGGCGACATGGAAAACAGCTTGCAGCACGTGTGGGATCGCGACGGGTTGTGGGTGGGCAGGCTGCTGGAGAGCCCGGTGCGGGATGGCCTGCCGGATCACGTATTCCGGCTGTGCGGCGAGGCGTTTGGCGGCGCGATCCACACGGAGAAGAGCGGCGACGTGCTGTTCTTCGGCTCGGGCGAGAATAACGTGCCGGTGTTCCGCGTGACGGGCTGGGACAA
>DATLAR010000226.1:0-22686 GCA_035527355.1 Planctomycetota bacterium
GATGAACTCAGTGGAGAGAATCAGCCGGTAATCGGTTTGCCTCAATGCCTCGATGGCTCTGTCGATATTGCTGACAGTTCTGAAGGCAAATGGAATTTCCCTGTTCTTTTCGTAGGCGCAGTAGAGCGTGCTTTCTATGCCTATTTTGTCTTCATCCACGATGAGCACTGCAGCCTCTTTGTCTTTCCCGCGCGTTCTGTTCACCGTTTCCTCGTTTCCTCCGCCGCCGGCACATACTGCCGTATGATCTTCCGGATTGCCATGAACTCCCGCTCGCCGCAGTAAAGGCCGAAAACGCCACGATGCTGGGATATTGCCGGTACATAGATCCGTCAAGTTTGTTCTGTTGCAGGCGAGGCAGGCTGCTTCCCAGGTACGAAAGCTCAATATGTTACACAATTTCGGCTTCATTTTGGAGCTTTTTTCCGGCGGAAGCGCATTCCGCCCGCCCCCGCCGCGCACGTGCTCCTACGGATTGAACAGGAACTTGATCACCTTCGACACCTGCGGCACCTTTTCTATTATGGGTGTGTTTACGATGAACCCCAATAGCTTGCCCTGCTTCTTCACATCCATCAGCTCGCCGGCCATCACACGGTCAATTTCTCTGTTCGATTTCCCCATCCTCCTGATCACGTCGTCCACCCATTTGCCATCCTGGCCCATCTGCTGGAGCCATTTGCCGTCGCGCATGAGGCCGCCGAGCTTACCGCTGCCGCCCTTAGCCTCGAATACGGCCACCATTCCGTCTTTGAGCACAGTCTTTCCGGTAGCCTTCTGCGCGATCAATTTGTCGCCCTTCCGGAATATGCCGTCAAAGCCCCATTTCCCAGGTTCCCATTTCCTCACTTCCTTTCCGATTGAAAGAGTGGCGTCTTTGAACTTCCGGTTTTTCGCCACGCGGCGCATCGCCATCACACCAGCTTTTTCGGCCTCCTTACGCGTTACACCTGAAATCCGGCCCACCGCGAAATTCGCGGTGTGCTTCATGCTCTTGCCGGTCATCCCCGGGATAGCCACCGCTGCCAGAGCATAGCATGTGCCTTCGAAGTCGCCGCGGAGCACGTTGAGCGTGATGTTGCCGAAATCCGTGTATTCGAGCATCTCGAGCGTCATGATGGCCTGATTCTGGAGGTAGCGGCTGAACGCCACGCCCAGGTCGGGGGCGACCTTTGTCGACAGGAAAATTGTCGCCTGATCGGTCCATCCCAGGGCAAGGTTGCCCGGAACGACCGTCCAGTCGATGTATTCCACCGCTTTTCCGTCGGAGTCAAGCCGCTGCTGTATGTGGCCGTTGTCCCGCAGCACCTGGCTGTCATACCACTTGCTGTCGAGCGGGTTGAACCACGCGTGCACCTTCACGCCCATGATGCTCACGAAGTCGCGCTCCATGCCCGCTTCGGCATAATCCGGCAGCACCTCGGGGTCGAAGTAGAGATACGGCGCACAGCCTGGTTCCTCGCGGCTCTCGAAAACGATGCTGCCCTGCACCTGCGAGCACAGCACAAACGTTACTATGCGGTCGCCCAGGTACTGGCCGTGCACAAAATCCGTTACGTCGATTTCCACCGGCTGGTTATCCGCCTCGGGCAGCAGCACCTGCCTGATCGCCACCACGCTCTGCGCATCGAGCGAGCCGTCCGGATTCAGGCCGGGCGCGGTCGCAAACGTGATCGTATCTTCTTCCCACGCATCGCTCAAAACGCCGTAGACGTCGACGGTGTCGGCCTCCTTGCTCACCAGCACCATGTTCAGCGTTACCGGCCCGATGAGCTTGCTGACGTTCCTGATATCAAACTTCAGATATGAGAGCTTCTTCGTGATGTCGGGTGGCAGGCCGAAATCGACCGCGAGTGCGGGCTCGTCGCCGAAGTTTGTGTTCGCTTCGGCGCCGTTCGCCACGGTTGCATCCGCGCACGCACTGATCGCGTACAGCAGCGGGCCCTGCTGATAGCCCAGGTAACGGCAGCCGGAGAAGGGGTAGTCCTTCACGAAATGCATCAGCGTAATGCTGCCTTCGCAGCCGGTCGCGCCGAAATCGTCATACTCGCCGGTTTCCGGGTCGTAGTCGTACATGCCGGGGATGAACGCCTCGTCTGTGTCGGGCAGCGACGCGAGGTAATCTCTCACCTCCTGCTGGTCCTGGCCGGGCTGCACCTTCACCACTATCGTCTGGTAGTCGCGTTCGAGGCCGACTATCACCAGGCCGCCTTCCTGCATGATTTCCGATATCCGCTGATCGGTGATATCCGTCTGGAAGTGCGCGATCACTATGTCCTTCACCAGCCGATCGCTGCCCACGTCGATGAACCTGCTGGAGATATCCTGGTGCTGGATGAACTGCTCCGCGTTGCCGGCTTCGTCTTCATCCAGGATGTAATGGAACGACGTGCTGTCGTTGCGAATGAGAGGCGTGCTCCAGTGCAGCACGCGCACCCTCGTGCGGCTGCGGCCGATGTAATAGCCGAAATACTGCTCTTCGGTGGGCGCGGGAATCGTGCCGCTGGCGATCGAGCCGTTGAAGCTCAGAAGGCTGGTGATGTTCCACACGTCGGGCGTGGCGTCGTTTCCGTCGTCTACCTCGATGCGGATGCGGTTGACGATGGCCGAAACGTCGGTGCCGAAATCAATCCGGAGAGTGGGGGCATTGGTTGCGAAAAGCGCCTTGTCGAGCGTCCTGTAAAGCTCGGGCTCGGCTTCGGGATCGAGCATCCGCACGTCTATCTTCAGCACCGGCACGTTGATTGCGCGCACTGATTCAAGCGGCTCGGGGCTGTCGACAACGAGCTTTACCGTGACCGTTCCGGGGCCGGCGGCGGTGCCTTCAATATAGAAAAAGGACGACAGCTCCGGCGGCACGTCATATCCATACGCGGCCGATTTGTCGGGCTTGCCCCAGAGGCTCAGATTCTGCGAAGGAACCACCTCCAGCCGCATTCCGGCCTCGCGCATCAACTGGAGCGGCGGCTTGAAAATCACCTCCACGCGGCGAAGATCGTCCTCGCCTGCCACCGTGCCCTGTTGGAAATCGGGCGTGCCGTTTGCGTCGTCATCGTCGTCGTTGCGGTGCACCGCAAAGTGCGGCATGTCGCCGTACGGATCGATGTCCACCTGAAAAACGATGATCCGATAATAGGCGGGATAGTAAGCGGTGGAGCTTCCTTGCGTGTAGCTCCAGACGCGCGAGACGTCCCACGAGCCCGGGCCCATCGGGCTGGGCGAGAAAGTCTCGCCGCCCCCCAGCAGAATCGCCTCGGGCGGCGCCTGTGCAGGCTTTGGCAGCGCGATCGGCGTGAACGGATAAGCCCAAGGCTCCACGAGCAGGAATTCCTCGGCGTCTGCAAGAGTGTCATTCCCATACGTTCCGTCGCCGAAATAGTATTCAACGTCGAATACTATCTCGCGCTGGCCTGGGGTCGTCTCGTAACCTTGCAGGCCATCGGGCACAAGCTCCACGCACAGCGTGCACTGGGCTACCAGGGCCTCGCTTCCCTGAGTGTAGGCTTGGGCCGGCAGCGTGAGCGTGGCGGCGGAGCCGTCCACCGTGAGCTGGCAGCCGCTGAACGGATTGCCGGCCATGTCCTTCGTGGTCAGATCAAACGTGTACTCCAGCGGAGTGCCCGGCACGCTCTCGCTCTGGAGGTGAACATCCGGATCGCAGAAAACCTTGATCTGCAGCTCCGCTTGGTCCACGCCGGACGATCCTCCTTGGTCAACCACTAGGCGGTATACCTTCCGGTTTGCCTGCGCGCGCAGGTCCAAAGGCACCACCTCCACCGATTCAGCAGCGCGATAGAGATTGTACACGTCGTAGTAGATGCCGCCGGAAACGGTTCTTTCGGTGCTGAATTCCTGGAAGCCGTGACCGGGATCTGTGATCGTCAGCTTCAATACGCCGCCTTCCCACACGGCGGGGCGATACCAGCCGTTGCAGATGAAGCGGAGGCTCGCCGGCATTGTAGCGGTATCGAGCGGGATCTTGAGCTCGGCCGAATTTTCGATGCCCCCCTGCACGTTGCGGTCCAAACCGGCGAAGAGTGTCCTGGCCGGCAGAGAATAGCTCCAGATGTTTGCGTAGATCGTGCACGAGTAAACTGCAACGCCATCCACGGTGATGTCCACGGCTATCGCGACGGCCGTAGAGGTGCTGACGTGCAGCCGCGCCTTGCCGCCGTCCGGCTCAAGGAAAGCGTCGCCGGTGGGCAAAGTCCACGTCCAGATCGGATCGGGCCAGACGCGCATCACCGACACCGGCGCCGCGAGTTCGATCACGTTCGGCGCGCCGAAATACAGAGGATTGCCGGGGTTGCCGTCCGTGCCGCTGCAAGGGATTCGAGGGTCTTCGCAGTAAAACGTGTCATACCCGCGCACTGCCACCGCTACCGTCGGCACCAGCACGTGCGGTTCGCTGCCGGGCCGCATGACAGCGCTGCCGTAGTTCGTTTCCGCGCTTGCGTTCACCTGAAGATCAAAGCCGTCGGAATAGCCGGAGATGGTGAGCGTGGCGGAGCCGTTGGTCCATGAGACTGGTGTGGCCTGGCCGCCGGTGAAGCCGAACTCGGTGGTATACTCTTCCTGCGGCTCAACCAATTGGCTGGCCCACGTCCAAGTTGCAGGCCCGGGAACTGGCGGGTATATCTCCGCGTAGATATGTACTGTGCCCGGCGTCGTAAAAATATCGTGCTCGGTCGTTTCCGTAAGGTCCGGGCGCACCGCCTTCACGAGCCTTGCTACAAAGCCCGCAAACGTGCAGCGGCGTGTTCTTGTGACGCCGTTGAAGGTATACGATACGGAAAGATTGTATGTGCCGGCCGATTCGGCCTGGAGGTTTGCAGTGCTGGTGAAATTTGCCGGCTGCTCTTCGGCGAGCGCGTGCGATTGCCACGTGATATGGCCGCCCGGCGGGCAGGCGGGCGAGAGGATCGGCGTCACCGTTTTCACGGCCCACACCGGCGCGTATACCACGCCGTTCACCGCCTCCTGGATCGTGATGTAAGCGTTGTCGTCGCAGAATTTCACGAGCACGGCGCGGCCGCAGGTTTCCGGCACGCTTGCGGTGAACGTTACCTCGTGAGTCTCAGCATTGTACCAGTCGAGGGCGTGCGTGAATATCAGCGTGGCCACGCCGCCGGAAAGCGAGATCGCGCTGCAGCCGCCGGCACAGGTGCACCGGGCGCTCCAGTCCAGCTCGCTCGTGTGCCAGCCGGGTATTTTGAACAGCACGAGCGTCTCGCCGTCGGGCTCGCTGTCGATGTTCAGCGTTACCGACGGAATCGAGTCGATCGTCTCCACGCTCTGAATTCCGTACCACCCCTTCATGGCGATCGGCACCTGCTGGTAAAGGCGGTCTCTCACCAGGATCGTGTCGAGCACGTTCACGTAGCCGTCGCCGTTGACGTCGCACCTGAACGTCTCGAGGTCCTGGTTCGGGTTCTGGTTGAGGTGATTGCGCACAAGGATCAGGTCCAGCACGTTCACGGCGAGGTCGCGGTTCACGTCGCCTACGATGAGGGGGCAGGTTAGTTCGAGCAGCAGCATCTCGCCGCCGCCATTGGCCGTAGCGGCGAGCACGTTGCTCTGAGCGGACTGCACCGGTGCGCCGAACCGCGGCGCACCTGTGCCGATGGTGATGGTGAAAACCGGCGGCGCAGCCGCTGGAATCGGTGTTCCGTCGGAAGCGAACAGCATGGAATTGGCCGTATCCAGGCTGACGGTTGCAACACCGTCGCCGAGCGCTCGCACCGTGAATACGGCGATATCGCCGCTGCCGGCGATGCCGGGCAAGTCCTGCAGCATTGCGGCCTGGAAATCGGCGGGCATAGCGGGATTCGATGCATCGACAACAGAGCCCGCGCCGCTGAACCATTCGCCGATGGCGGCGCTGCCCGTTGCCTCGGCCGGCCCGCTCACGATGATCCTTGCCTGGAAGCCTGACAAATCCACGGCATCCGAAACGCGCAGGATGACTTCCACCTCACCGCCGGGCTCGACGCGTACGGCGCTGCCGCCGGCTGCATCCGTGAAATTCAGCGTGTCGGCAAAGACGGCATGACGGAAAAACAACACGAGCAGCAGAACGGGGAGAATTGCCCAAATCAGGGGCGCGAAGACCGGCGGGCGTTTGCGATCCGAGGATTCGCTGTTTGAAAACACATTCGCTGCCCTGGTACCCATACGCGTTTCCTCCTTGCTGGAGTATCCTTGGCCAGACAAATCCGAACATATGGTGGCACGATTATATGATTTTCAGAGCCGCATGCGGCCGGCGTGCGAGATCAACGGCAGGCACGTGTATATATCGTCATGAATCTTCGCAATCTTTATGAGAATATCGAAGCCAGATATCCTCTGCTCAAAAAGCGAAGTGTCGTGTGCGTTCGTGAAACTTGCTTCCCTGCACGAAAAATGGCCTCCTTGGAGCGGAACTCCTTGAATCCCTCTCAAACGGCGGGTATAATCTGTCATATCGTGGTGTAATAGCTGCTTTCCACAAGGCCTTGTGCGTGGTCATTCGATGGCGCTTTCCCCTGAAATCCGTAAGAAGCTGCAAGAATTGAACCGCAACATGCAGATGCTGCAGCAGAGGAATTCCGCGGCTGCACCCGTGAACGGTGGGCCCCGGATTGGCGAAACGCCCGCGCCGGCCGGGCAGTGCGTGCCCGCGGCACGGCAGAACCCGCTCGCCGCGCCGCCCAAGGCCGCCGGCCCCGTGAAACTCGAAGAGGCAGCACCGGGCGAGGCGCTCACGTCGCCTTTCGGCAAGGCATGGCTGATCCGCAAGGACCTCTCCTGCATCATGCCCGATGGGCGAAAGTTTGTTCAGGATTATGCCAACGTATTCGGCGGGGCGATGGCTTGGCGCGAGGGCAGCCTGCACCGCGAGCTGCGCCCGCTGCTGAGCATAGACCCGCAGCGGGTGCTCTTTCTGGACATCGAAACGACAGGCCTGACGGCGATGCCGGTTTTTCTCATCGGCGTAATGCAGTTCGGCGGCCATGATTTCCACCTGCACCAGTTTTTCGCTCGCGATTATTCCGAAGAGCGCGCAATGATCGCAGCGGTGGCCGACCGCTTGCCGCATTTCGAGGCGCTGGTCACGTTCAATGGCAAGAGCTTCGATGTGCCGTACATCCGCGATCGCGGCCTCGCAAACGGCCTTCATCTCGAGTACGCCGGGTTGCACCTCGATCTGCTCCACGAGGCAAGGCGGCGTTGGCGCGGCCGGCTGCCCGATTGCCGCCTCCAGACCCTCGAACGCCACCTGTGCAACCGCGTGCGCATCGGCGATATCCCCGGCGAGCTGATTCCGCAGGCATACCACGATTTCGTCCGCTCCGGCGATGCATACCAGATGAGCGACGTGATTCACCATAACGCGCTCGACCTCATCGCCATGAGCGAAATCCTCTTGCACATGATCAAGGAGTCGCCTGAGTGAACGTTCGCACACTGTCGCTATTGGACGGTGCGCAATCCGCACGAGGCATCGCGGTGATCATCGATGTGTTCCGGGCGAGTTCCACGATTGTCGCCGCATTCGCGGCCGGCGCACGGCGCATAATCCCGGTGGGGGAGCTTGATGCGGCATACGAGGCCAAACGCCGAAACCCTGAGTTCCTGCTGTTTGGCGAACGCAGCGGCCTGCCGCCGGAGGGTTTCGACCACGGCAACTCGCCGGCCGAGACCTCCAGGCTGGACCTGCGCGGCAAGACGATCATTCTCACCACGTCGGCAGGCTCGCAGGGGCTGGTGAGCGCGCGGCAAGCCGACGAGATAATCGTTGGCTGCTTCGCGAACGCGCGAGCGGCAGCAGACTACATCGCCGCTGCCCAGCCCAGCCAGGCGTGCCTTGTGGCAATGGGCGTGGGCGCCGAAAAAAAAGCACTCGAAGACGAAACCTGTGCTCAATACATCCGGGCGCTCCTGCTCGGCGAGCCGTTCGACCTGCAGACCGCCCTCGCGGCCATCCTGCAGGATCGCGAAGCACAGAAGTTTCTTGATCCAAACAGCCCGCTCTACAACCCGGGCGACGTCGATTTCTGTCTGAAGCCAAATGCGTATGGCATCGTCCCGCGCTACGATGCAACCAGGGGCATCACCATCTGAAGGCAAAGGCGCGCCGCCGGCACGTCCTGCAAAGCGAGAGCAAGCAATGTCAGTCGGCCCGCATCTCCGACACATTCTGAACAACATCCGCTACCAGGACCAGATGGTCCGCATCGAGCGGCTCGAGCCCCGGCCTGCCCGCCATGCCGACGTGTCCGGCGGCCTTCGGCCCGAGGTGCAGGCTGCGCTTGCCGCCGGCGGAATCGAAAAGCTCTACACTCACCAGGCGCAGGCCATCGGCCACATCCGCGCCGGCCGAAACGTCGTAATCGTTACCGGCACCGCCAGCGGCAAAACGCTCTGCTACACCATTCCGATGCTGGAAAACTATCTCGAAGACAAATCGAGCCGCGCGCTGCTCGTCTACCCCACCAAGGCCCTCGCACAAGACCAGCTTCGCGGGCTGAACGAGCTCAAATCGCGGCACGATGCCTTCCGCTTCGATGCCGGCACCTACGACGGCGACACGCCCGGCCCGCGACGCCGAACGCTGCGCGACGCCGGCTCGTTCATCCTCACCAACCCCGACATGCTGCACCAGGGCATCCTGCCGAACCACCAGAAGTGGGCCGCCTTTTTCTCGCGGCTGAAACTCGTGGTGCTCGACGAGCTGCACACATACCGCGGCATCTTCGGCTCAAACGTGGCAAACGTGATCAGGCGGCTCAAACGCATCTGCCGCCACTACGGCTCCAGCCCCGTGTTCGTCTGCTGCTCGGCCACCATCGCAAACCCGCGCGAGCACGCGGGCAGAATCATGCAAGGCCCCGTGGAATTGGTAAACGACGACGGCTCGCCGCGCGGCCCGAAAGACTTCGCAATCTGGAATCCGCCTTACATCGACGACGCCCACGTGGAGCGGCGCGGCTCCGTAAGCGAGGCACGCCACCTGATGGCCGAGCTCATCAAGAACCGCGTGCAGACCATCGCATTCCTGCGCACGAGGCTATCCGCCGAAATCCTTTTCCGATACCTGCAGGAAGAACTGCAGCGGTTCGGCCCCGGCCTCGCCAAATCGGTGCACGCATACCGCAGCGGCTACCTGCCCGAAAACCGCCGCGAAATCGAGCAGCGTCTTGCCAGCGGCGACCTCCTCGGCGTGGCCAGCACAAACGCCCTCGAACTCGGCATCGACATCGGCGGCCTCGATGCCTGCCTCATCGTCGGATACCCCGGAACCATTGCCAGCCTCTGGCAGCAGGCCGGCCGCGCCGGCCGAGGAATGGACGATTCGCTAGTGATCCTCGTGGCGCAGAACAATCCCATCGATCAATACCTCGTGAACAACCCCGACTACATCTTCGGGCAGCCGCACGAAAACGCCGTGATCGACCCCGACAACCCGCACATCTCCATCGGTCATCTGCGGGCCGCAATGTACGAGCTGCCCATCAAGGCCGACGAGCAGAATCTCTTCGGCGATTACACCGCAGCCATGCTCGACATCCTCAAAGAGCAGAAACTGGCCCGGGAAACGCGATCGGGCCACACGCTTCTGCCGCCGCCCCCGTCGCAGCAGAAAGTCAGCGCCTTCCCCGCCGCCGATATCCAGCTCCGAAACATGGGCAACGTGATCTATGAAATCCAGGACGTCGCCGAAGACTCCCGCGTCATTGGATTCGTCGACGAGATGACTGCCTTCCTGCAGGTTCATCCGCACGCAATCTACATCCACCAGGCCGAAACGTATTTCGTGCACGAGCTCGATCTGAAAAAGAAGATCGCGTTTGTGGAAAAGCGCGACATCGACTACTACACGCAGGCCGTGCCCGAAGAGCAGATTCGCATCGACGCGACCGACCGGCAGCAGCCGTGGCGCGCCGCCCAGTTGTACTCCGGCGACGTAACGCTCACTACGCTGGTGGTGATGTTCAAGAAGATCAAATTCCACAGCCGCGACAGCATCGGCTATGAATCCCTCGAGCTGCCCGAGCGCAAGATGGAGACGGTAGCCATGTGGCTGGCGCCGCCCCAGTCGTCGCGCGAAGCCTGCGCCCGGCACGGCCGAAACCTGGCCGACGCGCTCGTAGGGCTGTCGAACGTTATCGTCGACGTGCTGCCGATGCACGTGATGTGCGACCATATGGACGTCGGCTCGGTGGTCGACGCCTCGTGCCTTGGCACGGAGGCGCTGTTCATCTACGACCGTTTCGAGGGCGGCATCGGGTTTGCCGAAAAGGCCTTCCAGCTTTTCGAGCCGGTCATGCAGTGCGCGTTCGATCTCGTGTCAAAATGCTCGTGCCGCACGGGCTGCCCGTCGTGCGTGGGAGCGTCCGTGCCGGCGTTTGCCGCCAGGCCGATCGACTCCGGCACGCGGGGCCGCATCTCCGACAAGGAGGCCACGCTGATCCTGCTGCACGACCTCCTGGGCTTGCAGCCTTACGAGCCGAAATATCCACCGCCCGCGCCCGATGCCCCTGCGGTGCCGGCGGCCACGCCGCAGCAGAAGCGCGAAACCAAGCCGCTGCCGCCGGGCCTCGAACGCAAAATCCGCAAGCGGCTGCAATGAAGCCGCCGTTGCTGCCCGTATCGAATGTGGCGCAGCCGCACGCCGGCTGTGCGTCGCCGTGTGATGCCTTCCGGAGTATCCGGTGTTCGACAACCTCGTAGCAATCGACATCCAAACCAGCGGGCCGGACCCGAAGCGAGACGAGATTTTCGAGCTGGCCGCGCTGGAGATCAGCGGAGGGCAGGCAGGAGAAAGCTTCTCTACGCTTGTATACCCGGCCGTCGAGGTGCCGTTGCCTCTTCTCAACGCCTCCGGTATCAGCGCCGCCGAAATGGAAGACGCGCCGCCGCTGAGGCTGGCCGTGCTCGATTTCATGAAATTCATCGGCGACCGCCCCTGCATCGCGCACGACTTCCGCGTCAAGTCCCGCTTCCTCGACGCCGCAACGCGCAACAGCTTCGGCAACCAGGTGTTCGATACGCTCGAGCTTTCGCGCATCCTGCTGCCGGCCGAGGAGCGCCACGAGCTCGAGCACCTCGCGCGCAAATACTCTTTCGACCAGCCGCCGCACGCGCGCGCGTCGTCAAACGTGCTCATCACCGCGCGCCTCTGGCAGGCGCTGCTCTGCGAGCTCGAGGAGCTTCCGCTGCCCGTGCTCGATGCCATTATGGGCCTGACGGCGCCGGTGGATTGGGAATTCAAGCCGCTGTTTCAGCAGGTTCATTCGAGCAAGTTCTCAGAGGCATTTGGCCAGAGGCGGCAGGGCATCGCGAGCTGCCTGCGCGACTTCTCGGATGTGATCAACGAAGCCCACGCGCGCAGGGCCGAACGCCAGAAGCTGCAAGACGACGGCGAGCAGGCCGGCGCAGCCAAGCCGATCGACGTAGCCGCTATCGTGAAGATGTTCGGCCCCGACGGCGTCTTCTCGCGCTCGCTGCCAAACTTCGAGCCGCGCCGCGAGCAGGCCCGAATGGCCAAAGCCGTGGCGTATTGCTTCAACAACTCTAAGCACCTGATGGTCGAGGCAGGCACCGGCACCGGCAAATCGCTCGCCTACCTCGTGCCTGCCGTCTATTGGGCCACGCAAAACAAAACGCCCGTTGTCATCTCCACCTGCACGCGAAACCTCCAGGCGCAGCTTTTCCACAAAGACATCCCCCTGCTCACCGAGATGCTCGATCAGGGATTTCGCGCCGCCGTGATCAAGGGCCGCGCAAACTACCTCTGCCCGCGAAAGCTCGCATACCTGCTCACCGAGGCAGAGCGCGAAATCACCGACGCCGAGCGAATCGCACTCGTGCCCGTCGTCACCTGGGCCGCACTCACCGTCACCGGCGACATCTCCGAAAACACCGGATTCCAGATTTCGCGCTTCCCCGAAGTGTGGGACCGCCTCTACGCCACGGGCGACGAATGCCGCGGCCGCGCCTGCGACTACTGGAAGCAGTGCTTCATCCTCAAGGCCCGCGCGCTCGCTCAGCTCGCTGACCTGGTCGTTGCCAACCACGCCGTCGTCTTCGCCGAACTCGGCATCGGCACATCCGCCGTGCTGCCCGACCACCGCCATCTCATTTTCGACGAAGCACACGACGTGGAAGACGTGGCAACCAACAACCTCGGATGCGAGATCGACCGCTGGGCCCTGCTGCGGCCGCTCCGCCGCCTCTATCGCTCGCGCGAGCGCGACAAGTCCGGCAGCGGCCTGCTCACCAATATCCTCTATCACCTGCGGCGCGGCCGCGAAACAAAGCCCACCGACACCGAACTGAACGTCGAAGAAAAAATCAGCGCCTCGTTCGACAAGGTGCTCGACGCCGGCTCGCTGCTCGATTCATTCCTCCTCTCGTTCTCCGGGCTGTTCGCACCGCGCCAGGCAGACCTCCGCCTGCGATACTCATCCCAAGACCGGCCCGCCGACAAATGGCAGGATATCTTCACGCACAAGGAGGTGCTCGTCGCCGCGCTCTCGGTGCTCGTTGGCGATCTCGACGCCATCGGCGACGGCCTCGCCGAAATCGAGCGCGAATTCCTCTACCAGCAGGACCTGATGTTCCAGCTCGAAGCCCAGGCAAACGCACTGCGCGAGATCGTCAACGACATCGAATTCCTGATGAAGGCCGACGACCCCCGCTACGTCTACTGGGCCGAATGCATTGATTTTCACCAGGGCAGCTTCCGCGCGGCCGCCGCACCCATCGAGGTCGGCGCGCTGCTGAAAGACCTCCTCTATGAGAAAAAGGACACCATCGTTTTCTCATCCGCCACGCTGACGGTGGGGGAGCAGTTCGGCTTCTTCCGCTCGAGGCTGGGGCTCGATACCCTCGAGAACGGCCGCGTGCTCGAGCTCAGCCTCGGCACGTCCTTCGATTTTCCCAGGCAGGTGCTCTTCTGCGTACCGAATTTCCTGCCCGAGCCTGTATACCGCAGCGACGACTTCACGCGCGCCGCCGGCGATTTCCTCATAGACCTGCACGTTGCCACACGCGGACGAGGCTTGATTCTTTTCACCTCGTACGATATGCTAACCAGGATGCACCAGGCAATAAAAGACGAGCTGGAGCGGCAGAGCATCCCCGTGCTCGGCCAGGGCATCGACGGCACGCCCAACCAGATACTCAGAACCTTCCGCCGCCTCTACGGCTCCGTGCTGCTCGGCACGCAGAGCTTCTGGCAGGGCGTGGACGTGCCCGGCGAGGCGCTCAGTTGCCTCACCGTCACAAAGCTTCCCTTCGCCGTCTTCACCGATCCCATCGTGAAGGCACGCTGCGAGGCCGTTGAAGCCAAAGGCCGCAGCTCGTTCGTCGATTACTCCGTGCCCATGGCGGTCATCCGATTCAAGCAAGGCTTCGGCCGGCTCATTCGCTCGAAAACCGACCGCGGCATCGTGGTAGTGCTCGACAAACGCCTCATCACACAGCGGTACGGCCGCTACTTCTCAAGCTCCATCCCCGTGGCGCACCGAGTCTATTCCGATAAGACGCAGCTTCTCAAAGACGTGCAGAACTTTCTATGTCAGGATACTAAGGAGGAACAGCCGAATGGCTGAGACAGCCAATACCAGAATTGAACGTGCTCGCGAGGTGCTCCGGATCGAGGCAGATTCGGTGCTGGCCCTGGGCGAACGCATCGGCCAGGAATTCCTCGACACCGTCGATATGATCCTCGCGCTCAAGGGAAAGGTGGTGATCACGGGCGTGGGCAAGTCGGGGATAGTTGGGCAGAAAATCGCCGCCACGATGTGCAGCACCGGCACTCCGGCCGTCTGGCTCGACGCCACCTCCGCGCTCCACGGCGACCTCGGCGTCGTCGCACCGGGCGACCTCCTTATCGCCATCTCACACAGCGGCGAGGCCGGCGAACTCCTTCACGTAGTCTTCGCCGCAAAGAAAATCGGAGCACGCATCGTCGCTATGACCGGCAGCCGCCAGTCCACACTCGCACTGCAAAGCGACCTCGTGCTCGACGTGGGCGTGGCGCGCGAAGCCTGCCCGCTCGGCCTTGCTCCCACCGCCAGCACCACGGCCACACTGGCCATGGGCGATGCACTCGCTATGGTGCTGATGCAGGAGATCGGTTTCACCCGCAGCCACTACGCACGCTTCCATCCAGGCGGAAATCTCGGACAGCGCCTGAAACTGAAGGTGCGCGACATCATGCGCACCGGCGACGATCTTCCGCTGGTGCGCGAGAGCGATCCGTTCCAGAAAGCGCTCGATACAATGACATCGAAAGCGAACCTCGGCGTGGTGCTGATCTGCGACTCCGCCGGCGCGCTCAGCGGCATCATCACCGATGGCGATCTGCGGCGGCTCCTCATGCACGGCGGCGACGTCCAATCGCGCTGCACCGCCGATCTCATGAAACGCCGCCCAATGACCGTCGAGGCAGACGCAGCCGTGGCCGACGCCCTGCGCGTCATGGAAAAAGGCACCGGCAAAGGCTCGATCACGTCGCTGGCGATCGTCGACCCACAATGCCGGCCCATAGGCCTCATTCACCTGCACGACATCCTCGGCCGCGGCCAACTGCTGATCTGAGATTTGGCCTTTCATATGCTCTCGCTGAACCTATCTTGTGCTCGCGGCGTGCGTCTGTATGAAGGCTCAAAAGGCTAAAGCCCAAAAGGCCAAAGCCTCCTCCCGGCTTTGCCGGAAAAAGCTCTAAATCACTCGGCACACGAAGCATTTGAGATACCGCGTTTGCGGGCACGATATGATAACGGGGTGGTCGGGCGACTGCGATCTGCGCTCGATCACCTGCAGCGTGCGGCCGGCCTCGAACGACGCCTCGTTGAGCAGCAGCTCGAAGTCGTCGTACGACAGATGCTGCGAGCACGAGCACGTTATCAGCACGCCCTCGCGGTCGAGGCAGCGCATCGCCTGCGCATTCAGGTCGCGATAGGCGAAGAGCGCCTTCCTCAGCCCGGCCTTGCTCTTGGCAAACTGCGGCGGGTCGAGGATCACCATATCGAAAAGATGTCCATCGCCGCGGAGGTGGCGCAGCTCTTCAGGCAGCTTGCCCACGCGGAATTCGGCCACGTTCACGTCGTTCAGCTTCGCGTTGCTCTTCGCCAGCTCGATGGCCGACGCCGACGAGTCGATGCCCAGCACGCTTTTCGCGTGGCCGAGCTTCGCCGCGTACAGCGAAAACGCGCCCGTATGGCAGAAGCAATCCAGCACCCGCCTGTCCGACGCATACCACGATGCCACCTTGCGGTTCTCGCGTTGATCCAGGAAGAAACCGGTTTTCTGGCCGGTGCGGATGTGCACGCCAAACGACAGCGCGTCGCACTCGATCTGCATCGTTTCGGGCGGCTCGGCGCCGCGCGCCACGCCGCCGGTGGGGGGGATGCCCTCGTGCTCGAGCATCTCGGGGTCGCTCTTCTCAAAGATGCCATCGGGCTTGTAAACGTCTTCCAGGATATCCAGCAGCATCTCGCGGCGCACGTGCATTCCCAGCGTGTGTATCTGCGCGACGAGAAAGCCGGCGTACTTGTCGACCACGAGGCCGGGCAGCCCGTCGGATTCGCCGAAGAATACGCGGTAGGCGTTCGAGCCGGTATTCACGGCCAGAAGCTCCTCGCGCAGCCGCCGTGCCTGCACGATCTTCTCGCGGAAGAACGCCTCGTCGATGCTCTGCGTCTCGTCCCACGAAAGCAGGCGCACCGAAATCTGCGAGTTCGAGTTTACGTAGCCGGTGGCGATGTACTGCCCGCGGTCGTCGCACAGGCGCACCAGATCGCCGTCGGTCCAGTCACCTTCCACGTGATCGATTGCACCGGAGAAGACCCAAGGGTGGTGGTAATAAAAAGGACGCGCCTTGCGCGGCTTCAGGAAAGCCGTTGCGGCGGGCAAACCCATCAGAGTACTCACGATTTCTCCTTCATGAGAAAATTCCCTATCACCTTCGCAAATTTCACCAGATCATCGACCGCGATGGATTCATTGGCCGTGTGAGCCTGGTTGTCGTCGCCCGGGGCAAATCCCACCGCCGGGATGCCCGTGCGCACCAGCGGCTTCGCCACCGTGCTGCCCGACATGCCGGAGAAATCCGGCAGCCGGCCCAGCACCTCGCCCGCTTTCCGCCGCAGGCGCTGCACCAGCTCAAGCTCCGTGTCCACTCGTATCGGGTCGACCATCATCAGCCTCTCAAAGCCAAATTTCGCTCCTTGATGCTCCCTCTCCATCCGTGCGGCGATGTTCATTATCGCCCGTTCGATATCCTCCGCCCGCTGTGAAGGCAAAAACCTGAAATCCACCTGCGCCTCGCACTCGGCCGGCACGATGTTGGGCGCGGTGCCGCCCTTGATCACGCCCAGGTTGAACGTGGGCGGCGACAGCAGCGGGTCCTGCTCGTGCGAGAACAGCGTGTCCAGGCTCTCGCGGATGCCGTTGAGTAGCTCGATCATGTGCCACGCGGCATTCACGCCAAGCTCGGGCGTGGAGCCGTGCGCCTGCCGGCCGTACGACGTTATCTTCAGGAAAAAAGCGCCTTTCTCGGCAACGGTGATCTCGCGCATCCCGTGGTCGATGTCGGGGATGATCGCGAAATCGGCGTCGAACATCCGCTCGTCGGCCATCCACTCCAGGCCGAGGTTCGAGCCGCGCTCTTCGTCGGCCGCGCCCGCAAGTATCACCTCGCCGATCAGCTCGCGCTCGTGCTGCTTGAGGAAACCGGCCAGCACCAGCATCGCGGCAAGCTGGCCCTTGTTGTCGCTCGCGCCGCGGCCGTAAACGCGGCCGTCGCGCACTACCGCGGCAAACGGATCGCTCTGCCAGCCGTCACCTGCCGGCACCACGTCGAAATGGCACGCGATCAGCGTCTTCGGCCGGCCGCTGCCGATCCGCGCAACCATGTTTGTGCGGCCGGGCAGCTTCTCAACCGTCATGCACGCCACGCCCAAGGGTTCGAGCACATCGCGCATTATCTGCGCGGCGAGGTATTCATCACCCGGCGGATTCACGGTGTTGGCCGCGATCAGCCTCACGAGCAGGCTTTCAATATCGTTACGATGCTCGTCCATGAACTTATTCAGCATGGGATCAATCGCCATTCGAAGCTCCATCCAAGGGTCCGCTGGTTTGTTTGGGCTTTAGGCTTCAGTGCAATATAACACGCGCCACAATATCAAATCCTAATCATATGCTAACATGAATGTATAATCAAGCGCCATCTTTCCGACGCGCACCGCTCTGGGCCAGAACCGACGACAACAGTTTTCCTCTCCGGCTTTGCGGAGGGTGAGTCTTCCTTAATTATATAACGGCATCATCGTGCGCGCGTGAAATGGAAAGTGTTGGAGAAGAGCCCCGGGTGCAGTGAGTCTTCGGTCGAGCGACGCCATGGCGTCGTAAATCCGATATGAGCACGGCGCTGCGCCTTGCACCCTCTTGACCTTGGACTTTGAACTTTGGACTTTGGCCCCTGGACTCTCTAATCGGCGGTCGATTCCACCGCGGCGGTGCGCGTAACCAGCCATTTGCCGTCGATCTTCTTCAGTGTCACCAGCAGCCGTCCGCCGCCAAGATACCGCATCATGTCCTCACCGCGAGTGTCGGCGCTCTGGCTGGCGAAAACCGATGCCAGCAGCGTGGCCTCGGCGGTGTCATCGTTGAGTTTTTTCACCGACATGTTTTTCACCTCCACCTGTATCGACTTGTACACCAGGAATGCGTGCTGCATGGTGGCGATGGCCGAATCGCGGTCGAAGTTGACCTCTTCGGCGCGGAAGCCCTCACTCAGGTGCTGCGAGATACCTCGCACCCTACGCTCCTCGGCTGCGTCGGCTATGGCGACGATCACCGATTTGATCATCTCCTCGTCGGTCAGCGCGCTATTCAGCACCGCCTTGAGGATCAGCAGGCCGGCAAAAACGAACACGATGGCCGCGATGAGCGCCCCGTACCTCTTCATTGCGTGTCTCCTAAATGATCGTAGCCCTTGCCTATCACGCGGCCGAGGATGTTGCGGCGGGCCACCAGCCCCTGCCAATGGCCGGTGATCCTCATGCCGCGGTTATCGCCGATCACGTAATACTGGTCGTGTCCGATCTTAACCGGCGGGCGTTCCCAAAACGTGTTGCCGATGATGTATGGCTCGTAGAGCGGCGACGAGTTTATGAAGACCTTTCCGCCGCTGATTTCGAGCGTCTCGCCCGGCAGGCCCACCACTCGCTTGCACAGTTGCTCTCTGGGCTCTTCATTGCTCTGAAAGATTATCACCTCGCCGCGCACCGGTTCCCCGAACCACAGCGAAAGCTTGTCGACGAACACGTAGCTGCCCTCCGGCAGTGTGGGCAGCATGCTGGCCCCGCGCGTTGGGCGATACTGGATCACGAAGAACCAGATGAAAAGCAGGAGGCCCACCTCGAGCGGCACGCGAAAATACCATTTGCCCAGCGCTTTACGAATCTGCATTTGTCTGTCCTTTTGCAGAGGCACCGGCGCGCCTCTGCGCCGGTTTGCGGCGCCCTTCAAGGTAAACCATCAGCACGCTTATGTCGGCAGGCGATACCCCAGACACTCGCGACGCCTGCCCCAGGCACGCCGGGCGGATTTTCGAGAGCTTCTCGCGCGACTCGAACCGCATCTCTTTCATCTGCGTGTAATCGAAGTCGGGCGGGATCCGCCGGTCTTCCATCCGCTTCACCTTTGCGATGCGCTCCAGCTCGAGCCTGATATAGCCATCGTACTTCACCTGGATCTCCACCTGCTCCTTCACGTCGCCTGGCAGCGCCCATGCGGCGAGCTGCGGGCTTAGCCGTTCCACGTCGGCAAACGAGACGCCCGGCCGGCGCAGTATGCGCGCGAGCGGCACGTTTTCATAGTGCGTTTTCTCCAGGTGCTCCGCCGCCCGCGCGACCGCCGCGCGTTTGCACTCGAAGCGCTGCCGGCGATCGTCGCCTATCAGCCCCAGCCGGCGGCCGTACGGCGTGAGCCGCTGGTCTGCGTTGTCCTGCCGCAGCATCATCCTGTGCTCGGCGCGCGAGGTGAACATCCGGTACGGTTCCTTCGTGCCCAGCGTCACCAGGTCGTCGATCAGCACGCCGATGTAGGCTTCGGAGCGGCCAAGGATGAACGGCTCGTCGCCGCGCAGCCGCAGCACGGCGTTGATTCCGGCCATCAGACCCTGTGCGGCGGCCTCCTCGTAGCCGGAGGTGCCGTTGATCTGCCCCGCGAGGAACAGGCCGTCGCAGGCCTTGCTTTCAAGCCACGGCATTGTTTGCGTGGGCGGCACATAGTCATACTCTATTGCATAGCCGAACCGCATTATCTCGGCGTGCTCGAGGCCGCGAATGCTGTGCACCATCTCGAGCTGCACGTCCATCGGGATGGACGTGGCGATTCCGTTGCAGTAGTACTCGCGGGTGGTCAGCCCTTCGGGTTCGAGGAAAAGCTGGTGCTGCGATTTTTCCGCGAAGCGGACCACCTTGTCTTCAATCGAAGGACAATACCGCGGGCCAACGCCCTTGATCTGGCCGCTGTAAAGGGGAGCGCGGTGGAGGTTTGCGCGGATGATCTCGTGCGTGCGCTCGTTTGTATACGTGATGTAGCAGGCGAGCGACGGCCGGCCGGCGGGGGCGGCGTCGAACGAGAACGGCAGCGGCGGCACGTCGCCGTGCTGCGCTTCGAGAGCAGCGAAATCCACCGTGCGGCCGTTGATGCGCGGGGGCGTGCCGGTTTTCAGCCGGCCCACCTCCAGACCGAGCGCCCGCAGCGAATCGGAGAGGTCGTCGGACGAAAACTCGCCCAGTCGCCCGGACGAGAACGTCTTGTCGCCGATGTGAATCAGCCCCTTGAGAAACGTGCCGGTGGTGAGGATGAGCGCGCGGCAGCGATATTGCGCGCCGCTGCGGCAGATCACGCCTGCCGCCCGGCGGCCGCACGATACGCGAGGGGCGGCGGCGATTTCGGATTCCGCGTCGCGCCGCGCAGGGGGCAACGGCAGGGAAGAGTCGCCTACGATGATCGAGTCTGCAAGCTCCTGCCTGAGCGTGAGGCCCGGCTGCTCTTCGAGGCGGCGCTTCATTTCGATGGCGTACGCGCGGCGGTCGCATTGCGCCCGGGGCGACCACACCGCCGGGCCGTGGCCCTTGTTCAGCATGCGGAAGTGGATGCTCGTGGCATCGGTCACCTTCGCCATCTCGCCGCCGAGAGCGTCGATTTCGCGCACGATCTGGCCCTTCGCCAGGCCGCCGATGGCGGGATTGCACGACATCTGCGCGACGGAATCGAGGTTGATCGACAGCAGCAGCGTGCGGGCCTGCATACGCGCCGCGGCCAGGGCAGCCTCGCATCCGGCGTGGCCTCCGCCCACCACGATCACGTCGAAATCGTTGTCTCTCTGTTCCATTGCATATATTGTCGCAAAAAGCAGCGCAAATTTCAAACTGAAACGAGGCCAGGGCAGCAGTGTCCCGCGGCGGCGCAGCGCGTGTGCGCGGCGGCGCTTGGAGAAATTTCCGGCAAAGGGATTTTTTTCCATAGAATTTTTTCGCAATGTGTGCTATAATTCCTATATCTAATCGAGGGCGTGTGTTGGCGACCGAGGAGAATGGATTTCATCGGGCTGCCGGCTGATCATCAGTACCTCGGGGTTGCTTTTTCCGAAGCGGCCTGATAACCCGCAACTGATAGCAGGTCTTCAAAGACCGGCGTCGATTTCTTGATCGGGACCGGCACCGTTGCCGGCCCTTACTCCTTTTCTGGAGTTTTCTTATGTATTGCTTTATGTCGGCGTTGCCGCTCTTTTACGAAGCATGGCGTGCTAAGGCCCGCTGTGTGGTTTTCTCGAATTATCTCAAGGACTATTAGTTGACCCAAACAGCCATCATGTCTGGTATGCTTCCGAACCTCGCCCCCGGGCGTGAAAAGACGGACAGTCAGGTTCCGGAGCATGCAAGGCCGGATCGATCCCGCACGAGGATACCCCGCCATCCGGCTCGGGCCGCACGGCCCAATATGCCGCTTCTCCCGCTGTCAAACTGGTCAACTCTCCAACTGAGCTTTACTACATCGAGTGTTTTCTATTCCGCGAAAAGTCCGACGGGGCCTGGAATAGCTTGTTTTTTTTGGGCTACTGTCCGCATTCCTGCAGAATCGCGGCAACGCAATTGAGAGGGGTTGAAGATGGAAACAACCACACCTTCACTCAATGTGTCGCTGGGCAAGCATGTCATTCTTGAATGCTACGAATGTGATCTTGAGACCTTGAACTCGCCCGAAGTGCTCGAGGAGCTTTTCCTGGAAGCGGCGGAGAAATCCGGAGCCACCGTAATGGGCTCGAACTTCAAGAAGTTTGAGCCGCAAGGCGTGAGCGGCGTTGTAATCATCGCCGAAAGCCATTTCAGCGTTCACACCTGGCCCGAGTATCGCTATGCGGCCATCGACATGTTCACCTGCGGCTCGCGCATCAACTTTGAAACCGCCAAGGACGTTTTCAGGCGGCGGCTCGGCTGCGGAAAAATGGTTGTCGCGGGCGAGCTGGACCGCGGCCTCGTTGTGGAAGACCGCCTCACATACGCCAAGCCGATGACCTTCTTCAAATCGCGCTCCACTCAATCGTGGAAAACGAAGTTTGAGAAGGAGAATGCCTGGGGGCTGCTGACGTCGATCGATGTGCACAACTGCGATCCGGCGCTGATCCGCGACGCCGAAGCCGTCAAGAGATTCGCGATCGAGCTGTCCGACTACATCGAGATGCAACGCTTCGGCGAAACCGTAGTGGTCGATTTTGGACAGGACGAGCGGGTGTCGGGCTTCAGCCTCGTGCAGCTCATCGAAACTTCCCTCATCTCCGGGCATTTTGCCAACCAGTCCAACAACGCATACATCGACATCTTTAGCTGCAAGTACTACGAGCCCGGTGCTGCCGCTAATTTCTGCATAAGCTTCTTCAAGGGCGAAAACTACACGATGAACGTGACGCTGAGGAAATGAAATGACGGAAGAACAGCAGTGGTTTCGCGAGAAGACACCCTTCGAGGGCGGTCGCTCGCTCGGCATCAAATACAAGAGCAAACTTGTCGAGAAGCAGTCCAAGTTCCAGAAGATCGAGATCTACGACACCGTTTCTGTGGGCAGGATGCTGGTGCTCGACGATGTGATCCAGCTCACGGAAGCCGATGAATTCCCTTACCACGAGATGTTTGTGCACCCGGCGATGAACGTGCACCCCGACCCCAAGGCCGTGCTCGTGGTGGGTGGCGGCGACGGCGGCGTGCTGCGCGAGCTCATCAAATACAAGGGACTCGAACGCATCGACATCTGCGAGATCGACGGCGACGTGATCGAGCTGTCGAAGCAGTACTTGCCGTTCACGGCCTGCGGCTACGGCGACCCCCGCGTAAAGGTCTACGTGGAAGACGGCGCCGATTTCATGCGGCGAATGAAAAAGTCGTACGACCTGATCCTGGTCGACTCGTCGGATCCCATCGGGCCGGCCGAGGTGCTCTTCAAGAGCGAGTTTTTCCAGACCGTGAAAAACGCGCTCAAGCCGAAGGGCGTTCTGCTCACGCAGTGCGAGTCCATCTTCCTGCACCTGCACATAATCGAGGGTGTGGTGAAAGCCACCGCCGAGATGTTCAAGCACGTGCAGTACATGAACATCCTGGTGCCCACGTATCCGTCGGG
>DATLAR010000227.1:0-2332 GCA_035527355.1 Planctomycetota bacterium
GCGTGCCTTGCTCGACCGCCGTCGACGGCTTTTCGGGCTGCGTGAGCTCCACGCCGCCGGCCGCCGCGATACCAGTGCCGTCGATCAGCCTCGTCACGCTGCCGATGCTCGCCGGCCTGCCCACGAGCAGCGCCACAAGAACCGACGCCGCAACGGCAATGCCCACCCAGCCGAGCTTCCGCCGGCGAGTGCCCGGACGCCTGATGCGCTGCATCACGCGCGCCGCAAAGCCCTTAGGGCACACGCGCGGCAGACCGGCAAACGCTGCCGCCACCGTGGCTGTGTCGGCTTTCGCGCCTTGAAAATACTCACCGCAGGATTTGCACTGGAATAAATGCTGCTCGACGCGGGGCCGGTCGGCCTCGGAAAGCTCGCCGTCGAGATACTCGGATATGAGGTTTTCCCATTCGGGGCAAGGAGTAGTCATAGTCCTGAAACGCATCCGTCGGGATGCAACCCTGTTCAGCCTGCCGCCAGGCCGAGCCATGTCCTCTTTTTGCCGCGTAAAAAATCGGGCGCCTCAAAGCGCCTCATGCGGGCGCCGCTGCGTCCGCTTCTATTCTTTTCCGCCCAGTTTTTCCCTGAGCAGTTTCTTGGCCTGCATCAGCCTCGAGCTCACCGTTGCCCGCGACACACCCAGCAGCTCGGCCATTCGCTGGTACGAGTGCCGGTCCACGTATCGCATCAGCACCACCTGCCGCAGGTCGGCCGGCATGTTCAGCACCGCCTCGTGCACGTCGTTTTTCAGCTCGAGTTCCGTATCGCGCGGCTCGGCAAAATCAGCCCCCGCGTCCTGTATCTCGTCCAGCGATACCACCGGCCGCCGGTTCGACCTCAAAAAGTCAAGGCATACGCGGCGTGTGATACCGCACAGCCAGCCGCCGTAGTTCTGCTGGTCCGACAGCGATACGAGGTATTTGAAAGATCGCAGGAATGCTTCCTGGGCCAGATCGTCTACCGATGGGTTGGCCCCGATCATGCTGAAGATCACCGCCCGCACCATGGTGCTATGGCGCGACACCAGGGAAGCAAACGCTTCCTGGTCGCCGGAAAGCACATTCCTCACGAGCTGGCCATCTTCAGGCTGCATTCCGCCTGGCCCTTCCAAGAATATAGTAGAGGTGAGATGTAAAAAAGGCTAACAATTTTTACGCGGTTTTACATCCGCTCCCAGGGGTTGACCACCACCTTGATCGCGCCGTCGGTGTACGCGTGGACGATCCGGAACGCCTCGCCGATGCGGTCGATGGGGAAGTGGTGAGTGATAAGCGAATCGACCTCAACCTTTCCGGCGTGGATCAGCTTGAGCGCATCGTCGGGCAGGTTCGGGCAGCGCCGGCAAAACTGCACGCACAGCTCCTTGCGGCGCGCCGAACGGATATCGAACGGAATGATCGTTTGCGGCGGAATGCCCTCGACCACTACCTTTCCGCCGCGCTTGGCCGCGCGAAGGCACTGGTCTAGCGCCGGCGGATCGCCCGCCGCCTCAAACGCCACGTCCACACCGCGGCCGCCCGTCGCCTTCAGAATCTCCTCGCCCGCATCGCACGCATTGGCGTCGTAGCACACATCCGCGCCCAGCCGCCGTGCCCTCTCGAGCCGGTAGGGCACCCTCTCCGACACAAACAACCTCGAAGCGCCCGCCAGCTTCACAAGCTGCATCAGCAGCAGCCCGATTGGCCCGCAGCCCAGCACGCAGGCCGTCTGGCCTTTGCTCAGCCCGGCCAGCTTCATCACGTGCAGCAGGTTTGCCAGCGGCTCGGCCATCAGCGCCGCGTCGTACGACATATCGTCGGGGATCGGCCGCGCCTGGTGCGCGTTCAGCACGTAATACTGCGAAAACGCTCCGTCTACCGGTGGCGACCCGCAAAAGCGCGTCTGCGGGCAAAGATTCGCGCGGCCGCTCGCGCACCACTCGCAATCGCCGCAGCCGATTGCCGGCTCGGCCATCACGCGCGAGCCCGGCTTCAGGTCCTGCACGCCCGCGCCGGTGCTCACGATCTCGCCGGCAAACTCGTGCCCCAGGCTCAGCGGATACTCGATGTTCCGCTCGCCGATCTGATCGCCCGCGTAGTAATGCAGGTCCGAGCCGCAGATGCCTATCGAAATCACCTTCATCAGCACCTCGCCCGGCCCCGGCTGCGCAACGTCTACCTGCGTCACCTCGATCCGCTTCGGCCCGGTGACCACGGCCTTCTTCATCTGTTGCATCAACAATGCCTTCCTGTTGAATCACTAGATCATCTGATACACTGCAACTTTCAGGGATTCAGTATACGCGCCGCGGCCTGAATGTTCAAGGTTAAAGAACCACACCCGTCAGACCCAACTG
>DATLAR010000228.1:0-4489 GCA_035527355.1 Planctomycetota bacterium
CTCGCGCTGTGGTCTACGCCGCTGTTCGCGCCGTTCAAGAAAAAGACCGAAGAACTCCGCCGCACCGGCTTCTTCCTCGCCACCTACTTCCGAAAGATCTTCTACCGCGAAACGTGGGAAAAGCTCTACCGCGGGCGGCTCAACATCCGCCTCATCATCGGCATCCTGATGGGCAAGCGCCGAGGCAACCCCACGCCCAAGGCCGCACGCAACCCCAAGGATTCGCTGCGCAACATAATGGGCGACCTGGCAGGCTACCCCGGGCGGGCGCTGTTCATCTACGGCAGCGCCGATGATGAAGCCGCCGGCGCACCGGAATTCTACCGCCGCTACTGCGAGGAAAACTCCATCCCCTGCACATTCCACACCATCGAAGGAGCCAACCACAGTTTCTATTCCGTGGCGTGGGAACGCGAAGTGATCGACCGCACCGCCGCCTGGCTGAAGAGCGAGAGCTGAGCGTAGAGATCGGCTTGTGTCCACCCGGTCCATCCAGTCCACTCCGTCCATCCCCCCTGCCACCGCGCTGCGCCCAAGGACCAATCTTTTTCATTGAAATCTCCGCACCATTTCGGCATCATAGTATGGATTGATGCCAACTGCAAGAACCATCTTCGTGATCATTGTGGAGTGACTATGGCAGCCGAACGAAAATACCTCGCCCTCGATCTCGGTGCGGAAAGCGGCCGCGGCGCCCTCGGGCGCTTCGACGGCAGCAAGCTCTCCCTCGAAGAAGTCCACCGCTTTCTCAATGCCCCCGTGCGCGTGCTCGATCATATTCATTGGGACGCGCTGAGCATCTTCGCAAACCTCAAGCAAGCCGTGGCCAACGCCGCGTCGAAAGCCGGCGGCATCCACAGCATCGCCGTCGACACCTGGGGCGTCGATTTCGCCCTCATCGCAAAAGACGGCTCGATGCTGGGCAATCCCGTCCACTACCGCGACGCCCGCACCGACGGCATTATGGAAAGGGTGTTCGAGATCGTCCCGAAGAAAGACGTCTTCGAACAGACCGGCATCCAGTTCATGCAGCTCAACACCATCTTCCAGCTCTACGCGATGGTGCTGGGCAAGTCGCCGCTGCTCCGCTCGGCCGCCACGATGCTGATGATGCCCGACCTGTTCAACTTCCTCTTCACCGGGCGGCAGGTCGACGAATTCACCGTGGGCACCACCTCGCAACTGATGGACCCGCGCAACGGAAGCTGGTGCCGCTCGCTGTTCGAGCAGCTCCGCATCCCATTTCGCATCGCGCCCAAACTGATCCAGCCCGGCCTCACTATCGCCGATCTTCGCGCCGACGTGGCCGCCGAGATCGGCGTGCCGCCCGTGCCCGTGGTGGCCGTGGGCAGCCACGATACCGCCTCGGCCGTGGCCGCCGTGCCCGCAAAAGGAACAGGCTGGTGCTACATCTCCTGCGGCACGTGGTCGCTGATGGGCATCGAAACAAAGAAGCCGATCATCAACAGGAAAACCCTCGAATACAATTTCACAAACGAGGGCGGCGTGGGCGGCACCATCCGCTTCCTCAAGAACATCATGGGCCTCTGGCTCGTGCAGGAGTGCAAACGCCAGTGGGCCAGGGAAGGCCAGGACCTCTCCTACGCCGAGATAACCGACGCCGCCGCCAAGGCCAAACCGATGAGGAGCTTCGTTGACTGCAACAGCTCGGCATTCCTCGCACCCGGCGGCATGCCCGGCCGCATCGCCGAGTTCTGCCGGAAAACCAAGCAGGCCGTGCCTGAGAGCAAGGGCGAGATCGTGCGTTGCGCGCTCGATAGCCTCGCGCTCACCTATCGCAAAGCGCTCGCCGTGCTCGAAGACGTCTCCGGCGGGCGGATCGACACCATCCACATCGTGGGCGGCGGCACGCAAAACAAGCTGCTGTGCCGGCTTGCCGCCGACGCCTGCAATCGCCCCGTGATTGCAGGCCCCGTTGAAGCGACCGCAATCGGCAACGTGCTCATGCAGGCCGTAGCACTCGGCGATCTGGATTCCACCGCCGACGTGCGCGAGGTGGTGCGCAATTCCTTCTCACCCGAAAGCTACGACCCGAAAGACACCGCCGCGTGGGATGACGCCTACGCGCGGTATCTGAAAATCTGCGAGTAGCCACACTGCGCAGGCTTGGCAAGCGCAGGATGCAGGACGATCATTGATTCACGGCGGCGGTTGGCGGTATAATGCTTTTATGTGCTGTTTACTGCCGTCACCTCGGTGCATGCCAATGAAGCTCCTGCAACTCGTAAAACAAAGCATCGAACGTCGCGGGCTGATCGACCGCGGCGACGCGGTCGTCGTGGGCGTGTCGGGCGGGGCCGACAGCGTTTCGCTGCTCTGCGTGCTGCACGAGCTTGCAGCGTCGATGGAGCTGCGGCTCGCCGTGGCGCACCTGAATCACGGCATACGCGGCGAGGCGGCCGACGCCGACGAGGCGTTCGTGCGGGCGCTCGCGGCCGAGCTGCGCCTGCAATTCCTGGCCGAGAAGGCCGACGTGCCCGGCCTCGTCAAAGCGGAGGGCGGCTCGCTCGAGGAGGTCGCCCGCCGCACGCGCTATGCGTTTCTGGGCCGAGCGGCCGCCATCGCCGGCGCACGCAAGATCGCCCTTGGCCACACCGCCGACGACAACGCCGAAACCGTGCTCCAGCGAATCCTGCGCGGCACCGGCTTTCGCGGCCTTGGCGGCATTCCGCCCAAACGACCGCTGGCGCGAAAAAGCACCGTAATCGTCGTCCGGCCGCTGATCGACGCCGCACGCAGCGACGTGATCGACTATCTCGAGGCCGCCGGCCGCACCTGGCGCACCGATGCCACTAATTTCGACACCTCCTATTCCCGCAATCACGTGCGGCTCGCGCTCCTGCCGTATCTGGAATCGACCTGCGGCCCGGGCGTGAAAGAAAGCCTGAACCGGCTTGCCCATGGCGCCCGGAATCATTATAATGTGATAGAGTCGATTGCACGCGAGCTTGCCGCGAAGGCCCGCCGCACCGAGGCCGGCGCCCTGCTCTCGCTGGATTGCGGCGCGCTGGGTGCGGCAAATCCCGAGATGCAGATCGAAGCGCTGCGCCTTTCCCTCGAAGATGCCGGCGTTGGGCAGTTGTCGTACGAACATTGCCGCCGCCTGCTCCAGATGCCGGGCGCCGCCACCGGCTGCCAAATGTCGCTGCCGGGAGGCTTCCTGCTGCGGGCCGAATACGGACTGCTGCGAGTGATCGATCCATTTGCGCCGCCGTGCGCTTCGCAGGCGCCCTCGGCTGTGTCCGATGCTGTAGCACAGCCCCGCGCTTCGCAGGCTCACTCGGCTGTGCCCGATGATATCCTGCTGCCTCTGCCGGGCAGAGCCGGCTATCTCGATATGACGTTCACCGCCGAGCTTGTCGAAAACGAGCACGGCCTGTTCGAGCGCTTCCTGAAAGGAAAAAGCCGAGATCGCGAGATGATCGACGCAGACCGCCTGCGGCCGCCGTTGACGCTGAGAACGCGGCAGCCGGGCGACAGGTTTCACCCGCTGGGCGCGACGGGCTCGCGAAAGCTGCACGATTTTTTCATCGACGAGAAGTTGCCCGCCTGGCGGCGAGACCGCGTGCCGATCGTGTGCGACCGCGACGGCATCGTGTGGGTGGCCGGCTGCAGGATCGACGAGCGCGTGCGCATAACCGCCCAAACCCAAAGGATTGCATTGCTGACGATCAGCAGCCATTGACAAGGAGCTTTCCATGGCGAGAGACTGCCTCTTCTGCAAGATCATCGACGGCTCGATCCCCAGCGAGAAGGTTTACGAGGACGACAAGGTGGTGGCGATTCTCGACATCAACCCCGTGACGCCGGGCCATACGCTGGTGCTGCCCCGCGAGCATACGGATGATTTCATCAGCACACCGCCGGCCCTGCTGGCCGAGGTGATGCCCAGCGTGCACGCGGTTGCCGCCAGGGTGATGAAAGGCGTGAATGCCGACGGCTTTGCTGTGGTCGTGTTCAACGGCCGCGCCGCCGGGCAGGAGGTTTTCCATCTGCACGTGCACATCATCCCGCGGAAGGAGGGCGACGGCGTGCGGCTGGGCTGGCCCAAAACGCATTACGCCGACGGCGAGATGGCAGAGCTTGCCGAAAAAATCAGGGCGGCGAAGTAACCTGGATCATCTGCAGCGATCAGCGTGGAGTATCTCCATTGGCCGAAAGCACCAATACGCAGGCAGCCCGTGAATGGCGGGCCGGAAAGCATGGCTCGATCAAGCGCCACGCATTCATCACCGTGCTCGTGCTGGTCGCCGTTTTTCCATTGGCCATCTTTGCCTTCACCTACTGGATCAACCGCTCGGCGGTGTCGCGCACGCTCGACGACCGGCTGATGCGCTCGGTGCGAAATGCCGGCGCGCTGAAGAGCGAGGTGGAACGCGCCCTTGCTATGGCCTGGAAAGCCAAGCTTCTCGACGTCCACGACGCACACACGTCGCTGCCCGACGGCACGGCTGTTTACGAAACATAC
>DATLAR010000229.1:0-5023 GCA_035527355.1 Planctomycetota bacterium
GACTGGCATTTCACGGCCGTATTTTCCGCCGAGCTGAAGCACGCGATGGCGGAGGCGGTACGCGCACGCTGGCGCGAGATCATCGAGGTCAACCGCAATCTCGGGTTCATTCAAGAGATGGAGAGATATTCGACGAGCTTCGGCGATTTCGAGCGGGCGCCCGTGGTGATCGCGGTGGCCGCACGGCGAGTGGATTCGGTGAGGCGGCAGATGTTTGGCGATGCGGCGGCAGCCACGGTGGGCGGTGCAACGTCGGCCGCGATGGCCGCGCAAAACCTGATGCTCGCCGCAACGGCCCATGGCCTCGGTTCGTGCTGCATGACCGGTGCCCTCGCCGCCAGCAACGAACTCACGCGCCTGCTCGGACTCGGCAAGCGGATGGAACTTGTGTGCCTGATCGCGCTCGGCTGGCCGGCGGAGGCCCCTGCTCCGCCCCCCCGCAAGCAACTCAATGAAGTCTTGAGGATGATCGAATGAATCACCAGGAAGTTTTCATCGGCGTGCGACAATGCCTCTCGAATGTGCTCGATGTGCCCGAGGAATCAATTCTTCCCGAGCAGAGAATTCTGGACGATCTAGGGGGCGATTCGCTGGACCTGCTCGACCTGTCATTTCAACTGGAGCAGAAATTCAAGGTTTCGATCTCGCCGCGCGATATCGAACGCCGCACCCGTGCCGCGCTCGGCGGCAAGCCGATCGACGTGGATGGTGCTTACACGCCCGAGGCGCTGGCCGAGCTACGGAAATCGATGCCGGAGATTCCCCACAACGAGCTCGCCGACGGCCTGTTCGTGGCCGACCTGCCGCGGCGGCTCAGAGTGCAATCTATGGTGAACCTTGTGTGCCGGCTGCTGGAGGAAAAAGCATGAGCAAAACGATATTGATCACAGGCGGCAGCGGCGCGGTCGGACGCTCGCTGGTGCGGCGATTTCGGCGCGACGGCGATGATGTTGCGTTTACATATAACACGAACACGGCCTCGGCCGACGCGCTCGTGCACGAGACAGGCGCCGCCGCGTTCCAGGCCGAGCTCACCGACCGAGCACAGGTGAAGGTGATGGTGGCCGGAGCGCTCGAGCGGTTCGGCCGAATCGACGTGCTCATCAACAACGCCGGCTTCACGCAGGTGATGCCTTTTGCCCTGATCGAGGAGGAAGACTGGGACGAGGTGATCGCGCGAAATCTCAAGACCATGTTCCTGGTCACGCGCGAAGTGACGCGCGGGATGGTGGCGCGCAAGAGCGGCGTGATCATCAACCTCAGTTCGCTCGCGGGCCACCGGCTGCTCGAGGTACCCGTGCACTACGCCACGGCGAAGGCTGGCGTGAGCGGCTTCACGCTGGCTCTCGCGAAGGAGCTCGCCCGCTACAACATTCGCGTGAACACCGTGGTGCCGGGCCTGCTCGAAGACGGCGTGGGCAAGATGGTGCCCGAGAAGGAGCTTGCCGAATACGTGCGATTCTGCAGCGCCGGCCGCGTGGGCAAGACCACCGAGGTGGCCGACGTGATCGCGTTCCTGGCGAGCGATGCGGCATCGTATATAAACGCTCAAAATATCTTTGTGGATGGCGGGATCTGATGCGCTGGCGATTCGTTGACACAATCGATGCGTTCGATCCGTGGCGGTCGATCGCTGGCCGCAAGGCGGTTTCGTTTGAAGAGATTTGCCTGCGCGAGCCGCTGGGCGATGAAGGTACGCTGCCGGCTGCGCTCGCCATCGAGAGCTGCGTTCAGCTCGCGCGCCTGCTCGTGGCCGCAAGTACACAATTCGAGCAGACAGCCGTGCTCACCGGAATAGATCGTTTTCGGATTCTTCGCGAGGCCGGCATGGGCGAGATTCTCCGCATACATATAAATGTAAACGAAAAGGGCGAGCCCGCGGTGAGCGTCGCGTGCCGGGTGCAGTGCGGCGAGCAGGTAATCGCCGATGGCTCTATCACACTGAGCTTGGAGCCCCTGGTGGCCGGCTTTGATCCCGAATGGACTGCCGGGATGTGGAAGGAGATGTGTGGGAAGACTTGACGACAGGCCTTACACGTATTTCACCACGGTGCGCGGTATGTGCCGCACGTGCCGCACCGTGGTGCCGGCACGCGTGTACTTTCAGGACGGCAAAGTGTGGCAGCAAAGCCTCTGCCCGCGCTGCGCGAACGAGCCCGCCCTCATCGCCGGCGATCAGCAATGGTATATGGAAAACGTGCTGCGGCAATCCCCCGACCAATCCCCACTACACGGCTCGCACGCTCCCAAGCTAGGCTGTCCGCACGATTGCGGCCCCTGCACGTGGCACGCCTCGCCCTGCCAATTGCCGGTGTTCTCGGTGACCAATGCCTGCAATCTCGATTGCCCCATCTGCTTCACCTACAACCGCAAGGACAAGCTCTACCACATGCCCGTGGATGAGATGAGGAGAATTGTCGAGCAGGTGGTGGCGATGGCGGGCCCGATTGATCTCATCAACATCACGGGCGGCGAGCCCACGCTGCATCCGCAGATCATCGAGCTGCTCGAATGCTGCCGCCGGCCGGAGATCGGGCGGATCACGATGAACTCGAACGGCATCCTGCTCGCCGAAGACCGCGACTTGTGCGAGCGGCTGGCCGAGCTCGGCGTGTGCGTGATCCTGTCATTCAATACGTTCGATCCGAAGGTGAGCGAGCTGCTGCACGGCCGCAACGTGATCGATGCGAAGCTCCGAGCGATAGAGAACCTGACGCGCGTGGGCGTGCGCATGACGCTGCTCAACGTGATGGTGCGCGGCGTGAACGAGGATGCGGTCGGCGGCATCCTTGACCTGATGCGCGGCAACGACAGCATCCTGAGCCTCACGGTGCAGACGATGACATACACGGGCCAGGGCGGCGGGCGGTTCGCGCGGGCGAGCCACATCCCGGTGGACGATGCGGCGCGGATCGTGTGCGAGCACTCGCGCGGGCAATTGCAGTTTGCCGATTTCATGCCGCGGCCGTCGGCCCACCCGCTCTGCTACTCCATCTGCTACATGCTCAAGTCGGGCGACGAGCTGGTGCCGTTCGCCCGCGTGGCCCCGCGCGAGAAGCTCGCCATGCTCATGCGGAACTCCTATCTCATCCGCCTCGAAGGCGAACAAGATTTCTTCCGTGACATCATCAATGACCTTTACGCGAAGGGCCAGACCGCCCACCTGCGGGTCTTCCGCGACCTGATCGCCAGGCTTTACCCGCCGGGTAAAGCCGTCAATCCGTTCGAGCGGCAGCGGATCGCCGAATCGGCCGTGCGAACGATATACGTGCACTCGCACATGGATGAGGATACCTTCGATTGCTCGCGCGCGATGCTCTGCACCGACCAGGTGCCGGCCGCACCCGGGCGGCTGATCCCGGCATGCACCTATAACCTCTTCTACCGCATGCAGGATGACCGGTTCTACGAAGCGATGCAAGGAGGCAGCCCATGCACGTGCTCGGAATGACGCACAGCGTGTGCCCGGTCTGCCGCGCGATCGTGCCGGCAAAGGTCTTCACCGACGGCCGCGACGTGTACTTCCGCAAATTCTGCCGCGAGCACGGCGAATCGAATGCTTTCGTGCGGAGCGACGTGGACGAGTATCTTCGCACACTGCGCTGCGTGAAGCCGGCGTGGGTGCCGCGCGAATTCTCGGGCGACGCCCACAAGCCCTGCCCCCAAGGCTGCGGCTTCTGCTACCGGCACGAGCAGCATCTCTGCATGCCCATCATCGAGATCACTTCGCGTTGTGATCTCGCCTGCCCCGTGTGCCTCGTCGACGCAGGCCGGCAGTGGAACCTGAGCATTGCAGAGTTCGACTGCATACTCGACGGCCTGCTCCGCGCCGAGCGGCAGGTAGACGTGCTGAACCTCTCGGGCGGCGAGCCGCTGCTCCATCCTGACCTCCTCGCAATCATCGACAAGGCGCTCGCACGCCGCGAAATTGTCCGCGTGAGTATCTCGACCAATGGCCTGCGGTTGCTGCAGGATCGCACCTTGCTCCGCGAGCTGCACAAGAGAAACGTGTGTATTTCACTGCAGCTCGATGGTTTCAGCGATCGCGCGTATGAGCTGCTGCGTGGGCGGCCGCTCGTTCGCGAGAAGATGCAGGTGCTCGAGATCCTGGCCGACGAAGGGATTTCAACGTCGCTGACGATGACGGCGGCGGGCGGCGTGAATGAAGATCAATTTCCGGCAATGCTGGACTATCTGTTCTCGCACGAACACGTGGTAAGCTTTATGATTCAGCCGGTCGCGTTCGAGGGGCGCGCGGCGAGTCTCGCCGGTCGTGCGGCACGCCTGAGCATTCCTGACGTGATCAAGGCGCTTGGCGCGGCGGGGCATCCGGCGGTGTCGGCAGCGGACTTCGTTGCCCTGCCCTGCTCGAGTCCGCTTTGCTTCAGCTTGGCATTTTACCTGATCACGCAAGAAGGCAGGATCGTGCCGGTGAACCGTATCACGCGAGCAGGCGAGCTGCTCGATGCCTTGGCGAATCGGATATTTTTCGGCCTTGAGCCGGGCGAGTACGAGAGCCTGAAACGGATGGTGTATGACCTCTGGAGCGGGCCCGCCGGCAGCTTGCCTGATTCCGAGGAAGTGATGCAGACCATCCGCCGGCTGATCAAGGCCACCTCGTGCGGCTGCTTCGACGCGAAGAAGGTATTCACCGAGGCCGAGCGGCGCGTGAAGTCCATTTTCATCCACGCATTCCAGGATGCACACACCTTCGACCTCGCGCGGGCGCGGCGCTGCTGCAATGCCTATCCGCAGCCCGACGGCAGCCTGATGCCCGCGTGCGTGCACAACGTGCTGCGGAGGGGCCGATGAGCGGAGTGACATGTAAAGGAAAAACATACATGAGCAGGAAATACATCCTTCTGCTGATCGCGTTGTGCATCGTTGCGGGGCTGGCGCCGCTCGCGTGGCATTGGATTGCCGTTGGGCGGTATCCGGCGGTGACCGTGCGGGAGGCGCACGCGCTGCTCGACGCTCCCGAATCGGGAGCGCTGCTGGTAGACGTTCGCCCGGAGAAGGAATT
>DATLAR010000230.1:0-4383 GCA_035527355.1 Planctomycetota bacterium
AGCAAAGGCGGCATGCAGGTCGTTACCGCCGATTCCTCGCCCTTCTATCAGCCGCGTTACGACGTTTCGCTCGCGCGGCGAACCTCCATCTGGCTCAAAGACGGCTTTGGAATCGTGCTCGACGACCTCCGCGCCGCCCGCGCGCACCAGTGGCAGTGGCAGGCTTACCTGCGGCCCGACGTGCACGTGCACGGGCAGACCGCGCGCGTGAAGCTGCCCAGCGGCCGCAGCGTGCTGCTCGCGTGGGACGCCGGCTGCGTGGTCCGCACGCAGATGGTGGATGGCTTCCCCCGCACCGAAGAAAAACGCAGCATCCGGATCGAACTCACGCGCAGCGGGGCAGCCGCGCAATTTGCGATGGTCATCGCGCCCGAAGCGAAAACCGCTTCCATCCGCCGCAGCGGCGCACACCTGCTTGAAGTGGAGATCGACGGCAAGAAGCATCAGCTTGTCGTTGAAAACTTCAGCGGGCAAGCATCAACCATCGCCGCGGAGACATCGTCTGCGGCTTTTGCATGGAAAGCGCCCCGACGCCGCCTGCTCGAGATACAATCATTCGGGCGGGGTGTGCACACCAACGCCCCCAAGCCCGACGTTCACGAGCTGGAAGACATCACGGTGGAGCGCGATTTGCAGTATCCGCAATTCGAGAGGCTCGTGAAATTTGACGCCACGCCCGTGCAGCCGGGCGGCACGCGGCTGTCGCAGATCGATGCCTGCCTTGCGCAGCTCGCCGCCGCCCAGCCCGACGCGCCGGCGCTCATCGCCGCACTGCAAAGCCCCCATTGGCCGGTGCAAACCGCCGCCGCCGAGGTGCTCGGCCGCCGCGGCTGCACGCAGGCCGTGCCGCTCATCCGCGAGCTTCTCAAAGCCGAGCACGCAAAACCGTCCGACGAGATTTACCCGCCGCTGACCGCGCCCGCCGGTCCGCGCACCTCGGAAGACCTCGGCAAACGCTGGCGCCTCAAAACCGCACTCATCATCGCACTTGGCCGGCTGGGCGATGTCGATTCCGTGCCGCTGCTCGGCCGGATCATCGCCGACAACCGCGACTTCTACCCCGTGTACAGCACCGCTGCCCAAGCCATAGGCCGCCTGGGCGGCCCGCACGCCAAGGACGCACTCGCCGCCGCGCTCAAGGACAACGAGCACAACACGCACGTGCGCGCCTGGGCGGCACTGGCTGCGATAGAGCGGCATCAAAACGTGTAGCACGGCCCCGCGTGGGGCGATGCCCCCGGCTGAATTATGCCAATGCGATCGGCCGCGAAAGACTGAAGGGCGGAAGGAGTTTCAACCTTCCGCCCTTGTCCGTATCATCGCGCACTGTCTAAAAGGCCAAAGCCTCTTTCCGGCCTGGCCGGCGGCTCACATCACTTCGGCAAACTCGCGCTTCTTCTCCGCCGGCCGCGCCTCCGATTCCGAAACCGTCCGCAATTCGTACGCGTTCAGTTCCTCCTGCGGCTGGCGGCGATGCGTGCGCTGCGGGCGGCCGCACATCGGGCAAGGCTGCAGCAACTCCAGCTTGTCGAGGTAGAGCACTGCCACGTGCAGCAGGCGGCCATGCGTAACGCTGGCGGGCGACGCCGAAATCGGCTCGTTTGTGTATGGGTTCACCTGCTCGGGCAGCACGCCCGAAGGCAGCGCCGAGCGGCACACCCACTGCATCAGCGGCACAGCCTGGTTCAGATCGTCCACGTTTTCTGCGCGCACGATCTTCCAATGAGCCAGCGCGAGCGCCGCATACGTCCACGGATTGCCGGGCAGCGATGCATTCACGCGAAGGAGGGGATCGTCTTCGTATCGAGCCACGCCGCCCACGTCGGTATTCACCCACAGGCCGTTCCACACCTGCTCCATAGTCGAGGTCACGCGGTAATCGTCGGGTGCGAAGATGCCGGCGGCAAACAGCGCAACGAGCAGCGAATCGAGCTTCGTGTCGAGCTCGTAGCCCTGCTCGCGGCGATATCCGCTGCGGGCGAATCGCCGAAGGTCGTTGTGGTAGAAGTATCTGCCGAGCGCCTGCTTCATGTTGTCGCCGGCCGTGTTGAATTTCATCGCGCGTTCGTCATCGCCAAACGCCCGCGCGAATTTCGCGGCCGACCAGAGCGCGGCAATGACCGTGCAAACGGTGTATGTGTGCACCCCGTAGTGCTCGTCCCACACGTCCCACGATTCGCGCGGCAGGTGCGTTTCGTGATCGATGTAACCTGCCATGAACTCAGCGGCGGGCAGGATGAGTGCGCTGTACAGCGGCTCAATGAAATCGAGGTCGCGGTAGAGGTTGAAGTGCTGCCAGAGGGCGTAAATGACCATAGCCGTGGAATCTTCCTGGATGGGCAGCACGTTTCGGCCGTCGTGCACCCACGGGTGGCGGGTGTCGGCCGCGGCACGGTCGGCGAAGTATTTTGGAAGCAGGAAGCCTTCCTGGGCCATCGAGGCCGTGCAGAAGGTGAAGAAGCTGCGCGACATCTCGGGGTAGCCGGCGGCATCGAGGCCGAGCGCCATCAGCGCCCCCTCGCGAGGCCGCACGTACGAATAGCTGTCTTGCCCGAAGTGCCGCGCCTCGCTGTCGCCGCTCGATATCATTCCGCCGTCGGCATCGGCCTGCGTGCGGAGGATCAGGAGGCTGCGGATGTAAAGCTTGCGAACGTCCTCCGGCAGCGCGCTGAGGTCGGTGTCTTCCTTTGTGGACCACAGCAGCCAATAGTTGTGCGCGCGGCGGATCAGCTCGGCGGGTGAGGTGGACCACACGTAGTCGTTGTACGCTTTCACCTCGGCATACTCTGTGCCGAAGGCGAGCCACAGGTAGCAGGCTTGCTCGCCGTTGGGCTCGAGCCGAATATTCACGCCCACTGTGCTGTCAACCGACCCGTGCGCGATGGGATTGCCGCCCAGCACGCCGTCCTCCGCGTCTCGCCATGTGCCTTGGCGGCCGGCGGTGCCTTTCTCGCCGGCGGCGTATTGATCCACGCCAAACCTGTCATTCGTGGCCGTGTCGATCAGGCAGTATCGCTTGTCTTTGTAATGAATCATCGAGCGTGTGGAAGGGTCGTACGACACGGTGTCGCGGGTGCTGTTTTCGTACATGTTCAGGTCGTGGTGGAAAAACAGACGCACGTCGCGGTGCGAGTCGCGCAGGTTCTTCACCCTGATCTGCCTGATGAAGATCGTTTCGAGATGGTCTACGCAATCGGAGCAGAACAGCTCGATGCCGAGGTGGTCGTTTCGCGCGATCACATCGGTAACGATGGTGTCGTCGCGGTAATTCAGCGTCTTCTTCCATTCGGCTCCCATCCAACTGAACTGACCGTCGGCCCAGACGCCAAACCTGCACGGCTCGCGGCCTGCCTGGTTTTCCTTGCCGACGTGCGGGTAGTAGATATCGCGGATCTGGTAATCCCTGTCGAAATTCACGAGCAGATAGCCGTTTCCCACGGGTATGTCTCTGGGCATAACCTTCCCTCCAAGAAATGCTGGAACGAACGAGATCGGGTGACCTTCCCTATTGGATGAACAAGCGGATCGGGGGCTTGGTTCAAACACTTTCGGCGGCCGCGTGCAGGATTGAGTCGAAGGAGAATTCCTTCTGAAAGGCGGTGATGATTGCGCCGCAAACCTCGTCGGTTGAAACGGCGCGGCCAAGCAGCTTGCGCATCGACGTTACGCCCTTGCCGGTGATGCCGCACGGCGTGATCAGGCTGAAGGCGGACATGTCGGGGTCCACGTTCAGCGCGAATCCGTGGAAGGTGATCCAGCGGGTTACGCCGATGCCGATGGCAGCGATCTTGTCGTTGCCCACCCACACGCCGGTATGCGATTCCACGCGGCCGGCTGTGATGCCGTAGCCGGCCAGAACGTCGATCAGGATTTGCTCGAGGGAGCGCATGTAGCGGTAGACGTCGCGGCGGTCGTCAAGCAGCGGAATGATTGGATAGCCGACGATCTGGCCCGGGCCGTGGTAGGTGATCCGTCCGCCGCGGTCGATCTCGTGCACCTCGATGCCTTTCTGCGCCAGCAGCTCACGCGGCACCAGGAGCTCGGACTGCTCGCTGCGGCGGCCCATTGTGAGCACCGGGTCGTGTTCGAGGAGGATCAGAAAAGCCTGCGGATCTGACGTGTCGCCCTTGATGCGCGCCACGCATTGCATCTGAAGCTGGTAGGCGGGCTCGTAACGCATGCGGCCCGGAGTGATGATCGTGCAGTTCATGATGGCATCTCAACAACCGCGTGGTGCCGAAGGCGGGAGTCGAACCCGCAAGCCCGTTTCCAGGCACTAGGCCCTCAACCTAGCGCGTCTGCCAATTCCGCCACTTCGGCATCAACACCAGTAATTATAGCCGGCACAACGGGATTTTGCAAGCGGAAAATGTGGCCCGGCGG
>DATLAR010000231.1:0-10148 GCA_035527355.1 Planctomycetota bacterium
CGTTATCCCGTGATCGCGATACGTGCCCACCTTCTTCAGCATATCGTCGGCCTCGGTGATGCCGATGTTCGCCACGCCGTCGGAGCAAAGTATCACGCGATTGATCTCGCCCGCCCTGAATGCCCGCTGCGCCACGTCGTAGGCCAGCGTAACGCCATCGAGCAGGTTTGTGGAGCCGCCGCACTGCAGCGCGTTCACCGCGTCGATGATGCGCTTCTTCTCGCCGGCGGGCACCGCCTCGAGCACCAGGCGCGTGCCGCCGCCAAAGGTGATCATCGACACGCGGTCGGCCCCGCTCAGGCGGCCGGCCAGCAGGCCCAGCGCGTGCTGCACCAGCGGCATGCGGTCGGCCCTGCCCATCGAGCCCGACACATCCACGGCAAACACCAGGTGCGCGGGCTTGCGCCCCTCGCGGCCCAGCACCCGCCCCTGCACTCCCACCTTCAGGAGCGCCAGGTCGCGGCCGAACGGCGCGGGCATTGCCTCGGCGTGCACCGTGAAAACGCCCTTTGTGTGCTTGGGGTAGTTGTAATCGAACGCGTTGACAAACTCCTCCATTCGCACCGATGCCACCGGCGGAAGCTGGCCGCGGCGTATGTAATTGCGTGCAAGCGAATACGACGCCGTGTCTACGTCCAGCGCAAACGTTGAGAAGCGGTCGGCCTCGGCCATAACGAAGGGATTGACGGGCATCGCCCTGAACACGGTAATCGTTTCAGACGCGTCCTTATCCGTCTCCTCTTCCAGCCATTCATCCGCCGTCGGCGCGGTCTCTTCGGAGCTCAATTGCCCAAGCGCGCTCTCGTTGCCTGATAGAATGGTGATCTGTGCTTCCTGGCGCGCGGCCTCGTCGGGCGTGAGGCGCACAAATGCCGGCTTCTTCTCGGCCTCGGCGTGTCTTTCCTTCCCGTCGGCAAAAGCCGTTGAGAGGTAATCCTTGAATTTCTCGTTCCGCACTCGCTCGTGATCCACCGGCGGCGTGGTCCAGTAGCCCTGATCCAACTGCACCGGCGCCTCCTTGAGGGCATGGTACTCGCGGCCCGCCGCAAAGCCACCGCCCAGAAATCCAAGTACGCTCCCCCGGCTGGTCGTGCGTTTCTCAGGCGCTTTGTACGCGTCTTGGTCCCGATCTTTGCCTTCCGCCGCCTCGACGGGTCGCGAAAACTCTTTTGCCCAGTTCACGCTCTCGAGAGCCTTGCGGTAGCTCTCAACGTGTTGCGTTGCGTCGCCCTTGGCGTTCAGGATCTCGCCCGATACGGTCATCTCGTCCGCCTCGCTCATAGACTCGCCCTCGTCGACGATGCCACTCCTCTCTCTGCGCCGCACTACCTCATCCTTTCGCTGCGCACGCAGATCATCGAGGCCGTCCCTCGAGCTTCGCTCGGAGTCTTCGAGCATTGCTTCGGCGTGAGGAGCATCCGTCTTCAATCCGCCTGCTTTTCCGGCTACAATTGGGGCGTCCGTCGGCTTCGGAAGGGCCGGGGGCTTCGCCACAACATGCTCCAACTTGGACTGTACGTCCAACGCATCTCCGTCGGCATCTTCGGCTGCTCGCGGCCGCTTCGCAGCGGGCAGCGCACCCTTCGCTGCTTTTGCAGCCGAGCCGGAACCAAGTGCGGGACCGGCAGCTCGCTTCTCTTTCGCCAGGTCTTCCCCGGCCTTTTGTACGTCGCCGGCGGGCCGGCCATTCAGCTCGCGATACGGTGGCGTGGCAGGCGGCGGCTGCACGGCCGCCGGCACGCCGGCTATGGCACCATCCGCCGGCTTGGCGGGTTCCGCCGGCGCCGGCGTCGCATCGGCGCGCAAGAGCGATTTCCTTTGTCCGCCGCCGCCGCGTGAGCCGTATATGCCATGAAACGTGCCCTCGGCGCCTTCGGCGTCCACGGCGAGTGGGGGCGCGCCGGGAGTTTTGGCAACCACCATCGGAGTCGCAGTTCCGGCGGGCGCGGTTTCCTCGCTCTCGCGGGCTTCGCTCTTTGCCGCCAGGCCGCCGTACCTCCGCACTACTACCGCTTCGTCGGGGACATCGATGCTGTCATCGTCTGCAGGTGCCCCGGCCCAACCCATCTCATCGGCCGCGCCCCCAAAGTCAGCATCCTCGTCACCCGGCTTGCAGTTCAACTCAAGAATTTCTTCTGATCGGCCGCCGCCGATGTTCCTCTCCTCGTGCTGCCTCATCACAGTAGTGTTGCACTCCCTCACCTTGCTTAGCGACGGCAGTAGGAAACCGGCCATAACGATGCAGAAGATCAGCACGGCGGCCGCCTTCCCCCACCACGTTACCTGAATACTCCTCCACGAGGCCGGCATGAAGGGCTTCTTCGGCATGGCTGTTTGTTTGGGCGGCGAGGCCTTCGGTTTCTTGTGTTCGGCAGAGGCGATTAGCTGGAAAAGCTTCGCCCTGCGCTGCGGGCTCAGCCGCGGCGGCTCGCCCGCCTCCAAGGCTTCCTTCAGCGCGCCGGCCACCGACCGCATCTCGGCCAGCATGGCAGTGCACGCCGGGCACTTGGCCAGGTGTTCCAGCAGGCTAGCCTTCTCGCGAGCATCGAGCTCGTTGAAGGCGTGGTTAGCCAGCAAAGTTTCAGCCTGTTCGCAATGCATTATTCTTCCCCTTTGGGATCATCCCGGCGAAGCCGGAATAGGCCTTAGCCTTCTGGGCTTTAGCCTCTTAGGCTCTGTATCCTCAACTGCTGCGTCTCTCGCGCGGATGCTCGCGTCGTCTCTTCCTCTTGACCCTGGACTTTGGACCTTGGACCTTGGACCCTCATCAGGCAAGCCCCGCGCCCTTCAGCCGGCGCGATAGCTCGCGAAGGCCCTGGTTCATCCTGTACGACACGTGGCTCACCGACAGCCCCGTGATCTCGCCGATCTCGCGGAAGCTGAATCCCTGGATGATTTTCAGCAGCACCACTTCCTTGTGCTTCTGCGGCAGCATCTGCAGCTCGGCCAGCGCCCGCTCGCACATCTCCTTGCGCACCAGCACGTCGAGGGCGTTCACCGGCTCGCCATCGGCTCCGTCGGCCAGGGGGTCGTCCTTGCTTTCCTCGCGCAGCCGCCGCTCGAGCTCGCGCCGGCGCACGGTGCTGATTGCCAGGTTGTGCGCCACGCGGAACAGCCACGCCGAAAGATTCTCTATGCTGGCGCGCCCGTGCTCGCTCACCTGCCGGTGCAGGCGCAGGAAAGCCTCCTGCACCGCCTCCTCGGCGCCGTCGCGGTTGCTTCCCAGAAGCTGCCCAACGTAGCGCAGCAGCGGCGATTCGTACTGGCCGACAATCGCGACAAAGTCGAACGGCTCGGCGGCGCGTGCCGCTGTGGCTTTCTTCCTTGTTGCCTCGCTGTTGTTGACCGGTCTGTTCATAGAGTAGTCTGCTCTTTCTAGTAAGATAGACGTGCCTCCGCCGAACATGTTCCAAAAATTCACCTGTTGCACAAGAAGTATCCGCGTGCGCGGGCGAGGGGCGCGGCGCCGCCGGAAAAAATCTGAGCATGTTTTTTATTGACAATCACCCTCGCGGCATGTATAATGCCTATTACGTTGATCGAGATAGACGGCATGGGCCGGCTCGCATCCGGTGGTATCTCAGATAATCAGCAGCAGACGGGCGTTTGGCCGGCTATGCGGCGCCCGCTTGAAAGGTGGTGGTCTTATGTTATGGAGCATGCGTAGTGGAAATCCTGAAACTGTCTGAGTTTAGCAAAATCATGTTACGGATTTTCCACGGAGCAGACGAATGTCTAAAACTATTGCATCGATAAATGAAAAGATTGCGAATGGCACGGTGGTGGTGGTTACCGCCGAAGAGATCATCGACCTCGTGGCCGAGAAGGGCCTGAAGAAGGCGGCCGAGGAAGTGGACGTCGTTACCACGGGCACCTTCGGGCCGATGTGCTCGTCGGGCGCCTACCTCAACATAGGCCACTCGAAGCCCCGCATCAAGCTGGGCGGCGGAAGAACGACCCTCAACGGCGTGCCCGCGCACACCGGCCTGGCGGCCGTCGATCTCTACATCGGCGCCACGGCCATACCCGATGAGGATCCGCGCAACTCGGCGGGCGTGGGCGACTTCGCCTACGGCGGCGGCCACGTGATCGAAGACCTCGTGGCGGGCAAAGACGTGAAACTCGTTGCCTCCGCATACGGCACAGATTGCTACCCGAGAAGGAAACTCGAAACCTGGATCAACATCAAGGACATCAACGAGGCGGTGCTATTCAACCCGCGAAACGCCTACCAGAACTACAACTGCGCCGTCAACCTGTCCGATAAGGTGATCCACACCTACATGGGCACATTAAAGCCGCGGCTGGGCAACGCCAACTACTGCAGCGCGGGCCAGCTCTCGCCGCTGCTGAACGACCCGCTATACAAGACCATCGGGCTGGGCACCAGGCTCTTCTTCGGCGGCGGCGTGGGCTACGTGGTGTGGCACGGCACGCAGCACAACCCCGGCGTGAAACGCGGCGACAACGGAGTGCCGCGGGTGCCGGCGGGCACGCTTGCACTGCTGGGCGACATCAAGCAGATGAAGCGCGAGTGGCTGCTGGGCGCGTCGTTCCAAGGCTACGGCGCCACCCTCACCGTTGGCGTGGGCATTCCCATTCCGATCCTCAACGAAGACATCTGCCGCCACACAGCGGTGAGGGATTCCGAGCTGTTTGCGCCCATAGTGGACTATAGCTCCACCTACCCCGAGCGCAAGCCCGACACCCTCGGCGAGGTCAGCTACGCCCAACTCAAGACCGGGCAGATCACCGTAAACGGCCAAGCCGTCCCCACGGCCCCGTTATCCAGCTACTCGAAGGCACTCGAGATCGCCGCGCAACTGAAGGATTGGATCAAGACGGGCCGCTTCCTGCTCACGCAGCCGGTGGCCGGCCTGCCCGGAGCCGACTCGGGCTACGCCTTCCGGCCGCTTGCCGAGAAGGCAATCGTCTGAAACTCTCACGTACCTCAGCAGGGGCGGCGCACCTAACGGCCGCCCCGTATTTTTCCGGTGAGTAAGCAATGGCCACGAAAAGAATCGTAATGCATTTCCCGCGCCGGCTGATCAACCAGCCGATCGTCTGCGGCCTGGTGAAAAGCTTCGGGCTGGAGTTCAACATCCTCAAGGCCTCCGTTACGCCCAAGGAAGAAGGGCTGATGGTGCTGGAGCTTTCGGGCGGAGAGGATTCGCTGGACGGCGGCCTGGCTTACCTTCGCAAGGCGGGCGTGCAGGTGCAGCCGCTGAGCCAGGACATAGTGCGCGACGACACCCGCTGCACGCATTGCGGGGCGTGCACCTCGGCCTGCCCCGCCGGCGCGCTCGAGATGGACCGCAACACGATGAAGGTGATTTTTGACAATGAAAAATGCATCGCGTGCGAGCTGTGCATTAAGGCGTGCCCTACAAGGGCGATGGAACTGAACTTCTGACGGCTGTGAAGAAAAGGAGATGAAATAATGACTCAAAGGATATTCGGAGAAGGCGCGGAAAAGGACATTTCGCTTGCGATCGTTTCGCAGTTCGCCCGCCAGTTCAGCGAGTTCGTCAGCACCGACTGCGTGATCGTGGGCGCCGGCCCAGCCGGCCTCATGGCTGGGCGTATCCTCGCCCGGAACGGCGTGAAAACCTTCATCATCGAGCGCAACAACTACCTCGGCGGCGGATTCTGGATCGGCGGATACCTCATGAACACCGTCACCGTCCGCACCCCCGCCGAACGTGTGCTGGCCGAGCTCGGCGTGCCGTACCGCCTGGCATCCGGCGGGCTCTACACGGCCGACGGCCCCCACGCGTGCTCCAAACTCATCGCCGCCGCGTGCGACGCAGGCGTTAAATTCGCCAATATGACCACCTGCGACGACGTGGTGCTCCGCGACGGCAACCGCGTGGCCGGCGTGGTGATAAACTGGACGCCCGTGCACGCGCTCCCGCGCGAGATCACCTGCGTCGACCCCATCGCCATCGAGGCGAAGGTGGTGATCGATTCCACCGGCCACGATGCATGCGTGGTGAAGCGGCTGGAAGCCCGCGGCCTGCTGAAAACCGTCGGCTACGGCGCAATGTGGGTGGAGCAGTCGGAAGACGCGCTGGTGGAGCACACCGGCCTCGTGCATCCCGGGCTGATCATCGCGGGAATGTCGGTCAGCACGTTTTACGGCCTGCCGCGAATGGGCCCCACGTTCGGCGGAATGCTGCTATCGGGCGAGAAGGCCGCCGCCGTGGCGTTGCAGGTGCTGGACAAGCAGCCCGCCGCCAAGGCACACGCCGTCTCGGCGCCCGCCGCCGTGTAGCGCATGGCGGCGACGTAACCCAGAAAAAAATCAACCCGCGGCTGAAATCAATCGGCCGCGGGTTTAGTCTGCCCGCCTTGCAGCTCCTGTTGCATCGGTCAGCGCGTCGTCCGCTCGAACGCCACCGGGCCGGTAATGCCGGCCCGCGGTCCGCTGCCGCGAACGATCGCCACCACCGTCATCTGCTCGCGCGGCTTCGCGTCGGGCAGCGGCGCCACCAGTGCGCCGCCCTCGCCCGCTGTGGATTTCATGCTCTTGCCGTTCACGAAAATCTGCGCATCGCCCTCGATGCCGTGGAACCGCAGCGAAAGCCTCTCGCGCGCTGGATCGAACGCCGGAGCCGCGGCCTGCGCGCGATACAGCACCCAGCCCGGCTTCGCAAACGTGCCGGCCGTGCCGCGGCCCACTTTCACCGTCAGCCACGTGTTCTGATCGAAATCCTGCGGCGCCCACGAGGCATCGGGCTGGGCGTCTGCCACCAACGACATCCTCCACGTGCGGATCAGCTCGCCCGACGGCAGCGACGGCACCATCGGCTTCAGCTCGCATTCCTGCGCCTCGATCACGATTCTTACCGGCGGCAGCGCGGTCGACTCGGCTTCGAGCGTGATGACGCCGGGCTTGCCGCGCTTCGACTGCACGATGGCCATGCAGCGGCCGCCAAACGCCCGCCGCCGCGTCGCCTTGTCCGGTTCGTGGCTGCTGGGATCGCCATTGCCAACGCCGATGATCGCGGCATCGCCGCTGACGCGGAAGCGCACCTCGTTGTCGGCGACGGCCACAATGCGGCCCTCGGCGTCGATGATCTCCGCGGCCACGATCGACACGTCTTCGCCATCGGCGCGGATGGCCAGGCGGTGGGGACATAGCCGCACGGCCGCCGCCGGCCCGGTTGTGGCCGCCTGTGCCGTTGCAATTTCCTTGCCGTCGCGGTAGCCGCGTGCCAGCAGCGTGCCCGGCTCGTATTTCACCTTCCACTCCAGGTGCGAATTGTGCTGCATTTCCTTCCGGCCCAGGCTCACGCCATCAAGGAAAAGCTCCACCTGGTCGCAGTTGCCGTGGCACCAGACGTCGATCTCCTGCCCTTCGCGGCCCGGCCAGTTCCAATGCGGAAAGAGGTGCAGCATCGGCTCGTTGCGCCACCATGCTTTGTAATAGTAGAAAGTATCTTTGGGGAAGCCGCAGATGTCGATGATGCCGAAATGCGAATTGATGCAGGGCCATTGGTAGGGGGTGGGCTCGCCGCGGTAGTCAAAACCGGTCCAGACGAACTCGCCGGACACGAACGGCCGCTCGGTCACCTGCCGCCACACTTTTTCGGCGGTGGCGCCCCACGGCACGGCGTTCACGTCGTAAGCGCTCAGGTAGCCGCGGGCCGGATCGTTCTGGTAGATGCCGCGAGTGCTCACGGCGCTTGCGGTTTCGGTGCCCACGATCGGATGCTCGGGAAACTGCCGGTGGTAGTTGTCGCAGTTGTCGATGAAGTAGTTGCAGCCCTGCACGTCGAGCACTTTCGACGTGGCCGAACCCCAGCCGCCGTTCATCGCCATCGTAACGGGCCGCGTGGGGTCGAGCTTCTTCACCAGCCGCTTCATCGTGGCAACTATATGGGCGCCGGTGGTTGTTTCCTGGTGCGGCTCCTCGTTGCACAGCGACCACATGATCACGCTGGGATGGTTGCGGTCGCGGCGTATCGTGCTCTCGAGGTCGGCCAGCACTTCGGGCGAGCTGCCCAGCGTACGATTCTCGTCCATCACCAGCATGCCCAGGCGGTCGCAGGCATCGAGCAGCTCGGGCGTGGGAGGATTATGCGCGCAGCGGTAGGCGTTGCTGCCCATATCCTTCAGGCGCTCGATGCGGAATTCATTTACGCGATCGGGCAGGGCCACGCCCACGCCCGCGTGATCCTGGTGGTTGCACGTGCCTTTCAGTTTCAGCGGCTTGCCATTGAGGAAGAAGCCGCTGGCTGCGTCGAACCAGACAGTGCGGACGCCGAAGGTGGTCTCGCAGGCATCCACGTTTTTCCGCGCCGCCTTCACAACGCTCTGCAGCGTGTAGAGGTGCGGGTCTTCCAGCGACCACAGCCGCGGGTCGTCCACCGACACCTGCTGCTCAAACTCGAAGCGGCTGCCCGCGGGGATGGTTTGCTTGGAGCTTGTGCCGGCTACCTTGCGGCCTTCGGAGTCAAGGATATCGGAGACAAGCTCGCAGGAGACGTCGTGGTCCAAGTTGTTCACCACTTCGGTCTTGATCGACAGCTCCGCGGTGGAGGCTCCGTTGCGTGTTGCGATTGCCGACGTGACAAACGTGCCCCACCGGGCGATGTGCAGCGGGTCGGTCTTCGTCAGCCACACGTGGCGGTAGATGCCGCCGCCCTCGTACCACCATCCCTCGAACTGCGAGGCGTCCACCTTCAGCGCCAGCACGTTCTCGCCGCCGCAATTCGCCACGTCGGAAATATCCACGTCAAAACTCGTATAGCCGCAGGCGTGCGTGCGAAGCAGAAAGCCGTTCAGCCAAACGCTGGCGTTGCGGAAAATGCCGTCAAACTCCAGCCACAGCCGCTTGCCGGCGTCTTCTGCGGGAAGTACGAACGTCTTACGATACCAGCCGACGCCCGCGGGCAGAAAGCCGTGGTTCATGTTCGCCTCCGGCACGAACGTGCCCTCCACCACCCAATCGTGCGGAAGATCAACCGATCGCCATTCGGCGTCGTTGAAATCGGGATTGGCGGCGCCGTATCCCTCGCCGGCCTTAACGGACATATAGGTTTCGCCGTGCGTGTGCGATGCCGCCTGCTGCACCTCGCCGCGAAGGAATCTCCAGTCAAAATCCATCGATAGCCGCTCACGCCGCGACTCCACCATTTTCTTGCTCATGTCGGGTCTCGCTTGCCTATTGCCTGAGTCCTTGATCTTTCCGCCGCCAATGGCGATTTAGAGGCTGTATATTCTACCTAAAACATCGAAGAGTGCAAGATGCAAAGCCGGCGCCGGCGGATTCGAACGCGGAAACACCAGTTCGATCAGCAGGTAATTGCTTGACATTCGCGGCTCCGAAGGTTATGCTATTGCCCGAGAGTCCAATCCGGGCAACGCGTTGCATACGGATCGAGAGTGCCAATGTCCAGAAAGCCTTGCTCAATCTACCTGAATGGCGGCGAGCGTCTCAGCGAATCCCCCTCGTTATTTCCCGGTGTGGGTGAACGGCCAGCGGTGAAGCGCCTCGGAAACACCGATCGCAAGATCGCTTTTGGCTGGTATGGCGGGAAGTTCAACTACCTCGGATGGCTGCTGCCTCTTCTGCCCGAGTGCCACCATTACTGCGAACCGTTCGGCGGCTCGGCGGCCGTTCTGCTCAATCGTCATCCCTCTCCCGTGGAAACGTACAATGACATCGATGGCGAGGTCGTGAATTTTTTCAGGGTTTTGCGGGCCGACAAGGCCAGGCTCGTGGAAGCTATAGGACTGACGCCTTTCTCAAGGGAGGAGTTCTATTATGCCATTCAAGCGGACGGCGGGGAGTTGACCGCTATCGAGAGAGCACGGCGTTTCTTCGTTTGCGCCCGGCAAGTGAGGACCGGTCTCGCGCAAAGAGCTTCATTGGGCAGGTGGGCGAACTGCAAGAACACCAGCCGAGCCGGGATGTCTGGGTCCGTTTCGCGGTGGCTGGGAAGCATAAAGGAGCTGCCCGAAATCGCGGAGAGACTTCTGCGGGTACAGATCGAGAACCGGCCCGCGGTCGAGGTGGTGAGGCTATACGACAGCCCGGACACGCTCTTTTACTGCGATCCGCCGTATCCGCACGAATCGCGTACGGATTGTAAGGCTTATCTTTATGAGATGCCTGATGCGAAACATCGTGACTTGGCGGC